>CAYXPN010000036.1:0-25111 GCA_964467075.1 uncultured Planctomycetaceae bacterium
GCCACCCGGGGCTGCGCATCGAATTCGGCAAACAATTCCTTTACAAGTCCTTATGATGTTAATGTAGATTCGTGCGACTTGTTTGTCATCCGGTGGTGGCGTTCTCAAGGGGACTCCGTCATGCCCATCTACGAATATGCGTGCCGCGATTGCGGGCAGCAGTTCGAGGCCCTGGTGCGTGCCGGCGAGCAGCCGGCCTGCCCGGCCTGCGGCAAGCAGAATCTATCGAAACAGTTCAGTGCCCCTGCGGCCCACACGGGCGGCACGCGCGATCCGAACTGTCCGGCCCGCGACTCCTGCGGTAGCCCCAAGTGCGGCGGTAGCTGCGAGATGGGCCAGTGGATGTGACTGGGCGACTGGCAGCCAACTGCTTCTTTCGGGGGATTCACCCCCTCCTGGGGCGGCCTTTGCCGGCGCGCCAAGCGGGCGGCCGCTCCGAATCGCCCCTCTGCATTTGACCGCCTACCCAGAGTGATCTAGGTTTCACTACCCCCAATATCGAGACGGTGTTGGTCCGAGCCGCGGGGGCCTTCGGTCAATACGGGTGGCAACAGCATCAGCCATGTCCACAGCCCCGGATTTCCTGGTCGAAGCACAGCCCGTCGAACAGTCCCGCGATCGGCACCACACCGTGTTGATCGTGGACGATGACCAACTGGTCACCGAGGCGCTGGCCTGGCGACTCGAGCGACTGGGGTTCCACACGGTGGTGGCCGATTCGGGCCGGACGGGGCTGGCCCTGGCGCGCAGCGTCCAGCCCGACCTGGTGTTGCTCGACCTGCGACTGCCGGACGTGGACGGGTTGACCGTGTGTCGCCGGCTCTCGGATGCGCCGGAGACGTGTACGGTTCCCATCATTATTCTCAGCGCGGCCGAGGGGCCGGACATCCTGCGACGCTGTCGCGAGGCCGGCTGCCATTTCTATCTCCGCAAGCCCTACGATCCGAACGTGCTGCTGACCATCATTCGGCAGGCCATCGCCAGCGTGGAAAGCTGGCGGGACGCGGGGTAGAGTCTGTCTGATCGTGGTAGCCACGCTCGCCAGAGCGTGGGGCGGCACCTACCAACGCCCAGCAACAAGCAGGTCGTCCCACCGTCTGGCTTTCGGTGGCTACAGCCGCAAATCCCTTTGTCAGACACGCCCATGGGAGTCCTTGGTGCAGCCCTCGGAGCTGCCCGCGTGCAGGCCCCTTGCGGTCCGGGGCCCTGGTGTGCTAGATTCGGGGGCAAGGGGGACAGGCCCACGTTCTCGGCCGGCGCCCGTTCTTGCAGAAATGCGTCTAGCGCCGAGAAATGGACCAGTCCCGTCCGGTCTGGTCACTCGTCGCGCCCCGCGCGCGGGCAGCAGTTTGCTATCGTCTGCCGCGCGCTTGGGGGGCCGTTGGGGCCCACATACTTGGAGAAAGGCACGTGGGGTCAAAGAAGACAGGTAAAGGCCGGCGCAAGATCGGCCGCAAGAAACGGCGCATGCGGTCCAAAATCCGCCATCGCAAGGGCTGATCGGCTCGCCTGCGCCGGCCCAGCGCCGACCGGGCCGCCGAGCGCTCCGGCCGCTTCGCGGGCGCGGGCGCGCAGGCTCTTCTGCTGAGCTGCCACCCGAGGGCTGCGAGGCGTTTGCGCGAACCGGGCGATCGCATTGTTGGCGGGACAAGGATTGTGAGTTCGGGGTGGACTATGACAAAGCCACGCGAGCGCGCGCTTCGGCCTATAGGCTCCGGAGCGGTAGGGACACTGCTGCGGACTGTCGAGAGCTTTCGTAAGGAGGCGGCTCTCGGCCTGGCTCCTCGGCGCCGCGCCCAGATGGGTCAGTTCCTGACGCCTCGCCCGATTGCCGCGTTCATGGCCGGCATGTTCCGGTGCAGGAAGTCCGAAGTACGCATCCTTGACCCCGGCGCCGGCACCGGTCCACTGTGCGCAGCCTTGGTCTTAAACCTCACGCAGCGACCCAAGCCCCCAGCGGCGATCGCCGTCACAGCTTACGAGATCGACTCGGTCCTCGTCGGTTATCTGGGCAAGACACTGGAGTGTTGCCGACATGCATGCGAGGAGGTCGGGATTTCGTTCCGCGGCCGCCTGGTGGAAGATGACTTCTTGGAGGCAGGTGCAAGGGGGCTTGCCGGCGATCTCTTCGCGACGGGCGAGCAGGATCGCTTCGACTGTGCGATTCTCAATCCGCCCTA
This sequence comes from uncultured Planctomycetaceae bacterium, assembly GCA_964467075.1. Classification (GTDB taxonomy): domain Bacteria; phylum Planctomycetota; class Planctomycetia; order Pirellulales; family Thermoguttaceae; genus CAYXPN01. The sequence goes on from CAYXPN010000036.1 coordinate 2,181, forward strand.
CCGAAAGATACGTAGCGAGTCTCGGGAGCGAGCGCTGCTGAGGTCGATCGGACTCGAGGCGACCAATCTGTACACGGGGTTCTTGGCCGTTGCGGCCCGACTCCTCGCGCCACAAGGTGAGATGGTCGCAATCACCCCGCGAAGTTTCTGTAACGGCCCCTATTTCGAGCCGTTTCGGCGCTATTTCCTGCGGGAAATGCGGTTCCGCCGAATCCACGTATTCGACGCCCGAGACAGGGCCTTCGTGGATGACAAGGTCTTGCAGGAAAACGTGGTCTTCCATGCGGCGAAGACCGACCAACTCACTGAAGTCGTCGTCTCCGCGAGTTCCGGTCCAGACGATGCTGTGCTGCGGAGCCGAACCGTAAAGCACGACGAGCTCGTGCGTCCCGATGATCGTCATGCGTTCATTCACATCGTTCCCGAGGAGGACGGTGAGTCCGCCTGCGAGCAGGTCAAGAGTCTGCGCGGAAACCTCGCCGAGCTTGGATTGACGGTCTCGACGGGGCGCGTTGTCGACTTCCGAGCTAGAGACCTGCTACGTGCCCAGCCGGGTCGAAACACGGTTCCTCTCATCTATCCGTGCCATCTGAAGCAAGGTTTTGTCGAATGGCCCAACGGCAAGACGAGGAAGCCGAACGCGCTGGCTCTCAAAGGACGGGCTGAGGAGCTTGTGGTTCCGGCGGGGCACTACGTTGTGACGAAACGATTTACGGCCAAAGAGGAACGACGCCGGCTCGTTGCCGCGGTCTATGACCCAGGGCGCGTGGCGGCCGGCCAGGTTGCCTTCGAGAACCACTTGAACTACTACCATGCGCAAGGTCGCGGTCTGCCGGCAGCCCTTGCGAAGGGGCTCACGGCATACCTGAACTCATCGGTGTTGGACACGTACTTCCGGCAGTTCAGCGGCCACACACAGGTCAACGCCTGCGATTTGCGCTCTTTGCCCTATCCTCCCCGTTCCACTCTCGTCGCTCTTGGACGGCGGATTGGAAGGTGCTTCCCCGCCCAGGAAGAGCTTGATCGCCTGGTCGACGAGATGGTATTCCATGGCTAAAAAAGCTGCCAACCGGCGCAGCGGGGGGCCGAAGCGCATCGGCGAGGCCCTGGGAATACTCGCTGCTTTGGATGTGCCGCGAGAACAGCAGAACGAGCGATCGGCACTTGTCCTTCTCGCGCTTCTGGGAATGACACCACGCAAGTCGTGGTCGGCGGCCGGCGATCCGATGCTCGGCATCACCGAGATGATGAACGTCTTCCGGGATCGATTCGGCAAGGAGTACGCGCCGAATACGCGCGAGACCGTCAGACGTTTCACAGTGCATCAGTTTGTGCAAATGGGCCTTGTCGTGGCCAATCCCGACAATCCTCAGCGCCCTGTGAACAGTCCTCTCAATCGCTATCAAGTCGCGCCTGCGCTGCTCAAGCTGGTTCGGACGTATGGCACGCCTGCCTGGAGGGATTCTCTGGCGGCGTTTCTGGCCGGGGCTGACGCGCTCAAAAGCCTGCAGCCGAGAGAGCGTCAGATGGCGCTGATTCCCGTGAGGCTCCCCAGCGGCAAGAAGGCCTCACTGACGGCCGGCGGCCAGAACGAACTCGTCAAGAGAATCATCGAGGAGTTCTGCCCCCGTTTCACGCCCGGCGGTATCGTTGTGTACTTGGGTGACACTGGGCGGAAGCAGCGGCATGTCGAGCCCGACTATCTTAGGTGACTCGGCGTCCAGATCGACGAGCACGGAAAGATGCCCGACGTGGTAGTGCATCTGCCAGAGAGGGATTGGCTTGTGCTGATCGAGGCCGTTACCAGTCACGGCCCCATCGGCATCAAGCGGCACAATGAACTAAAGGCGCTTTTCAGCACGGCTCGCTCGGGCCTCGTCTTTGTGACCGCGTTTCTCACCCGACGAGCCATGAACAAGTACCTCTGCGAGATCGCGTGGGAAACTGAGGCATGGATCGCCGAGGCACCGTCCCACATCGTCCATTTCAACGGCGAGCGCTTTCTCGGGCCGTACGAGTGACCGGAACTTCAGGTGGTGGCCCGCTGACAACCCGTTGCAGGCGGCAGTCTGGGGTAGAGCCCTCGGCTGCAGCGGGGGCGGCCGGCCCACCGATTCTGTTTTGGTCCTGCTCCCGGCTCCGGCTTCCGGCTTGGCACTTGCCGCCTGCCCGGCGCACTGCTGCGGCAAGAACACCCCACCAGCCCGGCGCAGAGCCCACTGGTCGGCAACGGGCTACTGTCGGGCGGAATGGCCGTGCCGGTCGTAGGGGCTCTGAACCCCTCTGCCATCTTCTCGGGCCGCGGGAGCGTATCTCTGAGCTACACTTCTCATTGGAGGCACTGCCGCGCGCCGACCGCGCCGCTGCCGTCCTCCGCACACCCCCGGGACGAGCGGGACATTTGTCCGCGCCGCCCCCTTTGTCGCCCCGCACCGCAAGCCCGCCCCCAACACCACTTCCATGAGCAATCCGACCGAAACGCTTGATCGCCTGGCCGCGCGCGCCGGCCAGCTCTACAGCCTGCCCGCCGTGGCCATGAAAGTCCTGGAGCTGACCAGCAATCCGCAGATCGACACGCGGGCCCTGAAGGAGTGCATCGAAAACGACCCGGCACTGACGGGCAAGCTGCTGCGCGTGGTCAACAGCTCGCTCTTCGGGCTGAGCCGCCAGGTATCCGATCTGAACCAGGCCCTGGCCCTGCTGGGCACCAAGCCGTTGAAGCTGCTGGTCTTGGGGTTCAGCCTGCCCGCGGGGTTGTATGCGGGGGTGGCGGCCGATGCGCTGGGGCGCTACTGGCGACATACGCTGACCAAGGCCGTAGGCGCACGCGAGTTGAGCGAGACCCTATGGAGCCTGCCGGGCGACGAGGCGTTCATCGCCGGGCTGTTGCAGGATATCGGCGTGCTGGTGCTGATCCAGCAATTGGGCGAGCCCTATCTGCAATTCATCGACAAGGCCGTGGCCGCGGGCGGCGATTTGAGGGCCCTGGAAACCGACGCCGTGGGCTTCGACCATACGATGCTCTCCGCCCGCCTGCTGGCCCAGTGGGGACTGCCCGAGGGGCTGGTCTTCGCCGTGGCCCCCGGAGCCCTTGGCGGTGAGCAGCCCGAGACGAGTCCTGCCGAGGAGTCGCTGCCGGCGATTCTCGATCTGGCGGAATTGCTGGCCCGGCTGCTGGCCCACGAGCAGAAGGCCGTGTTGCCGGAATTGCTCGACGCCGGCCGCCGGGTGGGCGGGCTGACGGACAAAGAGCTCGAGTCGCTGGTGGATCGGCTGCGCGAAAAGGTGGAACAACTGGCCGACGTGTTCAACCTGCAACTGCCCGAGGGCATGGACTACCGGGACCTGCTGGTCGAAGCCCACGCCCAGCTTTCCGCGGTGGCTGCGGACGCAGCCGGGCAGATGGCCGGCGGGTTGCCGTCGACTGGATCCGAGCCGCTGCCGGTCCGGCTGGCGGACGAAACGCAGGCGCTGGCCAGTGCCGTGGCCGCCCTGGCCGACCAGCCCGCGGCCCCTGTCGCGCCGGCACCACCACCGGCCCCCGCTCCCAGGGAGATGAGCAGGCCCGCCGCGGCGGGCGCAAGCGGGCGCCCGGCCGGGCTGGCCGTCGCTACCCCGGCGTCTCGACGTTCGGACCCCGGGCTGGTGGGCCACATGCAGCGGATGGTCATGGCCTGCCGGCAATCGCGCTGCGGCCTGAGCCTGCTGTTGGCCGAGCCGGTCGAGGCCGATCAGCTAGCGCTGACTTTGGGTCCGGCCGGCCTGGAACAAGTGCGCAACCAACTCTACCAGGCTTGTCTGGCGGTGGATCATTCGGGCCGCAGTTGCGCGCCGTACGGGGAATTCGGCTTCGCATTGATCCTGCCCGACTGCGAACGCTCAGCGGCCGTGGACTACGGGCACGAGATCATCGAGCGGCTGCGCAGTGCCACCAGCGATGGCCTGGACGGGTTCGGGCGGGCAAGTGCGGGCGTGGGGGTGGCCACGGTGGCCTTGCCGCCGAAGAACTTCCCTGCCAGTGAACTGCTGGCAGCGGCCGAGCGGTGTCTGTTCGGCTCGCTGGCCTCGGACGGCCGGGTGATCAAGAGCATCGAGATCTATTGAGTCGTCCGCTCGTAGTGACCCGATCCGCCCGCTCGTAGTGACCCGATTCATCGGGTCGCTTGTGACTACACGCCGCTCAGAACGCCGCGTGTTCGGTGCGCGCGATGATCTCGTCTTGCAGCTCGCGCGCCAGGTCGCAGAAGTAGTCGCTGTAGCCGGCCACGCGCACGATCAAGTCGCGGTGGGCCTCCGGATGGGCCTGGGCCTGGCGCAGCGTGTCGGCCCGCACCACGTTGAACTGCACGTGGTGGCCGTCCATGCGGAAATACGTGCGGATCAGGCGCGCCACCCGGTCGACGCCCGTCTCGTCGGCCAGCAGCGCCGGCGTGAACTTCATGTTCAACAGCGTGCCGCCGGTCTTGAGATGGTCCATCTTGGCGGCCGATTTGACCACCGCGGTCGGCCCCTTGCGGTCCGCCCCCTGCACGGGCGAGATGCCCTCGGAAAGCGGCACGCCCGCCCTGCGCCCGTCGGGCGTTGCGCCGGTGACCGAGCCGAAATAGACATGGCACGTGGTGGGCAGCATCTCGACCTGATAGCGCCCGCCTTTGGTATTCGGCCGGTCGTTGACCAAGTCGCAGATTCTCTGAAAGGCCCGGGCCATCAGGCGGTCGGCCCGGTCGTCGTCGTTGCCGTATTTCGGCGCGCGGTTGAGCAGGTATTGGCGCAGGGGTTCGTGGCCCTCGAAGTCCGCCTCCAAGATGCGCACCAGTCCGGCCAAATCGACCTGGTTCTGCTCGAATACCACGTGTTCGAGCGCCGCCAGGCTGTCGGTCAGGCTGCCGATGCCCACGAACTGGATGAACGTGTGGTTGTAGCGCGCCCCGCCCGCGTTGTAGTCCTTGCCCTTCCGGGCGCAGTCGTCGATGAGCACGGAGAGAAACGGGGCGGGCATCAGGCGGGCATACATCTGCTCGATGATCTGGTTGCCCTCGATCTTGATCTCCAGGAAGTGCTGCAACTGGCGGTCGAAGGCGTGGAAAAGCTCGTCGAACGAACCGAAGCTCTCCGCTGCGCCCGTGGCCGGGCCGAGCTGTCTTCCGGTGCGCGGATCGCGCCCGTTGTGCAGGGCCAGCTCGAAAACCTTGGGCAGGTTGAAGTAGCCGGTCAGGATGTAGGCCTCCTTGCCGAACGCCCCGGTTTCCACGCACCCGCTGCAGCCGCCGGCCCGCGCGTCTTCCAGGGTCTTGCCCTGGCGGATTTGCTCGGCTACCACGGCGTCGGCATTGAAGATCGAGGGATACCCGTAGCCCTGGCGGATCACGCGCAGGGCGTGTTTCAACAGCGCGTCGGGCGTCTTGCGCGAAAGCTGTAGGTTGCTGCTCGGCTGCACCATGTGCATCTGGTCGATGATCTCCAGCAGCAGGTGCGACAGCTCGTTCGAGCCGTCCGCCCCGTCGGGCAGCAGTCCGCCCAGGTTGATGTTGGCAAAATCCGTGTAGGTGCCGCTTTCCTCCGCGGTCACGCCCACTTTGGGCGGCGCCGGGTGGTTGTTGAACTTCACAAAGAACGCTCCCAACAGCTCGCGCGCCGCCTGCTGGCTGAGTGTGCCCTCTTCCAGCCCCCGGCAATAGAACGGCCAGAGGTGTTGGTCGAGGTGGCCCGGGCTCAGCGCGTCCCAGCCGTTCAGCTCCGTGATCACGCCCAGGTGGCAGAACCAGTAGTACTGCAGCGCCTCGTGGAAATCGCGCGGCGCATGGGCCGGCACGTGGGTACACACCTCGGCGACTCTTTCCAGCTCAGCCCGGCGCTGCGGGTCGGGTGCGGCAGCGGCCTTTTCGCGGGCCAACTCCGCATGGCGGCGCGCGAACAGGATCAAGGCATCGCAGGCAACGGCCATGGCCCGCAACTGCTCGCGCTTGGCATAGGCAGCCGGGTCGTTGAAGTAATCCAAGCCGGCGATCGTCTCTTCGATCTCCCGCTTGAAGTCCAGCATTCCCCGGCCGTAGATTTTGTCGTCGAGCACCGTATGGCCCGGCGCGCGCTGCTCCATGAACTCGGTGAAGATGCCCGCCTCGTAGGCCGCCTTCCACTCGGGCGACATCTGCTCGAAGATGCGGTCGCGCATGCTGCGGCCGCGCCAGTAGGGGATGATGCGCCGGCGGTAGATTTCCACGCACTCTTCGGAGGCGCAATAGCTGGTCTTGGGCCGGGTGTGGAGGATGTGCAGGTCTTCGAGGCTGTGACAAGTCAGCTCCGGATAGGTGGGCACTTGCTTGGGTCCCGGGCCGCGCTCGCCCACGATCAGCTCCTCGTCGCCCAGGTAGATCGTCTTGTGCTCACACAGATGGTAGAACGCCCTGGCGCGCATTACCGGCACCGAATAGCGCCCCGCGTTGGCCTGATAGAAGTCGGTCATGAGCACGGCGCGTTCGGGCGTGATCGAGGGCACGGCCTCGAGACTGGCCTGTCGCAGGCGAGCGGTTCGTTCGGTCATGGCTGCCACCTTGCACATGTCTTGGAACCTGTGAAGAAATGACTCTCCGGGGCTTCGCTTTGCTCCAGCCCCGGCCACCCAATCGCGTAGGGCGGGTCAAAAACGTGTAGGGTGGGTCAAGCCGGAGGCGCAGACCCACCATTTTCGTTTTGCCGGTGGGTCTCGCTTTTCGCTCGACCCACCATTTTCGTTTTGTCGGTGGGTCTCGCTTTTCGCTCGACCCACCCTACAAGACTGTGAAGCAATGACTCTCCGGGGCTTCGCTTTGCTCCAGCCCCGGCCACCCAATCGCGTAGGGCGGGTCAAAAACGTGTAGGGTGGGTCAAGCCGGAGGCGCAGACCCACCATTTTCGTTTTGCCGGTGGGTCTCGCTTTTCGCTCGACCCACCCTACAATGCCTGGTTTGTTCCGGGCGTCTGTCGGCCCTCAGGGTTTGTTGTCTGTCAATCACCCGCCCACATGGGCTGCCAGGCCCAGCCGGCGGAATCGTTCGGCCGCTTGATCGAGCCCTTCCCGAGGCAGTGGGGCAGGCGGCACACGGGCCCCCGCTTCGCCCGCAAGGGGGCGCTTGTGGGCTCCCAACGCATGATAGCCCAGCAGGTTCACCTGGCGCACGCCCCGCAGCCGGCTGACGAATCGGGCCATGGCTTCGAGCTCGGCCGGCGTGTCGTTCAGTCCGGGCACGATCGGCACGCGCACCCAGATGCTTGGGTGGCACTGGGCCAGGGCTTCGAGGTTGTCGAGAATCTCGGCATTGGAGAAGCCGGTGTGCTCCCGGTGCAATTGGTCGTCGAGGGTCTTCAAGTCGTAGAGCACCAGGTCGCTCAAGGCGGCCAGCTCCAGCAACTCCTCGCGGGGCGCAAACCCGCACGTATCGAGCGCGGTATGGACATCGGCCGCCCGGCAGGCGCGCAACAGCCCGCTGAGAAACGGCCACTGCATCAGCGGCTCGCCGCCCGAGAAGGTCACCCCGCCCTCCGATTCGTCGTAGAAGATGCGGTCCTTGAGCACCTCGGAGAGCACCTCGTCGACGCTCATCCTCCGGCCGACCATCTGGCGGGCCTCGGTCGGGCAGGCCTCCACACACGCCCCGCAGAGCGTGCAGCCTGGCGGCACCGGCACGGTCGAACCATCCGGCAGCCGTTCCGCGGCCGCACTGTGCGCCCGCGCCCCCGCGGGCCGGCCGTTGCCGCCCGGCGCTTCGGACGGCTGTTGGGGGCAAACCTGGACACACCGCCCGCAGCGCACACAGCGGGCCGGAATCAGGCTCAATTCGGGTTCGGGCGACTGGCCCTCGGGGTTGTGGCACCACCAGCAGCGCAACGGGCAGCCCTTGAGGAACACGGTCGTGCGGATTCCCGGCCCGTCGTGGATACAGAACCGCTGGATGTTGAAAACCAACCCGCCGCTGCTCATTCTTGGGGTCCCATCAGCGCGCAGGCGCAAGCCCCCACCGCACCTCCCATCTTACCCGAGCAATCAAGAGAAGCCAACCTGGGACCCGCGCGGGAAGGCGCGCCGCCGGATGGCATTTCCCGCGCGCGGTGATCCGGCCGCAACGATCCACGCTCTGGCGAGCGTGGCTACCAAGCGCGTAGGGTGGGTCAAGCCGTAGGCGCAGACCCACCAAAGACCCACCGAAAAAGCTTGTCGGTGGGTCTCGCTATCGCTCGACCCACCCTACAAACGATCCACGCTCTGGCGAGCGTGGCTACCAAGGTGGGTCTCGCTATCGCTCGACCCACCCTACAAACGATCCACGCTCTGGCCAGCGCGGCTACCAAGCCATCGGGCCGGCTCGACCCGCGCGGGCCTAGCGCAGCTTGTAGATCAGCGCCATGCCGTCGCCCTTCAACTCCGACGTGCGCAGGATCAGGATCTGGTAGTTCGGGTCCTGCTCCATGGCGTCCAGGAAGTCTTGCATCTGGCCGGCAAGCTTGATCACGTTGTCGGCCACGATCACCGCCCCGGGCTCGAGCTTCGGTTCGATGGCCCGGAAGTACTTCAGGTAGTCGCGTTTGACCGCGTCGATGAACACGAAGTCAAAGCGGCCTTCCAGTTCGGGGAGCACCTTCAGGGCGTCGCCTTCGACCAGGCTGACCACGTTTTCCAGCTTCATCGCGGCAAAGTTCTTGCGTGCCGCGGCGGCCATGCGGGGGTCGATCTCGATGGTGATCAGCTCGCCGCCGGTGCGCTCGAAGCCCAGGCCCATGTGCAGCGCACCGTAGCCGGTGGCCGTGCCCACTTCCACGCCGCGCTTGGCGCCGGAAATCTCGATCATCATCTGCAGGAATTGGGCATCGCCCGGTGCGGTGTTCAGAGAGATGCGCTGGAAGTTCTCGATGAATTCTCGCCGCAATTGCTCGAGCTCCTGGTTCGCTTGGGGAGCGCTTGCTTGGTTCTCTGGCGAAGCGCTTGTCTGCTCAGGCGGTTGGGCCGCGACCAGCCCCGCCACGACCAGCCCGGTCAATCCACAGGCCGCCACTAGCACCATCATCCACCGGCAGGACCAAAGCAGTCGTCTCATCGCAGGTTTCTCCTCATGGGGGGAACAAGTTGGCACAAAGGGATCGCCGCAGCCCAACAGAACCATGCGCCCGGCGAAGCGGCGGGATTCAGTCGCGGGGCACGACCCAAATGTTGCGGAAGCGCACCGGGCAGCCGTGGTTTTGCAGGAAGATCGGTCCCGGCTCGGGGCCTTCCTTGACCGGTGCGGCCGTGGTGGCATGGGGCAGTTCCACGTTGTCGTGGATCAGCACGCCGTTGTGACGCACGCTCATCCGCGCGTTTTTCACCTTCCGGCCGCCCTCATACTCGGCGGCCGTAAACTCCACGTCAAAGCTCTGCCACGAAAGCGGCGGCAGGCACATATTGACCGAGGGCGGCGCCACACTGTAGATGCCCCCGCACTCGTTGTTGCGCCCCTCGAGACCGAAGGAATCGAGTATCTGCACCTCGTAGCGTCCCTGGGCATAGAAGCCGCTGTTGCCGCGGCCCTGGCCGCGCGCCGCGGGCATGAAGGGCGTGCGGAACTCCAGGTGGAGGGCGAAGCTCTGGAAGGTCTGCTTGCTGGTGGCCCCTTCCATGAGCAGTCCGTCGGGCGTGATGCGCCCGCCCTTGAAGCTTTCCGCACTCGTGCCGTCAAAGAGCACCACGGCGCCGGCCGGCGGTTTGTCGCCCAGGGTGGGGCTCCGGCGCTCGACACGCTTGAGCGTGCCCAGCACCGAGCGATCCGCCTCCAGGACCTTGATGACGCCGTCTTTGAGTTCGGCGCGCCGGCCGTCGGCCGTTTCGAATACGACTGCTCCGCCCTTGCGCTGGCCGTCGGCCAGGATGCACTCGCTCTGGTCCCAGCCTGCGCCGGGCAGGCCGCCGCGATAGCCCACGCCCTGGAACTTGCCCTCGCCCAAGGCGATGATCTGGGCGCCGAAATCGATCAACTGCCCGTTGTCCGCTTGAATCTGCCCGACATACTCTCCCTGAGCCTGGAAATCGGGCCCGGCCTCGGCCGGATCGGTGAAGACGTTGCCCTTCTCGGCTGCCGAGCCGCACGCGGCCAGCAGGCCGGCCAGCCCGGCAATCAGCACCACTCGCACAGTCCAGCGAGTTCGTCTCGACACAATGGTGGTGATCATGGGGGATTCTTCTCCTTTCGTGGGTGAGCACACAACGATAGCCACCGAAAGCCAGACGGTGGCGGCGCAGCCGGAAGCCAACGACCCGGTGCTTCCCGCTCGTCGTCCAGGCCCCACCATTGTAGGAGCGCCGCCGTCGGGTTGCAAATCGTCCGCAACCCGTCTCTGGCCGGGCGTTTTGGCAGGTTTGCCTTGGTCGCCCAACGGCCACGACGGAGCGTGGCCCTCCATGGCGAAAGCCTGGCCCGTCAAGGTCCCTGCTCAGCAGATTCGCGGCATCTGCTCGCCGCTTAAGAGATCGAGCACGCGACCGCCGCCCAGCAGGCTGCGCAGCTCGACAAGACCCGGATGCTCCCCGGTCACGCGCCCGATCACGGCCGGCTGCGGGGCGTCGGGGTGGGCCTGCATGATCTGCAATACCCGATCCGCGGCCTCGGCCGGCACAAAGGCCACCAGCCGGCCTTCGTTGGCTGCGTAGAGCGGATCGAGGCCCAGCAGCTCACAGGCCGCGGCCACCGGCTGGCAGACGGGAATGGCCGCCTCGTCCAGTTCGATGCCCACGTGCGCGTCCTGGGCGATTTCGTTGAGCGCCGCGGCCAGCCCGCCGCGTGTCAGGTCGCGCAGACAATGGATTTCGCGTCCCGCGGCCAGCATGGCCTGGACCAGATCGGCCAGCGGCGCGCAGTCGCTTTCCAGCGCGGTCTCGAACTCCAGACCCTCGCGCACCGACATCACGGCCAGCCCGTGGCGACCCAGGTCGCCGCTTACCAGCACGGCGTCGCCCGCGGCCACGCGCCGGGGCGAGACCTCGATCTCCGGTGCCACCGCTCCCACGCCCGACGTGTTGATGAACACGCCGTCGCCCTTGCCGCGATCGACCACCTTCGTATCGCCGGTCACCACGCGCACGCCCGCCTGTCGGGCGGCCTCGGCCATGGAGCGCACCACGCGCCGAAGCGTTTCCATGGGCAGGCCCTCTTCGAGCACAAAGCCGGCACTTAAGGCCACCGGGCGGGCCCCGGCCATGGCCAGGTCGTTGATGGTCCCGTAGATCGCCAGGCGCCCGATATCGCCGCCGGGAAAGAACAAGGGGCTGACGACGAACGTGTCCGTGGTAAAGGCCACCCGGGCCCCCTCCAGCTCCAACACGGCGCTGTCGTGGGCCGGCGTCTTCTGCGCAGCAGCGCGGGCAGTTCCTGCCGGGTAATCGTCCTGTTCAAAGGCCGGACGGAACAGGCCCTCGATCAACTGGCGCATCAATCGCCCGCCGCCGCCGTGGGCAAGCTGCACGGTGCGATGCTGGTAGAGCGGCAGGGGACACTGGAGCTCGAACTGGCCGGGTTGCTCTTGGCTCATAAATGATTCCTATTCAACTTCAACCCTCTCCCGCCAAGCGGGAGAGGTTGGCGAGCTTTAGCGAGCCGGGTGAGGGCAGTCTGCGCTTTGCCGCGGGCCGAGCACGTTAGCGGCGAGCCGGGAGCGTCAGTTGGCGAGCCGGGAGCGTCAGCTCCCGGTTCGGGTTGAAGCACCGATAACGTTCACCAACACTGCCGGGCAAACCGCTCACCTGACGCGGGCGGCTCGCCGAACAGGTCTGTTCTCACTCGTGCCGGCGGCGATAACGGAAATACGCCGCACACGCCCCTTCGGCCGAGACCATGGGGGCCCCCAGCGGGCGCTCGGGCGTGCAGCGCGTGCCAAAGGCCGGGCAGTCGGTGGGCTTGCGATAGCCCTGGAGCACCTGGCCGGCGATGCACTCCTCGGGTTCCCACGCCACGATCCCCTCCAGGTCGAAACGCTGCTCCGCGTCGAACTGCTCGTATTCCTTTCGCAGGGCCAGCCCGCTCTCGGGAATCTCGCCGATGCCGCGCCACTTGCGGGCGACAATCTGGAAGACCTTGTCCATCTGTTGCTGGGCGATCCGGTTGCCCTCGGGGCGCACGCTGCGCCCGTACTGGATTTCCACCTCAGCGCGGTTCTCTTCGAGCTGGCGCACGCACATCCAGATGCCCCGCAGCAAATCCAGCGGCTCAAAGCCGGTGACCACGATCGGCACACCATACTGCCGGGCAATGGGCACGTACTGGTCGCTGCCCATCACCGTACACACGTGGCCCGCGGCCAGGAACCCCTGCACCCGGCTGGAGGGCGCCTCGAGGATCGCGCGCATGGCCGGCGGCACGAGCACGTGGGAGACCAACAGCGAGAAGTTCTCCAGACCCAGGCGCGCCGCCTGGAGCACGGCCATGGCGTTGGCCGGCGCGGTGGTCTCGAAGCCCACGGCAAAGAAGCCCACCTGGCGGTCCGGGTGCTTGCGCGCCAGCTCGACCGCGTCCATGGGCGAGTAGACCACGCGCACGTCGCCGCCTTCCGACTTGACCGTGAACAGGTCTTTCTCCGAACCCGGCACGCGCAGCATGTCGCCGAACGAGCAGAAAACCACGCCGGGCGTGCCCGCCAGGGCCACCGCCTTGTCGATGATCTCCACCGGGGTGACACACACCGGACAGCCGGGACCGTGGATGAGCATGAGTTCCTCGGGCAGCATCTGGTCGATGCCGAAGCGCAAGATAGCGTGGGTCTGGCCGCCGCAGACCTCCATGATCCGCCAGGGGCGGCGGAGCGTGGTGCGGATCGCCTCGGCCAGTTGCCGGGCGGCCGCGGGATCGCGGTATTCGTGGATGTACTTCATGGCGCGGGGTCCTGCTCCGGGGCTGGTCCTTCGCGCGGCTCGGGCTGGGCAGACTCGCCAGCCTCGCTGAGTTGTTCGGCCTCGCTGAGTTGTTCAGCCTCGGCGATCTGCTCCAGGCAGTCGAAGATTTCCTGCGCCTCCTGCTCGTCGATCCGGCTCAGCGCAAAGCCCACGTGCACCAGCACGTACTCGCCCACCTCGGCCTCGGGCGTGTAGGCCAGGCAGACCTCTTTGCGCACCCCGCCGAACTCCACCTTGGCCATGGGCAGCTCGTCGCGCTGGTAAACCTCGACGACCTTACCCGGGATTCCCAGACACATGGAACATACCTTTGCTATTGAAGGCCCCGAGCAGCACCTGGCCCAGGGCGATCCCTCCATCGCCCGGCGGCACCTGCTGGTGGACATAAACCGTAAAACCCGATTCCTCCAGGCGCCGGCAGACCCGATCGGTCAGAAGCGCGTTCTGGAAACAACCGCCGCTGAGCACCACCCGGCTGCACCCCGAGCGTTGGGCGGCCTCCAGCGCCGCCTCGGCCAGCGCGTTGTGGAACCGCGCGCTGATGGTCCCCACCGGCACGCCCGCGGCCCGGTCTTCGAGCACCGCACGCACGAGCGGCTCGAAGTCCCACTCGGCCGGCGCTCGCACGTCTTCCGGCCCGGGTGGCCGGGGCTGGAGCGAAGCGAAGCCCCGGGAGGTAATACCTTTACAAGTCCTTTCTTCCGGCCCGGGTGGCCGGGGCTGGAGCGAAGCGAAGCCCCGGGAGGTAATACCTTTACAAGTCCTTTCTTCCGGCCCGGGTGGCCGGGGCTGGAGCGAAGCGAAGCCCCGGGAGGTAATACCTTTACAAGTCCTTTCTTCCGGCAGCCGCAGCGGCAGTGGATAGGCATTGCTCACCGACCAATCGGCCGCATACTCCAGGGCCATGGCTGCCTGGCCCTCGAAGCTGATCGTCGGGGGCAGCCCGCAAATGGCCGCCACCGCGTCGAACAGCCGGCCCATGCTGCTGGTGCGCGGGCTGTGCAGCCCGCGGGCCAGTGCGCCGGCCAACACGCGAAGCTCGTCCGGGGCGAACCAATCCGATGCCCCCGCGACCGCCCTCTCGCCGAAGCACTCGAACAGCAGCCCCAGGGCCGAGCGCCGCGGTTGGCGCACCGCCTTGTCGCCGCCGGGCAACCCAAACGTGCGCAGGTGGGCTACGCGCTGAAAGCGACCCTCCTGCCAGACCAGCGCCTCGCCGCCCCAGACCGTGCCGTCCAGCCCGTAGCCTGTCCCATCCCAGGCCAGGCCCAAGAGCGGACCCTCGAGCCCGTGCTCGGCCATACACGCGCCCACGTGGGCCTGGTGGTGCTGCACGCGCAACAGCGGCGCTTCGAACCGGGCGGCGAGTGTCTCCGCGTGCCCGGTCGAGGCATAGTCGGGGTGCAGATCGCAGACGATCAGTTCGGGTCGCACCCCGTAGAAGCTCAACAAGTCGTCGATCACCGCGCGGAACACCTCCACGCTGAGCACGTTGTCCAGATCGCCGACGTGCGGGCTCAGGACCACCTGCAGACGTTCGCCGCCCAGGGCCAGGGCCACGGTGTTTTTCAAATGACCGCCTACGGCCAGGATCGGCGGGCCCGCAATGTTCAACTCCAGCGGCAGCGGCGCATAGCCCCGGGCCCGGCGGAGCACTTGCAGCCCATGCGGACCGAATCGGGCCACCGAATCGTCCACCGGCCGGACAATGGGCCGGTCGTGGGTCAGGAGCCAGTCGGCGATCGGGCCCAGGCGCTGGAGGGCCTCGGACGTGCGGGTGACCATCGGCTCCTCGGAGAGGTTGCCGCTGGTGCAAACGAGCGGGCGGGCCGCGGCGCGGCAGAGCAAGTGGTGGAGCGGCGTGTAGGGGAGCATGACCCCCAAATAGGGGTTGCCCGGTGCCACCGCATCGGCCACCCGGGCCACTGCCTGCGCCATGGCCGGCGCGCCGGCCGGCTGGTCGCGGGCCGCCTGCCCCAGGGCGGGCTCCTGCCGGGGCAGCAACAGGATGGGTGCCTGGGGCGAGCACAAGGCCTGGGCCTCTGCCTCGCCCAGCCGGCAAACCGCGCGAACCCCCTCCAAGGAGGGGAACATTATGGCAAACGGCCGGTCGGGCCGGCGTTTGCGCTCCCGCAGGCGCAAGACCGCCTCCTGGTCCGTGGCATCGACCAGCAACTGGAAGCCGCCGAGGCCCTTCAGGGCCACGATCTGTCCCTGTCTAAGGGCCTCTACGGCTGCTTGGAGGGCCTCCTCGCGTTCAGCCCTTCCGGAGCCGGCTGGCTCGAGAAGCTGCAAGTGCGGGCCGCACAGCGGACAGGCGACCGGCTGGGCGTGGAACCGCCGGTCGGCCGGATCCTCGTACTCGCGCCGGCACGCCTCGCACATGGCAAATCGGGCCATGGAGGTGCGCGCACGGTCATAGGGCAGGCTCCGAATGATCGACCAGCGCGGGCCGCAGTTGGTGCAATTGGTGAAGGGATAGCCATGTCGCCGCTCGCCAGGGGTGAGGATTTCCCGGACACATGCCCCGCACGTGGCCAAATCCGCAGGGATCGTCGGGCGCGGGGCAGCTTGCGACGAGCTAGTGTGGATTCGGAAGCGAGCATCCCCCTCACAGCAGGGGATGTCGCTCACGTTCAGCGAGTCGATGCGGGCCTGGGGTGGGTAGTCGCGGCGCAGCGTGTCCAAGAACCCCTCCAATGCCGCGGCGTGGCCCTGGACTTCGATGCGCACCGTGTCCGTCTGGTTGAGCACGAACCCGCTCAAGCCGCAGGACCGGGCCGCGTTGTACACGAACGGGCGGAACCCGACCCCCTGGACCACGCCGCGCACGGCAATGGCTAGGCGCCGGAGAGTCGAGGGGCTGGAATTCGACTCGGCCATTGGGCTTCGCGGCCCGATCGAGCCGCGGCTGGAAGTACTGCAAGGAGCGGAAGGCGGCAGCCGGCAGGCTGGGCGACCTGTTACGCCCTGTTACAAGTCTATGGCGGGAGGTGCCAACCGGGTAGGCCGCCAGGGGCGGGGGCCGCGGGGCCAAGGGCAGGTCGAATGGGGCGGCGAAGGGGCCCGAGGCGCTTGTGGCGTTCGGGCCGAGCCGCCACTATCATGGGCAAAGTGAGTCGCTCGCCAAGGGCGGCGCGTAGGCGGCGGGCCCGGCAGAGGCGCTGCGTGAAGCCGACGCGACGCTGTGTCCGGCAAGAGCCCGGGGGCGCGCCCCGCCTTCCGCTGCACGCGAATCAGACACGCCTGCGTCAGACACGGAGAACAACGCGATGAGAACAAGATGGTGGCTCTGCGCGGGGCTGGGCTGGCTGGCAGTGGGAACTGGAGTGGTGGCCGTCGCGGGCGATCAGCCGCAGTGGGGCCAGCGCCATACGCGCAACATGGTCTCGGCCGAGACCGGCCTGCCCGATTCCTTCGATCCCGGCGTGCGCAACCAGAAAACGGGCGAGATCGAGTTGCCCGCGGACAGCGGTGTGCGCTGGGTCGCCAAACTGGGAGGCCAGGCCTATGGCACGCCGATCGTGGTCGGCGGGCGCGTGCTGGTAGGCACCAACAACGAGTCGCCCCGCGACCCGCGCATCGAAGACGACCAGGGCGTGCTGATGTGCTTCGACGAGCACACGGGCGAGTTCCTCTGGCAACTGGTCGTGCCCAAGCTGCTGAAGATCAAGTGGTCTGACTGGCGCTATATCGGCATCACCTCGCCGCCCTCGGTCGAGGGCGATCGGGCCTGGCTGGTGAGCAACCGCTGCGAGGTGCTCTGCCTGGACCTCAAGGGACTGGCCGACGGCAACGACGGGCCGTTTACGGACGAAGGCCGCCACATGGTCCCACCGGACGGCTCGCCCCTGGAGCCCACGGACAAGGACGCCGACATCCTCTGGGTCTTCGACATGAACGGGCAGCTCAACGTCGAGCCCCACAACGGCTCGAACTGCTCGGTGCTCGTCGACGGCGATCTGCTCTACGTGTGCACGTCGAACGGCGTGGAATGGACCCACAACTACGTGGTCCATCCCGAGGCCC
The DNA here is from genome assembly GCA_964467075.1 of uncultured Planctomycetaceae bacterium. Classification (GTDB taxonomy): domain Bacteria; phylum Planctomycetota; class Planctomycetia; order Pirellulales; family Thermoguttaceae; genus CAYXPN01. Next base: position 19,099 of record CAYXPN010000036.1, read on the forward strand.
CCAGCCTGATCGTGCTCGACAAGAACACCGGCCGGCTGGTGGCTCGGGACGATTTCGGCATCGGCGGCGATGTGACCCACGGCCAATGGAGCTCCCCGGCCCTGGGCGAGGTGGGCGGCCGGCGACTGGGGTTTTTCGGTGCGGGCAATGGTGTGCTCTATGCGTTCGAGGCCCTCGATCCCCAGCGTCTGGGCGATCCGAATGGCAAGCCGCTGCGCATCAAGCCTGTCTGGCGCTTCCACGGCCATCCGCTGGCGCAGACGCAGGACGAGGTGCCGCCCGACCATCAGCACGACAGCACCTCGTATCAGGTCACTGCCAATCCGGTCGTCTACAAGGACCGCGTCTATCTGATCTTCACCCAGGAGTGCTTCCACGGCAAGAAGGAGGGGTGGCTCGTGTGTCTCGATGCCGCGGGCACGGGCGACGTCACTCGCAGCGCGATCCTGTGGTCTTACGACGAGATCGGTTCGAGCCCGGCGACCGTGGCGATTGCCGACGGGCTGGTGTATGCCGCGGGGTTCGACGGGCGGGTGCACTGCCTGGACGCGGAGACGGGCAAGGTCTATTGGGTCCACGAGGCCGGCCGACCGCTGTGGGGCTCGCCGCTGGTGGCGGATGGGAAGGTCTATTTGGGGTCGGGGGCCAATGCCTTGTGCATACTCCAGGCCGGCAGGCAGCTAAAGGAAATCAATCGCATCCGCCTGCGCGACGGCATCTTCTGTTCGGTCACTGCGGCCAACGGCACGCTGTTTGTGGCCACGCGCAAGCATCTTTATGCCGTCGGCGGCGAGAAGGCGCCGTAGCGAGGCGAGCCGATCACGAGGGTGGGGCGGAGAGCAGCGCGGCATTTCGCGTTATCGCCCTGTGGCGTTTTCGCGATCCCATCGGCAGGGCGGAGGTCGTAGGGTGGTTCGACCCGCAGGCGATGCCCGATCATTTGATTCGTAGCCACGCTCGCCAGAGCGTGGACGGTCCGCCGTCTGGCTTTCGGCGGCTACACTGTGCCGCCTGACGCGGGAGGTCCGCCTCAGCGGGCGCGCAGGTTGTTCAGCGCCTCAGCCTCCAACTCCAGGAGGCGCCGCTTCAATTCCACGCCTCCCGGGGCCGAAAAACCGCCCAGCGAGCCGCCCGCAGCCACCACGCGGTGGCAAGGCACGATGATCGGCACCCGGTTGGCAGCCATGACCTGTCCCACGGCCCTCGCTGCATTGGGAGAGCCCGCCAGCCGGGCAAGCTGTCCGTAGGTGGCCGTCTTGCCGTAGGGAATCCGCCGGCAGCAGCGCACGATCCGGCGCCGGAAGTCGCTCAGAGGCCCGAGGGCGACGGCCACGTCCAAAAAATTGACCGGCCGGCCCGCGGCATAGGCCCGCAGCCTGTCGATCAGCGTCACACGGCAGCGGCCGTCCTCTGTTTCGACGAGCAAGGGGCCTTGTTCTGCCTCGGCGGGTAAGGCAGACTGCGTCATCTGAGGCGCGAGGGGCACTGGCTCTGCCCCGGCCGGCAACCGGCTGTCGAGCGCACTGAGCGCGGCCGCCCGCGAGCGAAGGCCGATGGTCAACTGGAGCACCATCGGCCCGCGCGTGATCATGGCCATCCAGCCCAGTTCGGTCGGAAAGACCACGGCGCAGAGAGCGGTTTCAGCGCATTGTGGGCTCGGCGGGCGATTGCGGCTCATGGCCGGCTACCTTGCCTGACGGCGAAACGGCCTTGCGGGATTCAGGGGACCATGTCCCTGCCAGGATCGTGCAAGTCCATTTCGTTGGGATGGCGGCCTCTGCGGGTCGGCCGGTCGGCCGGGAGGCTTTGACACACTCGCAGTACGGGGCCTATACTGGAATTCCATGGTGCTGTTGTCAACCGAGACTCCTCTGCGACCGGCTGCTGCCGGGCTGCCCCGCAAGCGCGACGAAGGATCGTTTCCATGAACCGGTTCCATTCGCTGTGTGACGATTTCTACGTCAACATCAACCTCAGCACCGAGATGGAGCTGCCGGCCAATCGGGAGACGGTGCTCCACTTCTTCGAGCGCGTGCAGAAAACCTACCCCAGTATGCGGAATTTCTATTGCCGCGACAGGGGGGACTTCGTGCTCGAAGAGGACAAGGACCGGGGCAGCTACCGCTGGTCCACCATCGAGCCGCGCCGTGTGTGCTCCGGCTATGTCAACCCGGAGAGCGTCGAACTGGCCTTGGAGCAGCACCGCCTGGTCTTGGAGCTGGCTCCCTACATGCTGTCGGTCAGTCCCTTGGACTGCGAGGCCCTGGACCTGCTGTTCGGGTTCGATTTCACCTATCGGGGCAACCATAACGAGCTGGTGGCCGAGGCCCTGGGCGTGAGCCCCGCGATGGAGCGAATCCAGGAGGCGCCGGGGGTGACGATCATCGACCATGAGCCCGCCCTGACCATTGCCCTGGACAAGGACTGCCGGCTGCAGTTCCGCCTGAGTGTGGAGACTCGAACCAACGCCTACCAGATTCGCACCGGCGAGTATCCCGAGGAGCAGCTCAGCGTCTATGCCACGGCCCGGCAGTACGGCAGCCTCGATGCGGACTCGACCTTTGTCGATACCCTGGCGCGACTGGAACAAGTCTGCCAGGAGATGCTCGAAACCCACGTGATCGAGCACGTGCTGCGCCCCCTGGCGCGCACGATCGCCCTGAGGTAGCCCCGTCCGGTTCGGCAACGCGGTGTGCCACTGCTTGCCCGCCGGGCAAGCAGTGCTGGGAGCGGCGAGGCACTGCTTCTGGCGAAGCAGTGGCAAACTGCGATTGCCCTGAAACAGGCCCGGCCGGCCCGGGAGCGCTTTCACCCAGGGCCCTCTGCGTTGACACATTCGCGGTTCGGGTTATCATTGGCCGCAGATTCGCCTGCTCGGCCGGCCGGCGCGTGGCTTGGGCGGTCGGCGAGAGACGGGCTGCCTGGTCCTCGGGCCCAGGCACGCGCCCGGGTGTGCTCGTCGAGGTCACGATCGGACCCAGCCGATGGGCGAGGGACCGGTTTGCAGCGTATCTGGGACTGATCCACCGAGCATTGACGATGCAGACATCCCTAAGCCCCAGGGGCGCCCCAGGGAGCCACTTGCCATGTCGTCGCTCGAACTGCCCGAGACGCTCAACGCCGCGGCGCACTTGGTGGACCGCCATCTGGCCGAAGGTCGCGGCGACAAGCCGGCCATCCTCTGCGGCGACCGCACAGTGACTTACTCCCAATTGGCCGACTCGGTCAGCCGGACGGCCAACGTGCTGGCCGCCCTGGGCGTGCGCCTGGAAGAGCGCGTGGCCATGCTGCTCTACGACTCGCCCGAGTGGGCGTTTGCCTTCTTTGGGGCCATCAAGCTCGGCAGTGTGGCCGTGCCCATGAACACCATGCTCACGCCCGACGAATACGTCTACCTGCTCAACGACTGTCGGGCCCGGGTGTTGGTGGCGGCCTCAGCGTTGTGGGATCGCATTTTGCCGATCCGCGACCGGCTGGAGTATCTCGAGCACGTGCTGGTCGTCGGCCCGCGGCGCGACGGCTGCACGCCGCTCGAGGAGGCCATGGCCGGCGAATCCGACCAGCGGCAGCCCGCCCCGACCAGCAAAGACGACGCCGCGTTCTGGCTCTATAGCTCGGGTACGACCGGCTTTCCCAAGGGGGCGGTCCACCTGCACCACGACATGCCCGTGGCCGCGGAGATGTATGCCCGAAAGACCCTGGGGCTCGAAGAGTCGGACGTGTGTTTCTCGGTGGCCAAGCTGTTTTTTGCCTATGGGCTGGGCAACGGGCTGTATTTTCCGCTGCACGTGGGGGCCACCACGGTGCTGTTGCCCGACCGGCCCACGCCCGATCGCGTCTTCGAGGTGATCGACCGATATCAGCCCACGGTGTTCTACAGCGTGCCGACCAGTTATGCGGCGCTGTTGCACGAGGCGGAGAAGCAGGGGCGCACGGAGTGGGGCCGTGCGCGACTGTGTGTCTCCGCGGGCGAACCGCTGCCGGCCCACCTGTTCGAGAAATGGGAGGAGCGGTTCGGCCTGGAGATTCTCGACGGGATCGGGTCCACGGAAATCCTGCACATCTTCATCTCGAACCGCCCCGGACAGGCCCGCGCAGGCAGCACCGGCCGGGTCGTGCCCGGCTTCGAAGCGCGCATCCTCGACGAGCAGGGAAAGGAAGTGCCGCCGCGCACCGTGGGCACGCTGTTCATCAAGGGCGACAGCATTGCCGCGTGCTATTGGAACAAACACGAACAGACCAAAGACACTTTCTGCGGCCAGTGGATCAACACCCACGACAAGTTTCTCGTGGACGAGGACGGCTATTTCTGGTATGCCGGGCGCACCGACGACATGATCAAGGTCAGCGGCCAGGCCGTCTGGCCCGCAGACGTGGAGGCCGTGCTCCAGCGCCACCCCGCGGTGCTCGAGGCGGGTGTGGTGGGCACGGCCGACCGCGACGGGCTCATCAAGCCTCGGGCGTTCGTGGTGCTCAAAGACGGACACGGCCCCTCGCCCGAGCTGGCCAGGGAGCTGCAGCAGTTCGTCAAACAGAACGCTGCGCCGTACAAGTATCCGCGCAAAGTGACCTTTCTCGACGAGCTGCCCAAGACCGCCACCGGCAAAATCCAGCGCTACATCCTGCGCCAGCGCGCGGCCGCGGAGCCGCTCTGAGAGGACGCTGGAAAGCCGCAAACACGCTACTGGGCGGGCTGCTTCTCGGCCTTTGCGTCGGCCGGCCCGGCCGGTCCGGCCCGCTCGGCGATCGAGTAGGACTTCAGGTGGGGTTCGTGGTAGGCGATGAACAGCTCGGCCAGGAAGCCCATCGACATCAACTGCCCGCCCAAGAGCAACAGCGCCACCGAATACAGCACCGCGGGCCGGTTGTGCAGGTGATAGACCATCTGCTCCCAGCTCGAGCCGGCTGGAATGGTCACCAAGCCCGCTATGATCACCAGGCGCGAAATCACCCAGCGGGCCGCCAAATACGTCAACCCAAACAGCCCGGCGAAAAACGCCAGCAGGCCCAGGCTGCCCAGCAGGTGTTGGGGGCGCTGGCCGAAGCCGGTCAGGAACTTGACCGTCAAGAGGTCGAGAAACCCTTTAACGAAGCGCGACACGCCGTATTTCGAGCGGCCGAACTTGCGCGCCCGGTGCTGGATCGTCAGCTCGCCGATGCGGAATCCCCGCGCCGCGGCCAGCACGGGCACGAAGCGGTGCAGCTCGCCGTAGAGGCGCACTTCGTCGAGCACCTCGCGCCGATAGCACTTCATGCCGCAGTTGTGGTCGTGCAGCTTCACGCCGGTCAGCCGGCTGACCATCCAGTTGAACACCCGCGAGGGCCAGACCTTGTGCCAGGGATCGTGGCGAATCTTCTTCCAGCCGCTCACCACGTCGAACCCCCGCTCCATCTCCTCGAGGAATCGCGGAATCTCCTGCGGGTCGTCCTGCAGGTCGGCATCCAGGGTCATCACCACCGGGTCGCGTGCCAGGGCGAACCCGGCGCTCAGGGCCGCGGCCTTGCCGAAATTCCTCCGGAAGCGCAGCCCGCGCACCCGGGGGTTCGCCTCGGCCAGGCTGCGGATGATCTGCCACGAGTTGTCCGTCGAGCCGTCGTCCACGAAGATCAGATTCAGCTCCAGGCCGCGCGACCGGGCCACCTCGGCCAGTTGGCCGTGCAGGGCTTCGAGGCTGCCGGCCTCGTTGAGCACGGGCACCACGACGGAAATCATGGGCAATCCTCGTTGGGGGCGGGTGGGTGCGGCCCGATGCTTTCGCCAGTCCGTTGAACGGCTTCGGGTGCGGACGGCCTGCGGCGGCCTGCTACGTATAGGATAATCGAAACGGCCAGTTCCGACACCAGCCACACCAGGCGCAACAACCCGCCGGCCACCGCGGCCTGGGCGGCCGACAGCGCGAGCAAGGGCACCAGCAGCCTGACCAGGATCAGGTCACGCACGCCCAGCCCGCCGGGCACCAGCGACAAGAAACCCGCCACCATGGCCAGCGAGACACTGGCCGCACAGGGCACC
>CAYXPN010000037.1:0-2873 GCA_964467075.1 uncultured Planctomycetaceae bacterium
TGCTGGACAAGCCAGCAGTGGCACCCAACTCGACACTTCACGTGTGTCGGACTACCAGGCGGAGTGCTTATCTCCTACTCTAATTGGGCCATGGCGGGAGTAAAGCGCAACGGGTGGATTGCCGGTCGGCGGCGAGCTTCGGCCGGTTGTGCCCCTCGAGCGGCGGTCGAGAGACCGCAGCCCCGGGGCCCCGGCGTCGGCCCGGAGCCCAGCCGCGTGGAAAGGACCGAGATCATGAGACCTGGCAGGTGCGCAAGCTGGTGGGTTGGTTGTGTCGCGGCGTTGGCGGCTGGTCTGACGATATGCGGTCCCTGGGCGTCCGTGGCGCGGGCCGAACGTGTCGACACGCTCCGCCTGCTGCCCGAGAGCACGGTGGTGCTGGTGCGCGTGGCGGATGTGCCCGACCTGGCCCGACGCTTCACCAATACGTCGCTGGGCCGGATGAGTGCCGATCCGCAGCTCAGCCCCTTGATCTCGCGATTGCGCGACGAGTTGGCCGCAGTGGTGAACGAATCGAAAGATCGGATCGGGCTGGAGTTTTCGGAGCTGGTGGGGCTTGTCCAGGGCGAGGTGGTCCTGGCCGTCGTGGCCCGGGAAGACAAGCTGCCCGCAGTGGTCGCGTTGCTCGACGCGGGCTCCCACCGGGAAGACGCCGAGACGCTGCTCGACCAAATGGGCAAGGAGCTGGAGCGCTCCGGCGCGAGACAGGCCCGCGAGCGCGTCGAGGGCAGCACGCTGCGGATTTACGAGGACGTGGGCCCGCGGCGGGGCCGAGCGGCGCTGTTGCTTCGCGACGAGACCGTCCTCTTGGGCAGCGACGTGGAGCTGGTGCGCCAGCTTCTCAAGGACTGGCAGCGCGGTGCCGAGAAGCCACTGGCCGACGAGCCGCGCCTGCGCGCGATCCACGAGCGATTCAAGCGCCTGAGCAACGAAGAGCCGCAGGTGGTGGCATATCTCGATCCGATCGGGCTGATGCGCGCGGCAGCCGAAGGCAATACGGCCATGGAGCTTTCGCTGGCCCTCTTGCCCGCCCTGGGGCTCGACGGGGTCGAGGCGCTGGGCGCCACGCTGGCCCTGGACACCGGCTCGTTCGATTCGGTGCTGGACGTCCATCTGCTGCTCGATCCGCCGCGGGCCGGCGTGTTGAAGGTGATCGCCCTGGAGGGCGGCCCGGTGGAGCCGGAGCGCTGGGTGCCCGCGGAAACGATGACCTACACCACGCTGCGCTGGAACTTCCAGCAATCGTTCGAGGCGGGGCGCACGGTGTACGACGCCTTTCGGGGTGACGGGGCCTTAAGCCGCGATATGAGCCGGCCTTTTGAGGCCATGGGGATCGATTTTGAAAAGGACCTGCTGCCCGAGCTCGACGGGCGCATTACCCTGCTGGGCTGGAGCGATCCGGCCGCCCCGCCCGGTCCCCCGCGCCCTGAGCGCGTGCTGGGGCTGAAGGTGCGCGACCCGCAGCGCATGCGGGAGTTGCTCGCGCGCATCCGCGCGAAGAACGAGGAGATGATCGAAGCGACCAGCTACGCGGGCAAGGAGTTTTATAGCGTGCGTGTGCCTTCTCCGCCGCCTCCGCCGCGGCAGCCGGGGCCGACAGCCGCGGAGGCTTCGAATGAGGGTGCGCCGCAAGGCGGGCAAGCGCCCGAGCGCAGCGTCCCGCGTCCTTGCTTCGGGCTGCTGGACGACTACCTGGTGATGGCCGGCGACCGGCCGGTCTATGAGAGACTGATCCTCACCATGCGCAGCGGGGATTCGCTGGCCGACGAGCTGGAGTTCAAGCTGATCTTGAGCAAGGCGCGGCGGTTGGCGGGCACGGACGAGCCGGTCTGGCTCAGCTTCCGCCGGCCCGAGCTCCAGGTGCGCACGCTCTATGATTGGGTCAGTTCCGAGCGTTTCCGCCGGCAGGCCGTGCGCCTGGCCGAGACCAGCCGTTTCTGGAAGGCGGTCGACGCGGCGCTGGCCGACTATCCCCTGCCACCCTTCGAGGCGCTTGCGCAGTATTTCGCCCCCGGAGGCGCGGTGCTGGTGGACGACGGCGCGGGCTTGCACTACACCTCGTTCACGCTCAGGCGGAACAAGGACTGATGCACGTTGTGCGGCCTACCATTCGGTGATCACCGGCACCAGGCCCGGCTGGCCCGCGTAGTTGCGCGCGCTCGAATAGCGGTAATGGGCCGGATCGGCCACGTAGCCGCGTTTGACCGGGCTGTGGTGGATCAGGTCCACCTTGGCCTGCATGGTGCTCTTGTCGAAGATCGGCTGGACCGTCGGGTTGTCTTCCCAGAGCCGTGCGCCCGGGTCTTGCGGCGCGTCTTCGGCTGCGGCCTGGAGGCCCTTGGGAATGCCTTGCAAGCGCGACGACTGCAGCGCGGCGAGGATTTCGCGTGCGCTTTGGCTCTTGAAGCCGGCCAACCGGGCCTCCAGGTCGTCGGCCGAGACGACCAGGTCCACATAGTCGTCGATCACCACGTAGGCGTAGAGCGCAAGCAGCTTCTGTTCCTGCATGGTCCGCAACACGTCGAGCGCCTTCTGCGCCAGCTCGGGGTGGGCGAAGATGGGCGTTCCGCCGCGAACTGCACAGGTGACAGAATTCGGATGGCTGGCGCGGGGTGCCTTGCGACGATGAGTGCCCATGGTGCAAATCCCGTGAAAGGAGAGATGATCACTCCCGGGAAGTTCTACGCTCGCCGTGCCGATCGGGAAAAGACACGTAGGGTGGGTCAAGACACGTAGGGTGGGTCAAGCCGCAGGCGCAGACCCACCATCTTGTTCCCTTGCCGGTGGGTCTCGCTTCCTACTCGACCCACCCTACACGCTTGTTCCCTTGCCGGTGGGTCTCGCTTCCTACTCGACCCACCCTACACGCTTGT
>CAYXPN010000037.1:2973-24616 GCA_964467075.1 uncultured Planctomycetaceae bacterium
CACGCTTGTTCCCTTGCCGGTGGGTCTCGCTTCCTACTCGACCCACCCTACACGCGCGGCCGCCCAAAAACGGCGGCGCTCATGAATCGCGTACGGTGATTTACCCTTGCCCTGCCGGCCGGAAAAGGACCCGGCGCGCAGGCGCGGATGCGGACGGACCCTGGAAATCGGTCACTCGGGCATCTGGCGAACCTCACCGGGCACGACCGGCTCGTGGCGGTCGGCACTGGCCGCGGCCGCGAAGCACAGCTCCAGGCTCTGGAGGTTCTCGCGCGCACTGATGGTCGGCTCGCGCTTCTGCTCAATCGCACAGAGCAACTCGCCCATCGTACCGTGGAAGCCGTCGGGAAACCAGCAGCCTTCCAGTTCCGGCGACGCACGCCCCGCCTCGGTAACCAGGGTCACTTGCTGGTGTCTGAAGTCGGGGCCCGTCGAGAGGACGGTTCCCTTGGCGCCGGTCACCCACGTGTCGTCCCTCGGGCCGTGGCGCACCGCCCCGTTGAAGACCAGCGACACCTGGGCGTCGGCGTATTCGATCAGGGCCCGGGCCAGCAAGGGCGGGCGTGCGGCCTGTTGAGGACTGCGCACCGCGGAGGCAAAGACCTGCCGGACCCCGCGCCCGGCGAGCAGGCAGCAGACCAAGTCGAACCAGTGGATGCCGAAATCGCCCAGGATCAGGTGGCGCAGCCGATCGAAAGGCGTGCCGCGCACCCAGTCGTGGTTCCAGTGGACACTACAGTCGATGGCTGTCACCTCGCCGATCAACCCGGCGCGGACCGCCTCGATGATGTAGCGAAAATGGGGGGCATATCGGGCGTTCTGGTTCACCGCCAGCTTCACTCCCCGGCGCTCGGCCAGCTCCACCAGGCGCCGGCCGCGATCCAGGTCCAGCACGAACGGCTTCTGGCTCAACACGTGCTTGCCGGCCTCGAGGGCCGCCTCGATCATCGGCTCGCGCACGGGCGGATGGGTGGTCAGGTCGACCACTTCGATATCGTCGCGCCGCAAGAGGTCGCGGTAGTCGCGATACACGCGGGCCTCGGGAAAGAACTCGGTCTTGCGCTTGCGTGCCCGATGGGGCACCACGTCGCACAGCGCAGCCACCCGGTAGCCCGCCCGATGGTAGGCCCGCAGATGGTCCTTGCTGATCCCGCCGCAACCGACCAGTCCGATCAGCGGCCGGTAGGAGGCCGGGTCACGTGGTTTGTAGGGCAGGACCGGCGCCGGCACGGGCCTGTCGCGGACAGAATCCGGGCCGGCAGCGGCCGCGACCGAGTCGATGGGCGACGTGTCGGCCATTACATGTCTCCCCTTGCGTCACCCGGAGACGCCACCTTGGAACTTGTAAAGGAATTGTTTCCCGAATTCGATGCCCAGCGCGGGGTGGCCGGGGCTGGAGCGAAGCGAAGCCCCGGGAAGTAATACTTTCACAAGTTCTTGGCTCACGCAGTCAGTATACCGCTTCGCCAAGGCCCCGGCCATCGGAGAGGCGCACGGTCGCCCCTCGATCCCGACCGCTCACGGCGTGACCTTGACCGCGGCGCCGAGCCAGACGGCCGCCGGCTTGCTGCCCGAGTAGCCGCGCACCCGTTGGGCAGGTTCGGAGACCGCCACGCCGAGGATCACCACCTGGTCCGCGCTCTGGAACGGCAAGGGCCGGTCGCTCAAGACCAGGAAGGAACTGGGAATACCCGCGATCTGAACCATGCTGCCGTAGAGCCCGTTTTGCTCGCTGCTCGGGCCGGCCGTGCCCGCCATCAGGATCCCCTGAAGTCCGCCGTCCGCGGTTTGCAGCTTTCCGATGGCAAAGCGACCGGCCATGTCGAGCTGACCCGGCGCGCGGGCGACCCACTCGAGCAGGGTCTCCGTGGCCCGCCGCTCGTCGACGGGCGGCGTCTGGCTGTCGTGCGCCACAAAGGTCACTGTTTCGGCCAGCCGGCAGAAGGCGTCGTAGGCCTCGGGCGAGAGCTCCAGATTGGGATCGCCCTTACACCGCGGACAGGTGCGCGTCTGGCCGTCGCGGGTGATCGTCCCCGTGGAGTTGCACTCCCAACAGCCGAACGCGGTATTGGCCTCGTTCAGAGCGGCCTTCAGTTCGTCGGAGGTGTAGGTGGGCGCATCGATCGGTCCGAGCTCTGGCGGCGAGGGTGGCTCGGGCTCCGGCCCGCTGCCTTGCCCACCGGTGCTCTCCGGAGGCTGGGCTTGCGCGCCCGGGTGGGTCCCACCTGGAGGATTTCCGGAAGAACCCGGCTGGGAGCCCGGGTCGGCCGCGCCGCCCAGCGGTTGCGCGCCCGATGGTTGCGTGCCCCGGGGCGTCTGCGTTGGGCCCGGCGGGGTGGTGCCGGCTGGTGTTGCGGAACCGGCGCCGGCGGAGCCGGATTGCCCCGGCGCGGCCGGCGGTTGCCCGGCCGGTGTGCCCCCTGGCGAGGGCACGTCTTGCGGGGCGGACGGAGCGGTCGGTCCAAACGGCCAACTGCCGTAGGTGTGCTGGACTCCCGGCAGGTACACCTCGACGAAGTGGAATCGTTCACCTCCAAAGTAATTCAACAGATAGTAGCCCAGCGCCAGGCCGACGAACCCGCCGATCACCGCGCCGATCAATTCCCGGGCGAGGCTCTTCTCCCGCCGCTTGCCGGCAGGTCGGCGTGCGCTGAGCAGGCGATCGACCGCTCCCTCGTCCTCGGCCGGCTCCTCCCGCTCGCCGAATCCGGCGAAGGCCGCACTGTCCATGTCTTCGGCCTCATTCGCCGCGGCGCCCGTGCCCAGTTCGATCTGCGGCGCGTCGTCCACTTTGCGCCAGAGGTCGGGCACGCTCTCGCCGCCGGTCGCCGGCGCCACAGCTTGTCCGGCTTCGTCCGTCGGGGCGCCCGCCACATCCGCTCCAGGGGCCGCGGCCGCGGCTGCAAGGGCCTCGGTTCCCGCACTTTCAGGGGCAGAGACCGTCTGCGCCGGCTCGGCCGGGGATGGACCCGGATCAACCACGATCACCAGCGGCGGGGCCCCGGCGAGCGCCTCGTCGGCCGAGAATTCTGCATCGCAAAGTGGGCAGCGCACGCGTGCCTGCTCGGACAGGCCGTCGGGAAGCCTGACCGGCTGGTCGCACCGGGGACACTTGGACGGAACGGACATGGGACCTCCTCGCGCGGCTGGTGGTGGCCCGATCATTGCCATCATAACTTGCCGTCGGCCGCTATGCCATGGACGCCCTCAGCCTTTGCCGCCGAGCGAGCGCACCTTGGCCGCCAGGTGGTTGAGCAACGGCTCGGCGCTGAGCTCCCGGCCGGCAAGCCGCCGCAGAAGCTCGGCGCCCGTGTAGCGCCGGCCCTGACGGTGGATGTTTTCCCGCAGCCAGTCGCGCAAAGGTTCGAACCGCCCCTGGGCGAACTGCGGCTCCAGCGGGCCAACGGCCGCGTCGGCCCGGGCGAAGAACTCGGCCGCGTAGAGATTGCCCAGCGTGTAGGTGGGGAAATAGCCGAAGGCCCCGCTGCTCCAGTGAACGTCCTGGAGCACGCCGCGGGCATGGTCCGGCGGGTCGATGCCCAGGGTTTCGCGGTATTTCTGGTTCCAGGCCCCAGGCAAGTCGGCCACGGGCAGCCGGCCTTCGAGCAGCTCGATCTCCAGCTCGAAGCGGACCACGATGTGCAGGTTGTAGGTCACCTCGTCGGCTTCCACGCGCACCGGCGCCACGGTGGGGCGCGGGACCGCGCGGTGCAGAGGGGGCGCACAGGATTCGAGATTCTGTAACTCTTCAGCCATCTGGAGACTCAGCGCTGCGCTTGAGTGTGTGTGGTATCGCGCCCTTTCAGGGCTTGCGGCCCGAGCGCCGGCCAACCACCCAGGGCTTCGCTAAAGCTCGCCCTGGGCTTTCGTATTCGGCCCTTTCAGGGCCGAGTGATCCGGGGCCCCTCATCCCCTCATCCCCTCATCCTGTCATCCTGTCATCCTGTCATCCTGTCATCCTGTCATCCTGTCATCCTGTCCAGAACTCGGGGCCGACAGCCATCGGCCGGGCCGGGTCGCTCCATTCGGCTGAACTGTTACGAGATTCTCTGTAACGCTCGGGGGTGTTCGGGCATCAGGAGAAATAGCCGGCGACAACCGCCACAGGCTCGATCGAGGGACCGGCAGCGAGGCACCCGCAATGAAGTGCAGAGAACTACTGGCCGCGTTGGGCGACTACATTGACGGGGAGCTCGACCCCGTGACTTATCGGGCGTTTGCGGAGCATCTGTGCGGATGTACACCATGCGAAGTGGTGGTGGATAACATCCGGAAGACGATCACAGTCTATCGCTGCGGCCAGGCGCTGGAGTTGCCCCCGGAGGTCGATCGCCAGTTGCACCAGGTGTTGCGCCGGCGTTGGGAGGCCCTGTTTGCCGGAGGCGGCGGGGATGAACCCGAAGAGGCACCAGGTTGAGCAGCCGGCGAAAGGGCCGGATGAATCAAGATACAGAAAGGCGCCGCGAAATGGGTTGGAAAGAAATCGGTCTGATCGTGGGCTTGTTGGTCGCGTGGTTTGCGCTCAGCCGCTGGGTGCTTCCCTGGTTCGGCATTCCCACCTGCTCAAGCGGCGCCTGCGGTGTGCCGCCCGGGGCTTCGCTGGCCGAGCCGGACGACGAGCCCGGCCCCCAGATAGCCCCGGAGAGAAACAAGTCGAGTGCGGTGCCACAAGGCATCAGGCCGGACGCGGGGCCCGAGGGGCCGACCGACGCGCCGGGGCGCGAGCAGGGCGTCGGGCCCCCGGGCAATGTCGGTGCCCGGGCTCCGGAGTCGCACAGTCCGTGAGCGGTCGCAAGCAGGCGGCGGCCGCCCGCGCGGGCTTGGACTCAGCCACGCCCATCGCTATCGCTCTGGGCGTGCCACCCAACACCTTTCTCCGTTATCTTCCGCGCTTCCAGGGGATCGGCTAGAATACGGCCCTTAAGCGGCAAGCACCGCCGGAGGACGGCAGGTTTGGGGGTGTTGCTTCCTGCGAACGGGTCGGTCCGATGCACTATCCCTGGTGGTACGTACCCCACGCCACCGCACCGATGCTGATCGCCGTGATCGCCACGGTGCACGTGCTGGTTGCCCACTACGCGGTGGGCGGCGGCCTGTTCCTGGCCGTAGAGACCACCCATGCCTATCGCCGGCGCGACCACGAGTATCTGGCCTATCTCAGGCGCCACGCCCGCTTCTTCATCCTGCTGACGGTCGTCTTCGGGGCGATCACCGGCGTGGGCGTGTGGTGGACCATCGGGCTGGCCTCGCCGCTGGCCACGCGCGTGCTGATCCGCACGTTCGTCTTCGGCTGGGCCACCGAGTGGGTGTTCTTTGTGCTGGAGATCACCTCGGCGTTCATCTTCTACTACTACTGGGGCTGGCTGAGCCAGCGCGTCCATCTGGCCGTCGGGTGGATTTATGCCGTGGCCGCCTGGATCAGCCTGGTGCTGATCACCGGGATTACGGCCTTCATGCTCAACCCGGGCCGCTGGCTCGAGGAACCCAACTTCTGGGCCGGCTTCTTCAACCCCCAATTCCTGCCCCAGGTATTGGCGCGCACCGGGGGGGCCCTGCTGTTGACCTCGCTCTACGTGTATCTGCACGCGGCGCTGAGCGTGCCGGGCAGCCGGCTGCGCGACCTGATCGAAGCGCGTTCCACCCGGCCGGCGCTGCTCGGCGCGGTGCTGATCATGCTGGGCGGAGTGGGCTGGTATGTGTTCCTGCCCCCCTCGGCCCGCGCGGTGCTCGAGCGGGCCGCGGCGCTCAACGTGATGATGGGACTGTTGTTCGCGGTCACCGTGCTGGTCTTTGCCCTGCTGTATCTGGGGCCGTTTACCAATCCCGGCTGGCTCACGCCCGGGTTTGCGTTGAGCCTGTTCGTGTTGGGGCTGGCGGCCTTCAGCACCGGCGAGTTCGTGCGCGAGGCGGTGCGCAAGCCGTTCGTCATCTACAACGTGGTGCTGGGCAACCAGATCCTGCCCGAGGAAATCCCGCGCCTCGGCGAAGTGGGCTACCTGGAGGGCGGCATCTGGACCAAGGCCTTTGTGGCCGAGCACTACCCGCAGGTGATGGTCCCCGACGCCGAGGCGCGCATGGAGCGCCATATTGACCCGGCCCGGTTGCTCGATCTGCCCGCAGAGGACCGCCGGCGCTTGGGCGCGGTGTTGTTCCAATACCACTGCAACGACTGTCATGCGATCCACGGGGGCTATTCCGCGGTGGAGCCGCTGCTGGCGGGTCGATCGCGGGAGTTGATCCTTTCGACCATCGAGCACTTGGAGCAGTCGCACTACTTCATGCCGCCCTGGGCGGGGCGCCCGGAGGAGGCGGAGTTGCTGGCGGACTACCTGACGGAGATCGCCCCGCCGCGGCCCGAAGGATTGCGTTTCGGCCCGAGCGTCGAGGAGCAACCGTGATGGCCTTTCCGCCGCTCGATCCCTGTGTGCTGGTCGAGAGCCCTCCGGCCGCGGCCCGAACGGTCGAGGCGGCCCCCGTGTGGTTTGTGTATTTCATCCAGTTCTTCAAGGCGCTCGGATTCACGCTGCACGCGGTGTTCATGAACCTCTGGTACGCCGGCCTGGTGCTGGCCGTGGTGCTGTATTTCTTCGGCCCCCGGCCGGCGCGCCGTTGGGCGGTGCGCATGGGTCGGCAGATGCCGGTGATCGTGGCGCTGGGTGTGAATCTGGGGATCGTGCCCTTGCTGTTCGTCCAGCTCGGCTACGGCTCGGTCTTCTATTCGGCCACGATTCTCACCGCCTGGTTCTGGCTGGCGATCATCGGCTTGTTGATCCCCGCCTATTACGGCGTGTATGCCTATGCCGGGGGACTGGGACGCGAGCGCCCGCTCGGCCTGGTGCGCGGCGCAGCCGGGTGGCTGGCAGCGGGGTTGTTCCTGGTGATCGGGTTCCTGTTTGCCAACGGTTTGAGCCTGATGGACCACGTGCCGCGCTGGTTCGAACTCTGGAAAAACCACCAGGTGGCCGGGGCGGCCCTGGGCACGGCGCTGAATGTAGCCGATCCCACGCTCTGGCCGCGCTGGCTGCTGATGTTCGGGCTGGCGCTGGGGACCACGGCGGTTTGGATGGTGGTGGATGCCGCCTGGCTGCGCGGGCGCGGTCGTGAAGAACAGGAAGAAAACGAGGATTATCGGCAGTGGGCCGGCGGCTTTGCGCTGAAGCTCTATACGGTCGGCGCCGTCTGGGCAGCAGCGGCCGGGACGTGGTATGTGTTCGGCACGTGGTCCGGCGAGTTGTTCCGCGCGATGTTCCGCTGGCCGGTGGTGGTGTTGACCGTGCTGACCGCGGTCTCGCCGGGCCTGGTGTGGCTGGTTCTCTTGCTGGGCCGCTGGCAGGGGACGAGTCGTTTGATCGTCGTGACGGCCGCTTTGGGCCAGATCGTGGTGTTGGCGCTCAATGCTGTCAGTCGCCAGGTGGTGCAGAACCTCAATCTGTTGGGCTGCCTGGATTTGGCGCGCGAGCCGGGGCCGGTCGAATTCGGGCCGCTGGCCATGTTTCTGGTCACGTTTGTGATCGGGCTGGGCGTGGTGGTGTGGATGGTGGCCCAGGCCATGGCGGCCTCGCGCGGGGGCGGCGCAGGGGCCGGTTGAGGAAGCGTGCGCGCCGGCCGGGCTCAAGAGCGGAACTGCAACGCAGCGCGAGTTGGGGGCCCGGGGTCCGTTTTGTAACCGATCCAGACCCTTGCGCGTCCAAGTCGTAGGGTGGGTCGAGCGTTAGCGAGACCCACCAGAAACAACAGCGCAAATCGACCATGCCGGCATGGGCTGTTGGTGGGTCTGCGTCAAGCGGCTTGACCCACCCTACGCGGCTGGTCTCCTGGTACGTGTTTAGCGTGGTTGTGCAATAGCGCGGCGAGCCGGGCACGTGAGTGCCCGGTTCAGGCGGAATCACAATCGCGTCGAGTGGAGTACCGACTAAACTGCCGGCTCACACCGGCGGCTCGCCGGTCGGCGCGTCCGATGGCCCATTTCCCGGCGCGTTAAACAGGTACCGGTTGTGGAGCGGTCTCCCGACCGCTCCATTGGTGGCGGGCGCTTTTTCGGAGGAGTGGGGTGCCATGAAGAAGCTCAATTGGCTGCTGCCGGTGCTGCGCGTGTTGAGGACCATTGGTCCGCTGGCCCTCGGCCTGGTGGCGTTGGTGCTGGTGATCGCCTGGGTTTCGGGGTTCTTTCTCGAAAAGATCCCCGCCGGCGCCGCGGAAACCCAGGTGCGCAAACTCGCACCGGGCACACCCACCGATACGGTCCATGAAGTGACCAAGACCTATTACGAGGAGGCAGTGGGCACGCTGAGGGCTGCCAGCCGCACGGAAATCTCCTCGCGCGTGCTCGCGCCGATCGAGAAAATCCACGTACGCGCCGGACAGGCCGTGCGCAGCGTGGCCATCCGCACGCGCCCGATTCTGCTCACGGCGGGCACCACGCTGTTGGGCAACTGGGTGATCACGCTCGATCCGATCTTCTCGGGCCTGGCCTGGGCGATCATTTTCGGCATCGTGGCTTCCACCCTGTTTACGCTGGTCGTGGTGCCGGTGGTCTACTGGCTGCTCTACCGCCAGAGCGGCGGGCACGTGGCGAGTGATTCACCCACGCCGCAGTGAGTTGCCCACAAGAGTGCGTGTTCGGGTGCCACTGCTGGCTTGTCCAGCAGTGCGTAGGGTGTGTGCTTTGCACGCACGCGCCTGCTGGGTTATCCAGCAGTGCAAAGAAGCGCGCGATGAATCGGATAGTGCCCGGCGGTTGGTAGTGACCGTACTTGTACGGTCTTCAGCAGGCGCGATGAATCGGATAGTGCCCGGCGGTTCGTAGTGACCGCACTTGTACGGTCTTCAAGAGGCACTTGTACGGTCTTCAAGAGGCCCGATGAATCGGGCCACTACGAGCGGGCGCCGGGCCGCGTTGTCGGAAAATGAGACCACGCCGGGCCCCATTGCCAGATCACGCGGCGGTGCGTAACCTGAATGAACACGAGCAGGCGTGGAAAAGCGGCGAGTGAACCCCTGCGCACAAATACGAACTGTCAGGCACAGGCGTGTCTGAGCTACCTGGCTCAATCATTGGCAGCACGACAAAACGAACAAACGGAGTAGATGAACATGCAGCCCATGATACGGGAGATCCAGGCCGTCGTTGAAACGTTCAATACGATACCGTCGCAAAAAAGGACAAAACTGACTGGTGCTCTTGCGGTTCAAGTGATCCGGAAGCACCTTCAGACAGCGAATATCCCAGTGTCTCACCGTGATGTGTTCATTGCCGGCATTCCCACGGAATTCGACCTGCTGATTCCTGTGGCCAAAGCCCAAGCGAAGTATGATCTCGTCTACGAACCGTGCGACGTCGTAGCGGCTTTGGAGGTTAAGTTCAGCGGGGTCTATGACCGCCAGGTTGTCCCGAAGCTCAAGACTCAGTTTGATGCCGTCACAGGAAAGCACCCCCACATCAAATGTCACATGGTGATCGTTTTTGAAAATGAGCACTACAAGCACAAAGCAACCACTGCTGATCTCGGGTACCCTGTCCACACGCTGCACTGGACCACACCGAAAAGGGATACGTTCAAAGCAACTGGTGCGTGGGAGTCTCTATTGGAGGACCTCCGACGCAGTGTCCAATAGGAGCACATGTGTTCGCAAAACAGCACTGCCAAGAATGGTGTCGAGCCGACGCGGAAGACCGCGCGGCTCATGCCCAGCGTTCGACGGTGCGGGCAGGCCCGCGGCGGCCCCTCACTCAAACAGCCGGCGCTGGGCCTCAAGGTCCCTCTCGGCCGAGGACCCGGAGCTTAAGCCCAGGTGTTCCAGGCCCGCGGGGGTGAGCTTCCTGCCCCGAGCAGCCGTAGGCCGGAACAAGTCGCGCAAGCGACGCCGTTCCGGCGTCAGGATTGCTGTGCCGGAACAGCGCTACGCTCGTTCCGGCCTACGATTCTACGAGCGGGCCGGCACGGGAGTGGCGCCGCCGCCGGTCAACTCCCGGCGGGATCAACCCGCCGGCTGGCGCCGGCGTCGCAGGGCGAGAAATCCGCCCCCGAGCGCCAGGGCCAGCAGGCTCATCGTGCTCGGCTCCGGAGCCACCTGAAAGGTGAACGTGCCTTGGTCTGTCTGCGGCACGCCGTTGATGGTGCCGTAAACCTTGAAGGTGGTCTGGTAGGTGCCGGGCAGGCTAAAGCCCCAACCGTAATGACCGTGGCTGGGAGTCAGCAGGCCGGTCACCCTGTTGGCGGTCGGGTTGTCTCGCCCGTTGATTTCTGTCGAAATGAAGAAGTTCGTTTGGCCCCAAGTATCGGTTTGCCAGACCGAAAACTCGCCCGGACCGCTCAGGTCGAGCAACCGCAATTCGAGTTGGTCGTTGTCAAACGTTCCCCCGGCCGCGTCCTCCGCACCAATGCCGAGGAAGGGCACTGAAGCAGTCTGCGTTTGGGGCAGATACCAGAACACCTCGCCTGCGTCCACGCCCACCGCAGCCCAGACTGGATCTGCCGGCCGCGCGATTTGGCTGGTGAAGGGGACCACGATTATCGCCTCATCCGGCGCATATTCGGCGCCGCTGGCCAGGGGGCTGCCATCGACCGTCGCGCCGGCATGGACGTGGAGGTGCAGTTCAAGGAAATCCACACCCTCAGCGTCGTCGTAAGCCGCGAGCCCCAGGTCGGCATGGCCTGAGGTGTAATAGACCGGTGTGGCAGCCGCCGGGTTCAAGGCCGCAGCCCAACTGAACGAAACCACGGCAAGTGTAGTGAACAATCGTGTCATGACAAAGACTCCTCGATCAAGTTACTGGAAAACGCCGTCACCAGGACACACTGAGATGGGAAGCAAGAACGGTCGATTGCGGGCAAGTCCCGCACCGGCTCCGCTGTCAAAATGCCCCATCCACGCTCTCTCCGCCGTCGCGGCTGCCGGCAGCCCACCAGACGGCCGGCTCGATCTCGTTGTCGATGAACGTCACATGCCCGTCGCCGAACAGCACGTTGACTCCGCCGGGATGCCTGCTGCTGGGGGCGATGGTTACACCACCGTGCTGCTCGCCGCCGTCGAAGTGGCAGTTGTGCGTGTTGGGCGGCATGATCTGCATGTAAACGTTCCCCGCCAACGTCCAACCGGAAATCCACGCTCTGCCCATGTACATTGCGTAATTCCCGTCCGCTCCGCTGGCATTCGCGCACAGCTTGTAGAAACGGTCGACGCTCCTCTTGGCAAACAACGAGCTGCCGCAGTACCACTGGAGCCGCTCGTCGGCGCCCACGGTGGCCGCCGGGCTCTTGATGGTTGTGATCAGCCGTTCGGCTACGGCAACCGTATGGCTCAGCCCGTCGCGACAATCTTTCGGACCTACCCGCCGGCTGTGCCAGGCGGCCGGATTCGAAGGATTCCACAACCCGAACAGCCCGTTGCTCTGCGCGGCTACGGCCCGGCGACCGTCCAGCCCGGTGCAATTCGGCGGCCAGCCGATGTTACCCATGTAGTTGCAGCCCGCGGGCCGCGCCGTTCCCATCACATCCGTGGGCGAGAAGTCGTCGGACGGGCACAGGAACTCGGGGACGGGCGCCGCAGCCGCGGCCGCATTGGGATGCGCGGCGCCGATCAGAAACGGACCATTGCTCGACACATTGTCCGACATGTTGGCGTAATGGTCGATCGACTTGTACAGCCCCTGCTGCTCCAAGTAGGGAAGAACTGCCACGTGCCAACTGCTCAGGCCGCCCCTGTTCCCTGGCAGCGCAGGCCCGGTCACATGGGTCGGAAACACCTGACGCGCGGACGAGTATCCGCCCAGCGCCAGCCCGATCTGCTTCAAGTTGTTCGAGCAGGCCGTGCGGCGCGCCGACTCGCGAACCACCTGCACGCCCGACAACAGCAAACCGGTCAATATGCCGATAACCGTCAAGACCACCAGCAGCTCGACCAGCGTGAATCCGCCGATTCGTTTCTTCATGGCCATCGCCTCCCTACTCCGCGGGCTGAAGAATCGTTGTCCTTGCTCAACCCCTGCCGGCCCGAAACGTCGGGCAGCCGGCAGCGGCAGGGCGATCCGGCAGCGCAACATCGGATCGGCATTCCGGCTGCCGGTGCGCAATGCCATCGCATTGAGGGTCGCCCCCGTTACCGGACGAGCGGTGCCGTTTCTTGCCGGGCAAAAACGTGGCGCGCGGAGGCGGTGAGCCGGCGGCGGTTCAGGCAATAGACACGACGGAGATCTTGCTCACGCGCAGTGCTTGCCTCACGCCGTGCGGCAGTGGGCAAACCGTCCACGCGCCTTTGCACCGCGGGCCGACGAATCGGCTGCAAGCAACCACCTAGCAAACCGGCTGCCCGGGTGGTGGAGCACGAGGGTCGTAGAAGAGAAGGGCTGGCGCCGATCCACGCGCCTGCTCAGCGGCCGGCAGCGGGGCCGACGGCAGGGCGCCCTCCAGGACAGCCGCATTCAACGACGGCAGCTTCGGCGAAGAAAAGAACTGGCAAATCTTGCACTGCGCGGCGTCACCCGCCGACGACCAATCCGCCCTTTCCCAGCGCGTTTGATCGCGCTGCGGGCAGGCACACGCCTGGTGGTCGGCATGGCCGTGTACCCGGTGGGCGAGGACATGCAAAGAGCCTTCGCCGCAGGCCGGAATGCAACAACTATGGCCCAGTCCGGGCAGCAGGTGAAGCGCCTGCCCGAACATGGACAGGGCGCTGAATAGCGCAAGCGACGCCCATGCGACGCGGCGTTGGTACCACAACACGGGATTCATTTCCCACGCTGCCTCGCCCCGCTCGAAACGGTTCAAGCAACATCGAGTATCTCGATCCGGACGCGACCGCTATTATATTCCCGTCGGTCGCGACAGTCAAGTTTCCCAGGGTATGTCCATCATGATTGCAAGCAGCCAGGTCCAGTGAGGCTTGGAAGGGGAGGACTTCAATGCGCTGGGCTTCGTTGGCGTGACCGTCGGGCAGAAGCCTGGGCAGGATTGCTCATCGTAGGTGCGGCGCAAGCTTTAGCGCCCCCCCTGTTTGGCGGGAAGCCGGCGGATGTCCCGGCGGCGCGCCGGGCGTGGCGAATCGCCGACGCCCCAGCCGCGCCCTTCTGAGGGCGTGCCACCCAGCCGCAGTTGTCGGCCGCGAGGGCATGTTTTGCTTGATAACCCTGCGCGTGCTTTCGGCAACTCCAAGTTCACGTCGCGAAAGTGTTATACTTCTACGAAGACATCATCGTCTTCTATCCCGGCGGGGTAAACCCGCCGGCTCGCTTGCTGTTTGGTGACCGACCCGCCGGCTCGCTTGCCGGGCCACATACGATTCGAACACCCGGCTCGCGCGAATGCAAATGCCGGTGGCGACAAGCTGCGGGAAGCCAAGAACTTGTAAAGGTATTACTTCCCCGGGGCTTCGCTTCGCTCCAGCCCCGGCCACCCGGGCCTGGACACGAGATAGGGGAAACAACTCCTTTACAGGTTCCAAGAGGAGTATACTCCCAGCCCGTTCAGCCGTCGCCCAGGTAGCGGTCGATCACCGCTGCGCCCACGGCATCGCCGAACACGTTGACCGTGGTGCGCTCGCGGTCGAGAAACCAGTCTACGGCCAGGATCGTGCCGATGCCTGCCGCGGGCAGATTCACCGCGGCCAGCACGATCAACAGCGTGACCAGCCCGGCGTTGGGAATGCCCGGCGCGCCGATCGCGGCCAGCGTGGCGGTCAGAAAAATGATTACCAGCGCAGGCCCGCTCAAGGGAATGCCGGCCGACTGGGCGATGAAGATGGCGGCGACCGCCTCATACAGCGCGGTGCCGTCCATGTTGACCGTGGCGCCCAGCGGCAGCACAAAGCCCGCAGCCTTGGGCGAGACCCCCGCCTGTTCCACGCACTCGATGGTCACCGGCAGCGTGGCCGACGAGCTGTCCGTGCCCAGCGCGGTCATCAAGGCGCGGGCCACTTGATAGACGTATTGCAGGGGGCTGCGCCGGGCAAAGAGCCTGAGCACCAGGCAGAGCAGCAGGAAATGGATCGCCAGCCCCAGGCTCACCGTGGCCACGAACCAGCCCAGGCGTCCCAGCTCGGCCAGGAACGCGCGCCCGCCGCCGCTTTGGGCGATCTGCGTGGCGATCAGGCCGAATACGCCCACGGGTGTGAGCGCAATGATCCAGCGCACGAGCTTCATCAGGGCCTCGTTCGCCGCGCGGAAGACGTCCACCGCGGGCCGGCCTTTTTCGCCCAGGGTGGCCAGCGCGGCTCCGAAGCAGAGCGCAAAGAGGATCACCGCAAGCACATTGGTCTCGGCCGCGGCCGCCACCAGGTTGGCCGGCACCATGCCGCTGCCCGGCTGGCCCGGCTCTCCGGCGATGACCGCCACGATCGTATCCAGCAGGCTCACCTGGCGTTGCCCGAGGAACTGCTCGTCCACATAGGCAAAGGTGTCGTCGGCATTCACACCGGGCTGGATTTTCTGCACCAGCAGCATACCCAAGAATACGGCTGCGGCGCAGGTGGCCACGTAGTAGAAGAGCGTCAGGGCCCCGAGCCGGCCCATGCGCCGCACGCTGCCCAGCGAAGCGATGCCGCAGACCATGCTGGTCACCACCAGGGGCAGCACCACCAGCAGCAGCATGCGCAGAAACAGGTTGCCCACCAGCCGGATGAGCGTGCCGATCGAGCGTGCCGGCTCCAGGCCGTCGCGCTGGGCTTGCTGCCAGGCCGCCTCGATGCGCTGGATTTCGCGGCGCACCACGGGCACCTGGGCGCGCAGACGTTTCGCCTCAGCGAGCTTGCCCTCGTCCTCGGCGGCCTGGGCGAAGCGTTCCTTCTGCCGGATGGTCCGCTGGAGCCGATCGATCCGGGCCGGAGCTGCGCCGGAGGCCAGCCACATGGACTCGCCATAGCCCGCCCCCAGCCCGGCCCCCAAAAAGGCCCCGACCAAGATGGCCACCAGTCCCCAGAACTGCGAGCGCGAAGAGCCCTGTGGCAATCCGGAGGCCATGGGGATCCAGGGGGCGGGGCGTTACGGGAATGGCGGATTGCTCATTCGCAACGGCGAGCCGCATGGGCCGTCGTGTGATGCGAGCGGGCGGCGACGACCGTATCCTGAACCGGCGTCGCCGGCCCGTCGCGCGCCGGTTCAGATAGGCTTGACCGAAGAGGCGCGTGGTCCCTTGCCGCGTTGGCGCGAACCGCCCTCCTCTTCCAGCACATACTCTACTGGCTGGCGCTCTTGCAGGCTGTCGAAGGTTCCATCAACCACCGACGAATGGTGAAAGAAAACGTCCGAGCCTCGTTCACCAGCAATGAATCCGAAGCCGCGATCCAATACGAGCTTCTTAATCACACCTTGCGGCATTACTGCCACTCCTCACGCTTGGCGGGCACGATTGCCCACAACCCACCCATCGCCCGGCGAGTCCCCGAGACATCGCCTGGCACCCGGTCGGCAAGTGCTGGTGGTCGCAGCCCCGGCGCGTGCCGGCCAGACTGGGCACATCTCACAACGCCGTACGATAATGGAAGCCGATGCCGTCCGCAAGTGGGAGCCGGCGGGTTTTTGGGGATTTTCCTTGTCCGCCAGCATTTGGGCGGCCCTGGCGCGCGGTGACCGGCGATTTCGGAGGCATCCGGGTGACACGCGGGGCCTCAGCGGCCGGCGAGGACGCATGAAGTTGTGGTTTCCGCGGTGCGGGTTTGTGTGCTTGGCGCGCTGTCCCGGGTCCGGGAACCCGAGGCGTCACTGCTTGGCGCTGGCGACGTAACCGGTTGCCCAGCAATAGGTTGTGGCCGACGATCCCCGGCTTCCTCGGTCCGGTGGCCGGCGGGCAATGGTGCGGCTGCCGTCTCGGCTGCCGGGAGGCAATGGTGGTGCTGCCAACTCGCCTGCACATTGCGTAAACCGCCCGCGGCGCTTCGTGCAGACGGGACGCCCGCACCACGATCTGCGGCCAACTGGCGTGTAGCAAATTGCGGGCCATTCGCAACTGTTTCTCCGGGTAGCGGACCGACGGGCCGAATGGCTACCAGGTTTGCCTTCGAGGCGGTCGGCGAATCGGACACAGAACGTGCAACCGCGGCCAAAGTAGGATAGACTTCTATTGGCCCTTTGGCTCGTCGATGGCGACGAAACGAAGGCATGTTTGGGGGCTTGTCGCCCCGGGCGTTGTGTGCCGAAAGCGGCCCGGCCGGCCACGGTGGACTGCGGGCGCAAGGCGCGTCTTGTGCATCGGGCGGGTGCTGTTTCAGTGCGCGTCGGGCTTTGATCCGAAGCCCCTGCAAGGGCCCCGATCGGCGGGGGGCGCGGCGGCGTGGAAAATGGATTGCAACTCCGGCCAGGAAAATGCCGATAGTTTAGCTGCCCTGCTTGCCAGGGCGGCTTATAATGGTGGAAGAAGCCTCTCGCCTCACATTCCGACGGAGGTGCCAACCATTTAGCGTGAGCCGGAATCGTCTTGAGCTTGTGCGGTAGCACGCCGGATTCCCGCTCGTCTCGCAGCGACGCATCCAGTCGCAATCGGCGAGAGGTTTTCGATCGTAAAGCCGTCGCTTCCCGAACCTCGGGACCAGCGGCGGCTTTCTTTTCTTGGGGTGTGGCAAACGCGGTGTCGTGAAGCCACTGCGACCTGCGCCGCTACCAGTGCCCAGACCAGCCCGGTCCCTCGTTGACGCGCCCGCGACCGTGTGGCGTTGCCGTCTCGGCGCAGCCCGATGGCGGCTTAGCGGGCACGGGTCTCGGCGGGCGGTTCGCTTGCTCGACTGACCGGCTTGGGGGCCGCAAACCGCAGGGAATCGACCATCTGCTGGTCGCTCGGCGAGAGACCTTCGGCGAGCGACTGCTCGACCGTGAACGCAAAGGCCACCTGACGCCCCTGCTCCTCGGTGACCAGGTAGTAATGCCAGCGGATGGGGACGTTGGAAACCTCACCGTGCGCGACCACCCCGTATACGCGATAGTCGGCGGCGTTGACATCCTGCCGGGCGGAGACGAGCTCGCCGAAGCTCTCCCCCAGGGCCCGGCGCACGTCCTCCTGGAAGTCGGCCAGCGTCAATCGCCTGGCGTCCGGATGCGTAGAGACCGGTGAGATGTTGCACTGGGCGATGAGCTGTCCGTCACGCACCATGCGCAGGATGACCAGCCCGCCCTGCTCGCTGAGCAGGTGCCAGTGCCGGTCGTGGGTCAGATGCCACTGTGCGTCCGATGCCTGATAGCTGAGCAGACGCAGTTCCGGTGTGGGCTGCAGTGCCACGCCTTTCAGGGCCTCGTCACCCAGCTCCGGCGGCGTCTCCGCCTGGGCCACAGTCATTTGCAGCCGTGCCACCGCGTCGATGCCCCGGCTGATGTGTCCGGGACCGCGCTTCTCGCGCACCACCAGTCCGATCCAGTCGATGCGCCCGCGGCGCCGGTCGAAACGATACCTCGCCTTCAGCTCGATCTGGGTGTCCACCCCTTCGACCGTGCCCTGCACGCTGCCGGTCATTTCAAACCGGGCCACGGCCTCGGTCACCTCGCTGAGCACGCTCTGGACGCTCGCCGCGGTGAGCTGGTCGAGCCCCAGCATGGCGGCCGGCAGTTGCTTGTCCACTTCCCAGGCCTGGCCTATGGCCACCGGACCTTTGGGCAACAGTCGGTCGAGCAACATGCTGTTCGACAGGATATCGACCAGCTCCAGCTCGTCGGCCGTCAGCGGACCTTGGGGCGCGAACAGGGTGACCTGGCTGCCGGCGACTTCCACGCCGATCAGGCGCCGGTCGGCGCGCAGCTCGGGCTTGACCCCGTCGTCGCCCACTTTGATGACCGTCTCAAGGATGTCGTAGTGGCGCAGCGAGCGCCGGGCGGGATCTCCGGCGTCGGGCAGGTGAACGGTGCGCTCGTGGTAGGCAAACTGGCAAACCACACTCATCTTCAGCGGCTGCACTTTGTCGTCGACCACTTCCTCCAGCTCGCCGCCCACCTCCAGGAGCCCTTCGACCCGGTCGCAGTCGCCGGAGGAGCGCCG
Source organism: uncultured Planctomycetaceae bacterium (assembly GCA_964467075.1). Lineage (GTDB taxonomy): Bacteria > Planctomycetota > Planctomycetia > Pirellulales > Thermoguttaceae > CAYXPN01. The sequence continues at coordinate 20,925 of CAYXPN010000037.1, forward strand.
GCTTTGGAAACGGAACGTCTCCCCGCTTTGGGTGCCCGGCTGGGCCTGGCCGGGGTCTTCGCCGGCCGGCTGGGCCCGGGCCTGGGCTACGGGGCGCGTCAGCACCGCGGCCAGGCAGCAGACCAGGCACAGAGAAACCAAATGGCCGGCGCACGGGACTGGTGCAAAGGGGAGCAAGCGAACGGCTCGCATCGGAGGATCCCTTATCTCTTATTTGTGGCGGTTTGTGGCGGATTGGTCGCTCTCGCTGGTCTTCGGCCGTGACCGGTCGCCTTTGCGGGGCCTCGGGCACGCGGTTGGCCGTCCGGGGCCCGACAGACGCCTGCCCTGCGAGCGCAGGGGGGGCGCTGTCGCTAGATCGGACCGTGGGACGGTTGGAATTGACCGGAAAGGGCGGCCCCTACGGGAAAAACCGGGTTTGCCGGGAATCTGGGTCCGAGCTGCGCGGGCGCTGGCGCGCACCACGCGGAAGAAGGGGGGGCTTGTTGACAAGCAGGAATCGCCGCGCAGAAATCCTGTGAAAGCCCCTCCCTGCGGTGGGGCCGGGCGGGGGTTCCCCGGGTATCGGGCCGGAATTGGCGGGAATCGGGGCAACTTCGCGCCGGATTCGCCCGGAATCGGTGTAACTTATTGTCAGACAAATGCGTCTAAATTCCTGGCGACCTGTGCGTTGGGCAGAATGGGGGGGGAGCGAAGCGACGGACCGTGGGTTTGACCGAGACCGGGACAACGTGTCGCCGGCGCGGACCGAGCGGCTTTTACCGGGGTTTAACCGGATTCTGACGAATATCCGGCATCCAAACACGATCAAAGCTGCGTAGGAACGTAATGTGCGAGGATAGACGGCCGGCCCCCTGGCGGGCGGCAGGGCGATGGTGCGTGCAAGCCAGTAGCCGGGGTGGGGCCAGTTTGGCGAACAGAACGGCTGGCATACGGCGTCGCAAGGCCTCATATCGGGTGGTTCGGACCGGCACTGCGGCCGCGTAACCTGCGACTTTGCGGAACAACGGACATTTTTGCAAGATTGGGCTGTCAAAAATTCGGGGGCCAGGGTATACTCAGGGGCGTTATCGCTTGGGGCATTTGAGATACGCACACATTCCAGGCGGTGCCGAGCCAAACAGTCGCGGGTAGACGACAGATTGGCACCCCTGGGGCTGAACGGCCCGCCAAGGAAAATGCCGAGGGGTTTGACATGCACAGTGACTACCTGAACCCGGTAATCCGGCAACTGCGCGACCAGCAGGTTCGTTTTGCACCCCGGGAGCGAAAGATCGAGCAGGCCGACCAGGCCGAGCGGCTCTTGGGCGAACTCGATCCGCAGGCGAAGTACACCTACGGGTATGTCTGCTACCGAATCACCAACTTCCGGCCGGAGACGCACCGCAACCTGCTGCTGTCGGGCCGCGAGGCGCTGCACGACCTGCGCCTGTTTGTCGAAGACGTTTCCGAGGCCGCGGAGATGCCCGCCGAGGCGGCCGGCCAGCGCGTGCTGACGATCGAGCAGTTGGCCCGGCAGTTCAACGTGTCGACCAAGACCATCTCGCGATGGCGTGCCAGGGGGCTGGTGAGCCGGCGGTTCGTGTTCGACGGGCGCAAGCGCGTGGGCTTCCTGCAAAGCTCGGTGGAGCGATTCGTGGCCGAGAACCCCGAGCGCATCCGCCGGGGCACGCAGTTCAGCCAGCTTACGTCGGACGAGAAGGCCGGCATCGTCAGCCGCGCGCGCCGGCTGGCCCGGGCCGGTGCGTCCCCCTCGGAGGTGACCAAGCGCCTGGCACGCATGACAGGCCGCAGTCCGGAGACCATTCGCTATACGCTCAAGCACTTCGACCGCGAGCATCCGGAGGTCGCCGTTTTTCCTGAACATCACGGCCCCATGCGACCCGAGACCAAGCAGCGCATCTACCAGTTGTATCACCGCGGCGAGAGCGTCGAGTCGCTGGCCGAGCGATTTTGCCGCACGCGTTCGACGATCTACCGGGTGATCAAGGAAGTGCGTGCGCAGCGGATCATGGAGCTTCCGCTGGACTACATCCCCAATGAGGAGTTCGAACGGATTCGGACCAAGCGGCGGGAACGCGACGTCCTGGGGCCGCCGCCCGAGAGCCCCGAACCGCCCCGCAAGGCGCGACTGCCCGCCGGCCTGCCGCCCTATTTGGCCAGCCTGTATGAGGTGCCCCTGCTTTCCCGCGAGCAGGAGGTCCACTTGTTCCGCAAGATGAACTACTTGAAGTACAAGGCAGCCAGGCTGCGGGCACGGCTCGATCCGGCCTGCCCGAAGGTCCGGCTGATGGACCAGATCGAGCGTCTCTACGACGAGGCCGTGGAGACCAAGAACCAGATCGTGCGCGCGAATCTGCGCCTGGTGGTCTCCATCGCCAAGCGGCACGTGGGGCCGCGGGAGAACTTCTTCGAGCTCGTCAGCGACGGCAATATGTCGCTGATCCGTGCCGCGGAGAAATTCGACTACGGCCGCGGCAACAAGTTCAGCACCTACGCCACCTGGGCGATCATGAAGAACTTCGCCCGCACCATCCCCGACGAGCACCGCCAGCAGGAACGGTTCCGCACCAGTCTCGGCGAGCTGTTCAACGCCACCCAAGACGAACGGACCGACCAGCTTGAGCTGGAGGCGGCCCAGCTTATGCGCGAGGCCCAGGTCGAACGAATCCTCGCACGGCTCGACGACCGCGAGCAGAAGATCATTGTGCGGCGATTCGGCCTGGAGCGGGGGCGCGAGCCGCTCACGCTCAAGGAGGTGGGAGCCGAACTGGGGATCACCAAGGAACGGGTCCGACAGATCGAGGCCCGGGCTCTGGGCAAACTGCGCAAGGCAGCCGAAGAAGAGAGGATCGATCTGCCGAGTTGATCCGCCTCGCGGGGCCCGACCAGCGCGTGGTGGAGTACCGGGATTACCCATGCCGGCAGTCTTGCCGCGAAATCGCCTGCCTGGGAGGCTATCGGAAAACCGTCGTGCAACTGGGTGGCCGGGGTTGGAGCGTAGCCAAACCCCCGAAAAACCGGTCCGTGGCTTCCCGTCAGTCCAGCCACGGCCGCTCAAACCGTGTTTTCGGGTGGTCCCTTGGTCCGCCCGGCCGGCGTGCGACCTTGGCGGGGTTCACGCGTCTGGCGTGGCCTGTTGCGGCTCAGCGGGGCGCTGGGCGGCGGACCTGGGTGCCGATGTCGGTATTGCTCTTTTGGGGCCGACCGCTACACTACGTCTAGTGGGTGCCAGCTTGGCCTTCGGGCCCGGGCAGCCGGAGGTATTCTCGGCTGAGCCGTCTGCCTCGTCACGCAAGGGGGTGGGCGGCGAGTGGGCAGGTGTGTCCGGGCTGGGCTGGCGGGAATGGTTCCCATCCGGCTTGCGTGGTGCAGAAGGTTGGGTATATTAGACGGTTTGCGGTCGGCGCGCCGGGCTAGCGTAGCTCAATCGGCAGAGCGGCTGATTTGTAATCAGCAGGTTGTGGGTTCAAGTCCCTCCGCTAGCTTCCCCAGGGAACCCCCTGGAAAGCAAAGGCCCCCGGGAGTGGCCGGGCGGAGTTCGGGCGAGGGTATGAAAGGGCTTTGCTTCGAAGGACGGCTCCAGGGATCGGTTGTGGCGGCTTGACGCGGGGGGTTTCCCGAGCGGTCAAAGGGGTCAGACTGTAAATCTGATGGCACTGCCTTCGCAGGTTCGAATCCTGCACCCCCCA
>CAYXPN010000038.1:0-24539 GCA_964467075.1 uncultured Planctomycetaceae bacterium
GCCAGCCACCACGTGCGCAGTCCCCAGAGCATCAGCGCGGCGTAGCCGACTCCCGCGGGCACTCCCAGCAGACTGCCCAACAGGCCCACCAGCAGTCCCTCGGCTAACAGCACGCGCCCGACCCGGCGCGGCGACCATCCCACGGCCAGCAGGATGCCCACCTGGCTGGCGCGCTGCTCGACCCCCAGCACGAACAACAGCCCCACCAGCATCACCGCGGCCACGATCACAAAAAAACTGAACGCCAGGAACAACACACTGAACGAAGTGGTGCCCCGGGCCGCCTCGAGTCCCTGCTGCTTGACCGGCTGAAACGACAAGCCGAATGCCGCGGGGTCGAGTTTCAATCGGGCGCGGAGCGAGTCGAGGCTCACGCCTTGCTGCCGCGGCACGCGGATCGACGTGGTGTGCCCGAATCGGCTGCCCCAAAGCCCGCGCCCGGTCTTGAGCGCCACGAACGCCTTGGGCGTGGCCCGATGCTGCTCCCAATACTCCTCGTCAGCCGGGCGGATACGCCGGGCATCGAAGGGAAACGGCGGATCCCAGTCGCCCATGTCCAGCCGGTCGGTCACGCCGGGCACCTCGGGTGTGAAGTGGGGATCGGCCGCGGGGCCTTCCAGCCGGGCCACCGCGGCCAGGGTAAAGCCGCGCGTGCGTTCGACAAACCGGCCGGCGGTGGTCTCCGGCTCGAAGTAGCTTAGCTCGATCCGGTCGCCGGGCGCTGCTTCCAACTGCTCGGCCGCCCACTGGTTCAAGACGATCTGGTCGCCGGAAAGCGGCGCGATGGGCCGGCCCTGGGGATCGACCAAGGGGCCGAGCGGCGCCTGGTCCGCAAGCTCGACGGCCGTCACCGTCGAATAGGGAATCTCGCGCCCGCGGCACGAGAGCGTGTTGGCCAGATAAGTCAACGCCGGCTGCACGCGCAATCCACCCAGGGCATCGAGGATCGCCGCCTCGGCCGCGGGGCTCAGCAGCATGCGGTCGGAGGTGATGTTGAAGTAGCCCTGCTCGGTCTCGTGGACCGAGATGCCCAGATCGGACAGTTCCGGCTCGAACATGGCCTCGAGCGCCTCGTGGGCCCCCGGCATTGGTGCGTCGGGCGTGGGCCCGGCCACCAACAGGGCGTTGGCCCCGCCGGGCTGCTCCAGGCGCCGCTGCAACTGGCTGAGCGAGACGAACACACAGAGCGGCAAGTGCTGCGTGGGGCGCAGGACAAACCGGCCCAGGCCCTCGGTCGGGATCACCTCGCCCAAGACCAGCGGCACCGAGCGCACGGTCTGCTGCTTGCGTCCCAGCATGCTTTCCGCGGGAATGGCCCCGGGCCGCGGCAGGCGCGCGACGAGCCGGGCCCCCGGCTCGACGCCCCACTCGCGCGCGCCCGCCCGAACGCGCAATCGCTCGGCCAGCGCGCGGTTGACCACGACCTGATTGCCGTCGGGCAAAGTGCCGGGCCGGCCCGAGCCCAACTTCCAGAACCGCTCGTCGCAACCGATTACCTGCACCCGGTTCGCTTGGACACCCACGCGCAAGACCAGCTTCAGTTCGAGCGCTTCGACCCGCTCCGCTCCCGCGTCCACACCCACGCGCCAAGGCAACCGGCCCGCTTCGGCCAAGCGCTCGATGGTCCTGCCCGGCAGCACGAGCGTGGCCGTGGACTGATGTGGCCCGGGCTCTGCGGTGTGTTGCCAGGCAAGCGGTGCGGTATCCTGGTCTTCCTGCTGCGAAGCGCCGGGGGACTGTTCCGCACCGGCGTTTGCGCCGACGTCTGTACCGAAAAGCTTCACGCTCAACGCGCCGATTGACAAGGTCACCTGCGGCTGGTTGCCGTCAAACGCTCCCCGGGCTGCGAGGGTCAGGGTGCCGTCGAGCACGCGCCCGCTGGTGGGCAAGGGAGAGTCCCAGGCGTGCGTTCGCCCGGTCAGAAACGGCTCGGCAGGCGACCAGCGCTGCTCGACCTCCAGTTCGGCCGAAACGCTTGCTCGCAGCAGGATGGCGGGCACGGCCTGGGTGAAGTAGCTGGAGAACTCGGGATGGGCGGTCAGCTCGTCGGCCAACTCGGCGCGGAAGAAGCTGTCGGCCAGGAGCGCTTCGTCGATGTGCCCGAGCCGCTCCAGGGTGAGCCGGCGCAGGCTGGCGCGCATCGAGTCGCCTACCAAGAGCGCGCCGGTCAACACCGCGGTGCCCGCGGCCACGGCCGCCACTGCGGCCAGGTTGACCCGCCAGTGGTACAGGAGCGATCTGAAGATCAGTCGCAGGAAGGTCATCTTGTGCCGATCAATCTTCCATGGGCTTGAGCACCCCTTCATCCAGTTCCATGCGCCGGCTCATCAACCCGGCCAGGCGCTGGCTGTGGGTGGCCACGATGAGCATCATTTGCTCCTGCTCTTGCAGTTCCAGCAGCAGCCGACCCACGCGATCGGCTGTGGTGCGGTCCAGGTTGCCGGTGGGCTCGTCGGCCAAGAGCAGCTCGGGCCGCAGGATCAAGGCCCGGGCCAATGCGGCACGCTGGCGCTCGCCGCCCGAGAGCTCGGCCGGCCGGTGGTCCAGGCGCTCGCCCAGGCCCACGCGCTCGAGCAGTCGCCTTGCCCGCGCGACCATCTCGGGCGTGGTCCGGCCCGCGGCGATCGTGGGCACGAGCACGTTTTCGAGCACGGAGCACTGCGGCAGCAGGTAGTGTTCCTGGAAGACAAAGCCCAGCTTGCAGTTGCGAAACGCGGCCAGCCGGCGCTGGTCCAGCTCGGCAGGATTCTCTCGGCCGAGCAGCACGCGGCCCGAGCTGGGCGGCTCCAGGGTGCCGATGATGCTCAACAGGGTGCTCTTGCCCGACCCGCTCGGTCCGACCACGGCCGCGTTCTCGCCGGAGTGAAGCTCCAGCGACACCCGCCGGAGCACCTCGAGCGGCTCGGCGCGCGTGGGATACTGCTTGGAGACGTTTTCCACGAACAAGTTGGACATGTTCCACCGGCAGTCTGGACGTGGGGATCACGGCTCTCGCGGTCTGGGCTCTACTGCAAAACGCTAGTAGCCGGACGCGCCTTGTTAGGTGTGTCGGACTGTTGCTCCTCGCCCTATCGCATCGGCGCCTCCATCTCGTTTAACGGCGAGCCGCAGGCGACTGTGTCCATCACGCTGGCGCCTTGAATCACACCGGCGCCTTCGGCTAGCCGTTAAACGAGGCTGTAGGCTGTAAGGTGGGTCGAGCGATAGCGAGACCCACCGACAAGGCAAAATGGTGGGTCTGCGCCTTCGGCTTGACCCACCCTACGCGCTTCGGCTTGACCCACCCTACGCGCTTAACCCCGGCGCACCCAGGCCCGCCGGCGCCTTCGGCTAGCCGTTAAACGAGTTTCTCCATTAGTATCCCAGCGCACACTGTTTGTCGAGCAGCGCAAAACAAGGCCTATGTATCCGAAGGCTCGGAACGTTCGGATGTCGCGTGGGTTCTCAGCAAGGCCAGAGTGCCCAGGCCATAGAACGTGTATTCCACGTCCGCGGTCTCTTCAATCGCTACTCCGCGAAAGCCGCCGCCAGGACACTCCAGCGCGGCCGCAAACCGCGCGGCTGCCGCGGCATCCGCTGCATCCCATGACTCCAGGTCCCTCAGCGCCACCAGCGCGCTGAACGTGCTCAGCAGATCGGCCAATGGAATGCGACCGTGGGCACGCCAGCCACCGTCGGACGCCTGCATGCCGGCCAGGAAGCCCGCAGCCTGCTGACCGGCCGATGGATCCAGCGCCTCGATGGCCCGCAGCACGGCCACCGCGGCCGCAGTGGGATTGGTGCCGCTGAGGCGTGCGGAGGCGGTCTCTGCAAAGCCGCCGTCGGGTCGCTGGCGCGCGCGCACCAGCTCGACGATCGCCTCGGGCCGGGCCGGCGGAATTTCGAGCTGCCGGCCACAGACCACGGCCAGAAACGTGTGGTAGGTGCTGCTCGAGCGGCTGCGGTCGGTGCCGGCGAATCCGCCGTCGCCGCGGCGCAGGGAGTCCAGGCGCGCGGCGACCAGGCCGGCTAAATCCAGTTCCACCAGTTCGCGCGCCGCTTCCGCCCCGAGGATCGCTTCGATCGTAGCTGCCGAGAGGACCAGCGAGGCCAGCTCCGGCATGGGAATGCGCACCATCGGCCGTTCGGCACGCGCCTGCCCAGGCTCATCCGCCTCAGCGCCGCCTGCGGCCGCGCTTTTCTCTTGGAGCCAGCCGCGCAGAAACCGCGCCGCGGATTGCGCCCGAGACTCGTCCAGGGCCCCGACCAGCAACAGCGCGCGCAAGCCGAAGCTCGTGTAGTACACGTCGCTCGGACCCGCCCGGCCGGAAAACCCGCCGTCGGCGTTCTGGGCTGCGCGGAGCCAGGCGGCCTGTCGCTGGAGCAGCTCCTGCGGCAGGGCTTGGACCCCGGCTGCCAGTTGCACGGTCAATCGAGCCAGATAGGACATGGGGGCATAAGCTGTTCGCAGTGTGAGTCATCTGCTATCTTGGGGTGCATGAAAATCCGTCAGGTGTTGAAGCTCCTGAGCAACGACGGCTGGTACCGCGTACGGAGCCGCGACGGCCATCGTCAGTTCAAGCACCCCACCAAACCCGGCCGGGTCACGGTCTCCGGCAAATTGAGTGATGAGTTGCCACGCGGGACGCTTGAGAGTATCCTTAAACAGGCAGGGCTGAAGGAGTGAAGCGGCCATGAGACGATATGCGATCGTTGTGGAGAAAGCCAAGTCGAACTACGCGGCGTACGTTCCCGATTTGCCCGGCTGCGTGGCAACCGGCGCCACCGTCGAGGAGGCGGAGGGCCGGCTGCGGGAGGCGATCGAAGTTCACATCCAGGGGTTGCGCGAGGACGGCCTTCCCGTGCCCCAACCATCAAGCGTCGTGGACTACGTGGAAGTGCCGGCCTGACAAAGTGCTGCAGGGCGGGTGGTTTCCGCGCCGCTGAGCTTGCCCGATGGGTGGTTTGGGTAACAGCGTGCTTCGTTTCTCGAGGTAACCGCCGTCGCCAGACAGCGAGCAAAGGGTCCAAGCCGCGGCGCTTGCCGTCCACGCTCTGGCGAGCGTGGCTACTGTTTGGCACGGCGCCTTGCTCGGCCGGTCACGTGTTTGGGTCGCCGAGCACGCGCCGATAGAGCGCCAAGGTCCGCTCGGCCATCTTCTGTGCATGATACTCGCCCCGCACGGCCTGCCAACCCTGCCCGCCCAATTCACGGCGCAGCGCTGCATCGCCCAGCAGACGCCGCAGCCCCGCGGCCAGCTCTCCCGCGTCGTCCGGCGCAAAGAGCAGCCCCCCGCGGTGTTGCTCGATCCACTCGGGAAACGTGCCGTGGCCGGGCACAACCACCGGCACTCCCGCAGCCCAGGCCTCCAGCACGGGCAGCCCCTTGCTCTCGGGCCAGCGTGTGGGCAGGGCGAACACGTCGAGCGAGGCCAGGAAGCCGGCCTTGCCCGCGGCGTCCAGCTCGCCCACGTACTCGAACCGGTCGGCCAGGCCGCACGAGGCCGCGCGCCGCTGGATTTGTTTCAAGTAGGGACGATCGGCCGGGTGCAAGTAGCCGGCCGCGGAGAGGCGAAAGGCCGGCAACCCCCGGTCCTCGGCCAGCAGGCCCGCGGCCTCGACCAGCAGGTCCAGTCCCTTGTCGGGGCAGACGCGGGCAAGAAAGCCGATCTTTGGAACTTGCAAACGTATGACTTCCCGGGGCTTCACTTCGTTCCAGCCCCGGCCACCCTGCCGCATGACTTCCCGGGGCTTCACTTCGTTCCAGCCCCGGCCACCCTGCCGTATGACTTCCCGGGGCTTCACTTCGTTCCAGCCCCGGCCACCCTGCGGGTCGCTGTGCTCGGCCAAGTCGGGACGCTGGGCAGCACCGGGGAACCGGCCGAGCTCGGGCGCTTCGGCTTTCTCCAACTCGATCCCCGGCGGGATCACGGCAACCTGCTGCTCATCCAGGCCGAACAGTGCGGCGGCGCGGGCCGCATAGTCGCGGTTGAAGGCCACCGCTGCGGCCAGCTCGGCCAGGCGCTCGCGCAGCAGGCCGAGGGCCTCTGCCTGCCAGGGCTCGGGGATGCGTGCCAGGAAGGCGTCCTCGCCGGCCAGCGTGCAGACGACCGGCAGGCCCAGCCGCCGGACCAGCGGCCGGATCGCGCCGGCCAGAAGCGCGTTGTTCAGGTGGACCAGGTCCGGCCGAATCTCCGTGCCGATCTGCTGGACCAGCTTTTCAAGCTCCTTGCGCTGCCGGCCCTCTTCTCCGCGGAGCATGGAGACGGTCAGCGCGGCCAGGCGCTCGGGGCGAGTGGCCGCGCCGAAGCGCGCCGCCAGGCGCAGCAACGGACGCCAATCAAACAGCCGGTCCACGATCCACGGCGTATGGCGAAACGGCGCAACGTGCTGTTGCAGGTAGACGTTGATCCCGCCCATGGCCACCCGGGGCAGGCTCGTGTCCGGCCCCTCGGTCCTCAGCGGCGTGTAGAGCGGCAGCAGCACGGCGTCCACACCCGCCCGGCGCAGCGCAGCCACCGCCGTGTTGCCGTGCAGGCAACTGCCGCAATACATGCCGCCCGCACCGGCCACCAGATGAAGGACTTTCACGCCGGGTTGTCCGAGAGGAAGAAGGGTTTGGCGGCCAACGAAGCGCGCCGTGAGCAGTGGACCGAGGCCCGGGGCGCCTCATGTGCGCAGTTGGCCGTATACGTGCAGGATGCGGCGCACCGCCTCGTCGATCTCTTCTAGCGTGTTGGTGGCCCCGAAACTGAAGCGCAGCGAGGCCGCCACCACCTCGGTCGGCAGGCCCATGGCCCGCAGCGTGGGCGACAGCTCGGTCGAGCCGCTCGAACAAGCCGCCCCCACCGAGCAGGCCACCCCGGCGCTGTCCAGGGCCAAGAGCATCATCTGGGCGTCCACGCCCGGGAAGGCCACACTGCTGGTCTGCGGCAGGCGCTCGGCGGCGCTGCCGTGGATCATGACCTCGGGCGCAGCGGCGCGCAGGCCGGCTTCGAAACGATCCCGCAGTGCGGCCAGATGACGCAGATGGGCCTCGTGGTCGCGCTGCCAAAGCTCCAGCGCCGTACACATGCCCACCGCCAGGGCCACGGCCTGGGTGCCCGGCCAGAGCGCCTGTTCATGCGGCCCGCCGAAGGTGAGCGGCTCGATCTTCACATCATGGCGCAGGATCAACGCGCCGATGCCCACCGGGCCGCGGAACTTGTGGGCCGCGATCGTCATCGCCCCCACGCCCAGGCCGCGGAAGCTCACCGGCAACTTGCCCACCACCTGCACGGCGTCCGTGTGCAGCGGCACGCCCGCCTGGTTGCACATCTCGGCCAGCCGGCCCACGGGCTGGAGCACGCCCGTCTCGTGGTTGCCCAGCGTGACGCTGACCAGCCGGGCCTTGTCTGTCAGCAGCCCGGAGAGCATGTCCGCGCGCACCACGCCCTGGGGAGTCACCGGAATGCCGTCATAGTCCCAGCCGCGTTCCAAGAGGTGTTCGGCCGGTTCGATCACGCTGCTGTGTTCCACTCCCGAGATGATCACCTGGCCTGGTTGCGGGCCGCGGGCCCGCGCGATGCCCAGGATGGCCAGGTTGTTGGCCTGGGTGGCGCTGCCGGTGAAGATGAGCCGGTCGGCTTCGGGCCCGTCGAGTTCGGCGTCGAGGATTTCGGCGATGCGCTGGCGGGTGTCTTCGAGCAGCTTTCGGGCCTGCTGGCCGGGGCGGTGCTGGCTGGCCGGATTGGCCAGGGCCTGGCTGTCGCAGAGGCGCATGGCCTCGACCACGTCCGGGTGGATGGGAGTGGTGGCGTTGTGGTCGAGATAGATCGAATCCATGGTGATACTATTGTTGCCTGGGCCCGGCCGCGGGCAAGCAGTTTGTGGCCGGCCCTGGGGCCCGGGAGCGGGGTGCGGACATCATGGCTGCGGAGGCCCGGCAAACGTCTCGGGGGGTCAGCGCGACGGCCAGTCGATGTCCGACAGTCGGGCCAGGGCCAGCATCAGGGCGTGGGTGCCCAGCCGGCCGTGTCCTTGGGCCTTGACGGCCAGGTAGAGCTGTTCGGCCAGTGCCAGGCCCGGCAGCGAGAGGCCCAAGCGTCGGGCTTCGGCCAGGGCGATGCCCATGTCCTTGATGAAATGCTCGACGAAGAAACCGGGGTCGAAGTTGTTCTGGATGATCCGCGGCCCGAGGTTGGCCAGCGACCAGCTTCCCGCTGCGCCGGAGGCCACCGACTGCATCACGGTTTCCAGGTCGAGCCCTGCGCGGTAGCCATACAACAGGGCCTCGCACACGCCGATCATGTTGGTGGCGATCAGCACCTGGTTGACCATCTTGGTATGTTGCCCGGCGCCGGGTCCGCCCTGGTGGACGACGGTCTTGCCCATGGCCTGAAAACACGGCATCACCGCTTCGACGGCCTCTCTGCCGCCGCCGACCATGATCGAGAGCCGCGCTTCGCGCGCGCCGATGTCTCCGCCGGAGACCGGCGCATCGACCGCGTGGACCCCGCGGGCCTCGGCCTGGCGGGCGATCTGCTGGGCCAGCGAGGGCTCACTGGTCGTCATGTCCACGATAATGCTGCCCGGGCGGCAGCCTGCCAGCACACCGTCGGCGCCCAAGATCACCTCGCGCACGTCGTTCGGAAAGCCCACGATAGTGAACACTACGTCCGCGGCCTCGGCCACGGCGCAGGGAGTGTCGGCCCAGTCGGCCCCAGCCGCCAGCAGCGGCTCGGCTTTCTCACGGGTCCGGTTAAACAGGGTGGCTGTAAAGCCGGCCTTGAGCAGATGGCCGCACATGCTGTGGCCCATCACCCCGGTGCCGATCCAGCCGATGCGCGTGCGGCCGGGCGTTGCTTGTTGGATGCTCATGGTCGTCCGTCCTGTTGGGTGTTATGGGTGAAACGTTGCGCGCTGAGTGAGGGTGTCTGAGAATCGGCCCCAGGCTCGGCTGGAGAACGACCGTGTGCCACTGCTTGCCCGCCGGGCAAGCAGTGGCGCCGCCGCCGAGGCACTGCTTCTGGCGAAGCAATGGCAGACTGAGTTGCCGAACGGCCTCGCTTACGTACGAAATCATGCGGCTTGACGGCGAAAGCTGACGGTGTGAAGAACTCCATGCGCGGCCCGAGGCGAACGAAGAGACGACCGAACGCCGTCGCGGGCAACAAGCCGGACGTGTCCGTATGGTTCGCACGGACCGCAGATGTCGCCTTATCTCCACCGTTCTTCCGGCCGCGTGAGAATCTCGTTGAGCACGATGGCCAGGCGCGCGTTGTTCGTATCGGCCAGCAGCGCAGCCAGGCCCGCGGCCGTGGTGACTGGAAGGGACGGGCCGGCCGGCGGGCCGGCGCCGCGGGCGGCCTGATCGCCGGTTGGGGCGACTTGGACAAGCGGCTGGTCAAGGGCACTCAGCCCGGGCCCAAAGGCTGCCGCCAGGTGTTGCTCGAATTCGCGATCGGTGCGCGCCACGTCGGCGCCCAGTCGGTCTGCCTCTTGGGCCATGTCCGAAATGTCCAAATGGACGCGTGCCTGCTCGGCGCCCGGCACGCGTCGCACGGGTTCGGCCACCACCTCGGCCATCACTCTGCCCTGCGGTGCCGCACGAGGCGCCGCGGCCGGCCTGGGGGGCGCCGGGCCCTGGGCCGGCGGGGGTTTGCGCCGCTGCGCGGCCCGGCGCAGGAAGTCGGCGATCTCGTCGTCCACTCCCCCGCCCGCTGCAGGCCGCGCTGCGCCGCGGGGTTGACCGGCGCGCATTGCTCGGCCGGGTCGCGGCCTGCGCCGGCCCGGCTGTTGGGCTTCTTTGCCCTTGCCCAACAGTTGCACGAGTCCCGACATCACGATGATCGCCAGCACGACGATCACCGTGATCACGTCGCCCAGGTCCACGCCCCACAGCACCGGGGCGCTGGAAAGCACAACCGGAGCGCCTGATGGGAAGGGCATCGGTCGTCTCCTCATCCAGCGCAGCGTATCCCTGTTCGGCTGAAGCCTATGCCGCGGAGCCGGCGCCGCGTGCACCGGTCACGCCTCCACCGGCGATGGCCGTGCGCATCTCGGTATCGGCCTGCACGTTGCGCAGCCGGTAATAGTCCATGATCCCCAGGGTCCCCTCGCGGAAGGCCTGGGCAATGGCCTTGGGCACTTCGGCCTCGGCCTCGACCACCCTGGCCCGATTCTCCTCGATCAGCGCGATGTTCTCTTGTTCTTCGGCCACGGCCATGGCGCGACGTTGTTCGGCCTTGGCCCGCCAGACGCGCATGTCCGCTTCGGCCTGTTCCGCGGCCAGGCCGGCGCCGATGTTCTCGCCTACGTCGATATCCGCGATGTCGATCGAGACGATTTCGAAGGCCGTCTGCGAATCCAGCCGGCGGCTGAGCACGGTCTTGGAGATGCGATCGGGGTTTTCCAGCACGTCCAAATGCGTTTCGGCCGAGCCGATCACGCTGACGATCCCCTCGCCCACCCGGGCCACGATCGTCTCTTCCGAAGCCCCGCCGATCAATTGGCGTAGATTGGCCCGCACCGTGACCCGGACCTTGACCTTCAACTGGATGCCGTTCTTGGCCACGCCGTCGAGCGAGGCCTTGCCGCTGCCACGGACCGGGCAGTCGATCACCTTGGGATACACGCTGGTTCGGACGGCCTCAAACACATTGCGCCCGGCCAGATCAATGGCCGCGGCCAGCTTGAAATCCAGGTCGATCTTGGCCTTGTGTGCCGCAATCAAGGCGCGCACCACCAGCGGCACATTGCCGCCGGCCAGGTAGTGGGCCTCCAGCCCCTTGGACGTGACCCCGTGCTCGTCGCCGATCCCCGCCTGCACGGCCATGATCTTGCTGCGCACGATCACGCCGGGGTTGACCTTGCGGAAGGTCATGCCCAACAGGTCGAAGATCGTAATGCCCGTGCCCGTGGTCTTGGCCAGAATCCACAGGCCGAAATAACGGGCCAGCACGGCCAAGCCGATCAGCAGAATCAACACGATGACCAGGGCGACCACGATCAGCACGCCCGGGCCGATCGATCCCCAATCCATTTGGGCCAGGAGCGTCTCCATTTGGGCCAGGAGGATCATGGCGGGTCCTCTCTTCTCCATCTCGGGCAGACCAAGCCGAACCAGGAGCCAGCGGCGCCGACCGCCGGCACTTGCACGTCCAGACGCCCCCTGTTTACCCGGTGAGCGAAATGCTGTCAAGCCGGGGGAGATTCTTCCTCGAACGGGTCGGGCACCACGCTGTTGATGGGGCGTTCCAGCGGGTTCTCGGCCGATTGGGAGGGGGTTTCTTCCTCCACGCGCCGGACCACCACACGATTGCCGCGCACCTCGATCACGCGCACGGCCTGGCCAGGGTCGATCGGCGTGCCCTCGCTCAGCGCATCGATCGTACGTCCGTCGATCGAAATGATACCGGCAGGCAGCATTCTGGACTTCGCGCGACCTACCCGGCCGACCATGGCCTTGAGTGCCCGCAAGCTGGGATCGTCCGGCAAGACCTCTTCGCTTTTCGGGGCGGCCAGCAGCACCCGGCGCCCCATGGCGGTGCGCGGCCAGTACTTCAGGGCCAGCACCAGCATGGCCGGCAGACCGACCACCGCGGCGACCAGGATGCTGAAACCCATGATCGGGCCTTGGCGGAAGCCCATGATCACCGCCCCCACCACCGAGGCCGCGGCCAGAACGCAGAGAATGCCCGCCGAGGGAATGAACAATTCGAGAACGGCCAGGCCGATGCCCAAGACCAGCAACAGAATCGCCCAAACCCAGTACATGCGCTGTCTCGACTTCGTTCGGCTGTTTTGACTTGCCGCTTCCGTCCCGCGGGCGCCGGGCCCCTCGTGTCCGTAGGTGCGTGCTCTGCACGCACGGAGCGAAGTCCGTAGGGTGCGTGCTCTGCACGCACGGAGCGAAGTCCGTAGGGTGCGTGCTCTGCACGCACGGAGCGAAGCTGCGTGGCTGCAAGCAGCCACCCTACGTCCTGCGGTCCCGCGGGACACGGGCAGCCTCGAGTCGGGCGCCCGCCCGGGCGGCCGTCCGCAGGATGTGGCCGGACGCCAGCCGACTGGCAGCCGGCTCGGCGCCGCAAAGGGCCGCGCCGGGGCGCAGGCACATACGCCGGCAACTCCGGCATTCTATTGTAGCGTGCCCCCAGCGGAAGAGGCAGCTTCGGTGGCTCGCGACTTTGGCTTACCGATTTGCGGCTCCCTCTGTCGGGGTGGTGGGCCTGGGGCGGATATTGCAGCCCGCCGGCCCGTCCATCCGTGCAACCGTCTCGCCGTGTCCCCGGCCGCGATCACGCAGTTGTGGGCGGGTCTCCCGCCGCCCACTTGACGTCTCCGGCCGCGGTCACACCTTCACCCGTTTCCAGCCGCCGTGCAGGAATCGGTAGCCGACCAGTGCGGCACGAACGTAAAGGTCGGCGACCATCGCGTACCAGGCCCCCACCACGCCAAGCCCCCAGCCGGCCAGTGTGCCGCCGCCCAGCGGAACGACCAACTGCTCAAACGCCAGCCAGTAGGCCCCGGGGATGCGTACGGCCAGGAACCCCAGCAGGTTGATCCCCAACGGCCAGCGCGTATCACCTGCCCCGCGCAGGGCACCGCTGAGGATCATGGTCAGCGCCAGCGCGGGCATGCCCATTGCCACGATTCGCAACAGGGGGGCCGCCTGCAGGGCCACGTCCATCTGCCCGGGGCGCACGAACAGGCCGGCCAGCGGCTCGGCACACGTGAAGAACACCACTCCGGCCGCGCTCATCAGCCCGCCGCCCACCACGAGGGCCATCAGCACGCTGCGCCCCGCGCGCCGGGGATCCTCGGCGCCGAGGTACTGGCCGGCCAGCGTGGTGGCAGACACCTGGAACGCCGCACCGGAAAGGAAGGCAATCGACTCGATGCGAATGGCGATGCCGTGGGCCCCGGCCGCCAAGTCGCCCAATTGGTTGATCACCGACACAAACCACAGATGACAGGCGATGATCGACAGGATGTCCAGCCCGCCGGGAAACCCCACCCGCAACATGCGCCGCATCAGCCCCGGCTGCGGCTTCATCCACCGGCGGTGCAGGCGCAGCCCGGCGCGTCCGCAGCGCAGCAGGAGCAGCACCAGGCAACCGCCCACCGCGTGCCCACACATCGTGCCGATGGCGATCCCCTCCCAGCCGAGCTTCGGCAGCGGCCCGGGGCCCAGCACCAGCAGCCAGCTCACGCCCACGTTGATGGCGTTGAGAATCGCCATCACGATCAGCCCCGAGACCATGTCGCCCGCCCCGCGCAGACAGGCGATGCCGATCGTCTGGCACATGATCAGCGGGATCACCGGCACGACGTACCAGAGATATTGCGAGGCCAGCCCCGCAGCCGGGCCCTCCAGTTGCATCAACGTGCCAATCCGGGGACACACCAGCGCCGCGCCCAGCGTCACCCCGGCAGCCAACATGCCGCCCATTACCAGCGCCTGGTTGGTCACGCGCCGGGCAGCCCCCAGCCGAGAGGCGCCCACGAATCGGGCCACCATGGCCGTGGCCCCGATCGCCACGATGCTGAACAGCCCGTAGGTCAGCCACAGCGCGTAGGCCATCAGGTTCATGGCCGCCAGGTGGGGTTTTTCCAGATAGTGTCCGGTCAGCAACGTGTCGGAGAACCCGACCAGCATCAACAGGAACTGCTCGGCCAGCACAGGTGCCGCCAGCCGCAGCATGGGACGCAGGGTGCCGGGTGTTTGCGTAAGCGAGGCCGCCAAAACAGCACCACTGCGCAAGAGGCAACTGGGACAGAAGGCCCCGCGGCAAGGCCGTTGATGCGCCGGCCGATCGGCTTGCCCAGGCTTGCTGCCGAACAAGGCACGGCGCGGGTCGGGCAAGTCTTGCCAGTATCCTAGGCCCCGCCGTGCGCGACAAGGGCGTGGTTGAGAGCGTAGGGACGCTTGCCAGGGCGTCGTCCTGAAATCCGACGGTCGTCAGGCTCGCCAGAGCGGCGTCCTGGAATCCGACGGTCGCCGCACCCGCCAGGGTGCGGTCAAACTTGGCAACATGATGTAGAGGCTATCCGAGAACCGGCGAGCGGGCTGGGTGGCCGGGGTTGGAGCGTAGCGAAACCCCGGAAAACCGGTCCGTGGCTTCCCTTCGGCGTAAGCCACGGCCACCCAAACTCTGTTTTCGGATCGTCTCGTAGTGGTTTGTCGCCTCCAGACGCGAGAATCCTCGGCAGTCAGGCGCTGCCGCGTGACCGATTGGCGGGAGGGCGAGGCTCCGGCCGAGCCGGCGGCATTGGACCACATATGGCTCGCCTGGAGGCTTGCCCTCCCAGAGTAGCGCACATAGTAGCCCCTCAGGGAGAATTCAGCGTGGAAAACCCGTCGAGCCTGGCCAGCGGCAGCCACGGAGAAGGAAGAGCCGGTGTATTATTCTGCAACATTTGGCTCGTAATACTGTAGCAAAATGCTACAGGCGAGCCGGAGATCGCTCGGGCAATCAATCTCCGACTCGCCTGTTCTGTTCGGAAGCCGCAAGCTTCCGACCCGTCGGGATGCCACTTTCTCCGCTCCGGAGGGGACATTCGAACCGGGAAGCCTCCCGACGGTTCTGCCTCGAACGTCGCACGCACCTCCTGTTGGGGGACTGTCGAATCGGCCTTCTTCTCTGTCGGCCCCTAGACTTCTGTTCGAAGTGGCCTCAGGACGACCGGCAGCTTCTTCAACGCCAGATGTGTCGTGCAAAAGGCGTGCCAGCTCGCGAGCCCCGGCCGAGAAACGCCCCTTCAGTGCCCGCCGGCGGCCATTTGGACGCGCCTTCGGCAGCCAGCCGGCGCCGGACGCCCCCCAAAAAGAGTGGGGCTTGGTGTGCCCAGAGCCGGGGCTGGCGTGTGTCTGACTAATGGTAGCCACGCTCGCCAGAGCGTGGACCGCCACGTGCCAACGCGCGGCAACAGGGAGGTCGTCCCACCGTCTGGCGACGGTGGCTACTACAGATGAAAAGCCCTTTGTCAGAGACACCCCCTACGCCGCGGCCGAGCCCGCACTGGACCCTGGTGTGCCGAACTGCGCCTGATAGAGCCGCTGATACAAGGCGCAGCGACTGAGCAACTCCTGGTGAGTGCCCTGGTCGGCGATCCGGCCGTCTTGCAGAACGACGATCCTCTCGGCCAATGCCAGCACCGCCGGCCGGTGGGTCACCAGCACCACGGTCCGCCCTTTGACGAACTGCTCGAGGGCCTCGCGGATGGCCTGTTCGCTTTCCAGGTCGATCTGGCTGGTGGCCTCGTCCAACAGCACAATGGCCGGATCGCGCAAGATGGCCCGCGCCAGGGCGATCCGCTGGCGCTGTCCGCCCGAGAGCCGACCGCCGAGGCTGCCCACGGTGGTCTCGTAGCCGTCGGGCAGTTGCTCGATGATGAAGCGATGCGCGTGCGCCTGCTCGGCCGCCCGGATTACCTCCTCTCGCCCCGCGGTGGGCGAGCCGTAGCGGATGTTCTCGAACACCGTGGTGTCGAACAGCAGCGTCTCCTGGGTCACCAGACCGATCTGGCGCCTCAGCTCGCGCAGCCGCACCTGGGTGAGTGGCACGCCGTCCAGCGAGACCTCGCCGGAGGTGGGATCGTAGAAGCGCGGGATCAGGCTCAGCAGGGTGCTCTTGCCGCAGCCGTTGGGCCCCACCACGGCGATCGTGCGCCCGAAGGGAATGCGCAGATTGATGTCTTCGAGCACCAACTGATCCGGCCGATAGGCGAAAGACACGTGATCGAAGCGGATTTCCTGCCGGTGGCGACCGATGGGCACCGGACGGAGCGGATCGCGCACCCGGCGCTGGCGGTCCAGGCACGCATAGATGCGGTCGCAGGCGGCCACGGCCCGCTGCAAGCGGCCGAACACGTCCGAGAGCTTGCGCAGCGGATCGGCCACGCCGGCCAACAGGCCATAGAAGAGCAACAGGGAGCTTAGACTCAGCGGCTGGGCCGACATGCGCACGCCCAACAAGTGGGTTTCGCCCTTGAGTACCAGATAGACTCCGGCCAGCAGCGAGATGCTGATGGCCACCATGCCCAACATCTCGCTCATCGGATGGGCCAGGGAATCGTAGACGGCGATCTTCATGGCCTTCAGGTAGAACCGCTTGCTGCTGCGGTGGAACTGCCGGCGCTGGCGCGACTCGCCGGTGAAGGCCTTGATGATCTTGATGCCGCGAAACGTTTCTTCCAGCACCGCATAGAGCTGGGCCATCTCTTCCATGGCCCGCCGGTTGGCCCGTTTCAACGCGCGCCCCAGCCAGCGCACCAGCCAGGCGGCCGCCGGGGCCGCGACCAGGGACAACAGCAACAGGCGCCAGGAAATCCAGGCCGCACCGGCCAGACAGGTCGCCGTCTTCAGCGGCTCGCGCACCAGCTTGCCGAACAGCACGGTCAGCCCCGCGGCCACACATTCGGTGTCGTGGGTGAACCGGCTCATCAGGTCCGCGCTGCCGCCCTCATCCAGACTGGCCAGGTCCATGCGCAGCGTGCGCCGGAAGAACAAGTTGCGCAGATCGAACGTGGCCAATTGGGCCAGGCGCGCCACCAACACGTTGTGTCCGATGACAAACGCATCCTTCAACAGCGTGCCCACCAAGAGCAGCGCGGCCAGCCAATACAAAGTGGTAAACGGGTCGTTGGGCAGGTAGCGGTCGATCCAGGGCTTCACCCAGCGATAGCGCTCCAGTGCCTCCTGCTCGGCTTCCAGCCGAAGTCGAGCCAGACGAAGCCCCGACTGGTGTGATTGCCCGGCGGACCCGGGCGCGTCGCCTTGCGCTTCGAGCCGTTCGATCTCGCGCCGCGTCTGGTCGATGCCCTCCTGGGTCGCGGCGATCTGCTGATCGGCCCAGTTCTGGAGAGATCGGTTCTTGAAGGCCACCTCGACGAAGGGGTAGATCGTGCCGATATTGGCCACCCACAACACCGCCACCACGAGCGCCGAGACGATCGAGGCCACAAAGGTCCAGCGGTAGTGCAGCGCCAGGCGCAAGACTCGATAGAAATTGCTCATCGGGGATCCGTCCCTGGTGCAGCGCTCAGAATCCACATCCTCCGGAATGGCCCCAGCCGTGGCATCGCGGGAAGGCCGAGTTTTATCAAATCCGGCCCCGAGGTCCAAGAGCGACACGCAATCTGCGCGGTTTGCCAACTTTCCAAAGGGTTACAATATTACCTAGATTGCGCACACCATCCAGATTGCGCGATGCGGCCGCGCAAACGCTCTCGCGGCACGCCCCCCGCCGTTGCGACCGGGGCCCGGTAGCACTGAGCCGGCCCGCCAGACAACGCCGCGCTCATTCACGCGGTGGGTTGCGCCCCATGGCGCGCAACAGCAGCTTCATGTCCTCCCATGTGGCCCGCTTGGCCGAAGGGGTCCGCAACAGATAGGCCGGATGGTAGGTGCAAACGACTTGTATCTGGCCCACCTGGTGTACGCGACCGCGCAGTCGGCCCAGCGGCTCGCCGGACTGCAACACTGCTTTGGCCCCCACAGCCCCCAGGCAGCAGACATACGCCGGCCGGAGCACGGCAAGCTGGCGCTCCAGAAACGGCCGGCAATTGGCCACCTCTTCAGCCTCCGGCGTGCGGTTGCTCGGCGGCCGGCACTTGATCGCATTGAGGATGTAGACCTCCTCGCGCCGAAATCCACAGGCCTGGAGGATGCGGTCGAGCAACTGGCCGGCGGCGCCTACGAACGGCTCGCCCCGGCGGTCTTCCTCTGCCCCGGGGCCCTCGCCGCAAAAGACCAGCGACGCGCAAGGGTTGCCCGCCCCAAAGACCGTCTGCGTCCGGTTCTCCGTCAGCTCCGCACACCGCCGACAGGTGGCCACCTCCCGGGCAATGGCGGCCAGGGCCGCGGCGCGCCCCCCGGGATCAGCGGCCGAAGCAGCCGAACCGCCGGCCGGCCCAGCGCGTGCGGAGGCGGCTTCCGGACCGCAGCCTCCGCTCGGCGCCCGACCGATGTGCGTCACCCCGGCTGCCTGCAAGTCCTCCAGGCGTTGCTTCAAAGCCCGGGCCGTTCGATTCGGGGATATGCTGGCTTGCTTTCGTGCCATGTGAATGGTTCCTTATCCCGCTGCGCTGGCGGCAAGCTGACGGAGCGTCCCGGCTCGGGCCCACGGCGGGCCGGCGCGGGATGGTTGTCGCCATACTTCGCCATACTTCGCCTGTTCGGGCCAGT
This sequence comes from uncultured Planctomycetaceae bacterium, assembly GCA_964467075.1. Lineage (GTDB taxonomy): Bacteria > Planctomycetota > Planctomycetia > Pirellulales > Thermoguttaceae > CAYXPN01. The sequence continues at coordinate 18,149 of CAYXPN010000038.1, forward strand.
ATAGGGGCAGGCGGCGTCGCGCGACAGGGAGCGGTCGGGCGGACTGGCGCTGCGGCCGGCAAGTAGCCCTTGGCAAGCCCCTCCCGCTCGCAGGACGCTCGGCGGGAAGCGACAATAGCAGATAGCGGAACCGTAACACGTTGGCCGAGTGAAGTGCCCCGGCGCCGGCTACCGGCAGTTCATTGCCATGGCGAGCCGCAGGTGTGAGCCTGCGGTTCTCCACGGCCACGACAAAACGGCCGGATGCGAGTCGCGCAAGACTGTGCCAACTGGCGACGCTACCCGAACCGGGCACTCACGTGCCCGGCTCGCCGGGAAGCACGTATGGTCGCCCCCCGAGTGCAAGCGCGTGTTGAACCGCGCAGGGAAACGCCGCCCATGCCCGTCCCCCAGGTCGTCATCGTCGGTCGTCCGAACGTGGGCAAATCCAGCGTATTCAACTGGCTGGCGGGCCGGCGGATCGCCATCGTGGACCCGACCAGCGGGGTGACGCGCGACCGGCTCGCGCATCTGGTGGAACTGGAAGGCCGGTTTGTGGAGCTGGTGGACACCGGGGGGATGGGCGCCGGGAAGGAGGACCACCTGGACGCGCACATCGAGCAGCAGATCGCCATGGCCATCGACTCGGCCGACGTGATCCTATTCGTGGTGGACGTGCGAGCCGGGCTGACGGCCTTGGACGAGCAAGTGGCGCGGCGCCTGCGCCGGGTCGAGGCGCCGGTGGTCTGCGCGGCGAACAAGGCGGACCACGACAAGCTCGACGCCGCGGCCGAGGAGTTCCACCGGTTCGGTTACGAGCTGGTCAAGATCAGCGCGCAGGTCCGCCGCGGCAAAGACGAGTTGCTCCAAGCCATTCGCACCCGACTGCCCGAGGATGTGCCCGAGCCCGACGCGGCCACCGAGCCCGAGATGAAGCTGGCCATCGTGGGCCGGCGCAACGCGGGCAAGAGCACCTTTGTCAACACGCTGGTCCAGACCGAGCGGATGATCACCAGCCAGCGGCCGGGCACCACGCGGGACAGCGTGGATGTGGGTTTCGAGCTGGACGGCAAGTCGTTTGTGGCCATCGACACGCCGGGTTTCCGGCGGCGCAGCTCGATCCGCAGCGAGCTGGACTATTACAGCACCCATCGCGCCGAACGGAGCATCCGCCGGGCCGACGTGGTGCTGTTGTTTTTCGACGCGGCCGAGCCGATCAGCAAGGTGGAGAAACAGCTCTGCAACTACATCGCCGAGCAATACAAGCCCTGCGTGTTCGTGGTCAACAAGTGGGACTTGATGGCCGGGCGCGTGCCCACCGAGCAGTGGGTCCACCAGCTTCGCGACACGTTTCGCACCATGCCGCACGTGCCCATCGCGTTTATCACCGGGCGCACGGGCAAGAACGCCAAGGCCATGCTCAACCTGGCCCGGGCGCTGTTCAAGCAGGCTTGCCGGCGCGTGCCCACCGCCCGGCTGAATCGGGTGTTGCGCATCGCACTGGAGCGTAACCCGCCGCCGTTGTATCGACACCGTTTGCCCAGGATTTACTACGGCACCCAGGTGGCGGTTCAGCCGCCCACGCTGGTGCTGTTCTGCAGCCGGCCGCGGGCCTTCTCGCAGACCTACCGGCGCTATCTGTTGAAGGTGTTTCGTCAGCACCTGCCGCTGGCCGAGGTGCCCATCAAGCTGTATCTGCGGCCCCGGCCGCGGGGCGAGACGCGGGACGAACTTGCGGCCGAGCCGTAGTAGTCCGACACGGCTAGACTGTGGGGTGCCACGGTTGGCTTGCCCAACCGTGTATTCGGCACTGCTGGACAAGCCAGCAGTGGCACCCAGCGATTGCGGGAATGGCGAGGGGGCGAAACCCGCCGCTTCGGCCGGGGTTGAAGATTACGGAGTCGAAGTGGGGAACCCCTGGGCGGGTGGCCGCGGACTGCGGCACGGGCTAAACTGATTCAAGAGGCTCCATAATGTTCACGGCGGGGCATGGCGGCTGCTCAAACGGGATTGGCCGTGGTGGTCAGCGAATCCACCGCCCGACGATACGCCCTCGATCCCGACGTGCGCCTGATGCTGCAGGTGCGCGAGGGCAGCGCTGCGGCCTTCGAGCAACTGGTGGTCCGTTACCAGGACCGCCTGGTCAATCTGCTGGACCACCTGGTCGGCAGCCGCGATCAGGCCGAAGACCTGGCCCAGGAGGTGTTCCTGCGGGTCTATCGAGCGCGCGGGCGTTACAGGCCGGAGGCACGGTTCTCCACTTGGCTGTTTACCATCGCCAACAACGTGGCGGCCAACGCGCTGCGCACGCGCTCGCGTCGCCGCGAGGTCACGTTGCGGCCTCGAGAAAGCGGCTCCATGCCCGGCCACGGCCTGGAAAACCTGCTGCAGGCCAGCAGCGGCCAGATGCCCGCCCGGCAGCTCGACAAGGCTGAAATGCGCGACATCGTGCGCATGGCCCTGGAGACCCTCAGCGAGCGCCAGCGCCTGGCCGTGTTGCTCAACAAGTTCGAGGGGCTCGGTTATGCGGAGATCGCCGAGGTGATGGAGCTTTCCGCCAAAGCGGTCAAGTCGCTGCTGTGCCGGGCCCGGTGCAACCTGCGCGAAGTGCTCGAACCGTATTTGGAGCACGGCGACCGGCCTGCCGGCGGAAACGGCGGGTAGCCTGCCGCTGATATACCGACACACACAGACGGACGCGTGGCACGCCCAGAGCCCTACGCGATGGGCGTGGTGGTTTGCCGATCGTAAAGTCGTCCTGTAGGGGCGACGCATGCGTCGCCCCTACCGATGCCACGCTTTGGATACATACGTATCGCCAAAACAACCACGCCCTTCTGAGGGCGTGCCGCCCACCGTAGATCCACCGGCATCCACAGACGGCTGGCTGATTGATAAACATGTCCCAAACCTCCGACAACGCGTCCCCCTTGGAAGAGCAACTGGTCGCCTACCTCGACGGCGAGCTGGACGAAGCTTCCGCGCGCCGGGTGGAAGAGCTGCTGGCCACCGACCCCGAGGCCCGGCAGACCTTGCACCAATTGGAGCGCGCCTGGCAACTGCTCGACGAACTTCAGGGCGAAGAAGCTCCCCCGCAGTTCACCCGCACCACCCTCGAGATGGTCACCGTCGAGGCGGCCCGGCAGTTCGAACTCTCCCGCGCACGGCGCATGTGGCGGACGTGGGGCCGGCGCATCGTGTTCGGCGCGGCCCTGGTTGCTGCGGGGCTGGCCGGGTTCCTGGCCGTGGCATTGGTCGGCGGGAATGCGGATCGCCGCTTGCTCGAGGACCTGCCGCTCTTGGAAAGCCTTCCCGAATACCGCGAGATCGACAGCCTCGACCTTTTGCGGAGCCTGTACCGCGAGGGACTGTTTGCGGACGACGAACTGCCGGCCGACGAGACGCCGCAGCCGCCTCCCAGCACTTTGGGCGGCGAACCAGAAGATGAACATCACCTGCTCGAGCAGTGCCGCCGCCGGATCGAGGCCATGGACCCTGCGCAACAAGAGCTGTTGCGCCGCCGCCGCGAGGAGCTCGCCTCGCTCGCCCCGGCCGAGCAGCAGCGTTTGCGCCGTCTCAGCGAGGTTCTGGCCGCTGATCCTGAGCGGGCCGAGCTCGAAGCCGTGATGCACCGCTACTGTCGCTGGCTCGACGAACTGCCGGCCTACCGTCGGGCGGAACTGGCCGAACTGGAGCTGGACCAACGCATCGACCGGATCAAGCAACTGCGCGCAGAGGAACGGCAACAGCGTGCCCGAGAGGCCGGCCCCGAGGACCTGGCCGGGTTGTTCCGCTGGATGCACGAGCAGGCGGCCGAGCAAGAGGCGAAGCTGATCGACAGCCTGCCCCCGGATCGCCGCGAGCAGCTCGGCCGGCTCAACCCGGCGATGCGCCGGGGAATGGTGCTGTGGCTGATGTGGCAGCGGTGGCGCGTGTTCCGCCCCGGAGGCGGGCCGCCGCCGCTGGATGAGAAGCAACTGGCCGAGATGCGCAGCAGCCTCACGCCCCAGACACGCGCCCGGCTGGAACGCATGACCCCGGTCGAGCAGTGGCAGACCGTGGGCGGCTGGATTCGGGAAGCGGTGCGCCGGCGGTTCACTTCGCGCGGGCGCCACAGCGGGCTGGTGCCGCTGGTCGACGACGAGGCGTTGGCCGACTTCTTTGAAAACGAACTGAGCGACCAGCAGCGCGACCATCTGCTCAATCTGCCCGGCGAGGATATGCAGCGGGAATTGCAGCGCATGTATCTGATGCGTCTGAGCGTGGTGGAGCCGGGATCGATCTTCCCTGGCGGGGGCCGACCCGGACGGCCGCCGGGCTTCCCGCCGTCCCCAGGACGCGGCCCGCACCGGTCGCCCCACGGACATCCGGGCGGGCCTTCGGCTGGGCCTGGGCCACCGGGTACGTCGCCGCCGGGCGCGCCGGGCGGTCGGCCGCCCGGTCCGCCGACTTCGCCACTGCCGCCGCGGCGCGAATCACCGCGGCCCGGTCCGCCGAGGGAGCCGCCCGCGGGTCCGGCAGCCGATTCCACTGCCCCGGGTGTGTCGCCATCCGACGGAAACCGGGAACCTGGATGAACCCGCGGGGTCCCAGAATCGTGCAAGAAAAGGTGACCGGCACCTTTTGTGCGAAGCACCCTTCGGGCCTTTCAGGCAAAAGGTGCCTGTCACCTTTCCCCCCAGAATCGTGCAAGGCCATTCGGATGAGCGGATGAAGGCCCGGCCGGACAAATCGGCGCCCCACACGACGCGAAGACGCACTGCGACGGCCGCGCCTGCAGCGATGGACGGCAAGCGAACGCACGCCGCGCGCTGGCTGGGTGTGTGGATCGGTCTCGCGCTGCCCTCGGCCGTGACCGCGGCCTACTTCCTGCCCGCCGGGACCCAGGAGGGATTCCTGCTGCGCGCGATCTACTCGTCGGGCAAGCTGGTGCAGTTTGTCTTCCCGCTCCTCTGGGTGTTCGTGGTGCTGCGCCGGTTTTTCGGCGCGCGGCGCGCCCCCGAAGCGGGCGCTGACGTGCCCGGCCCGCCACGTGAAACACGAGCATCGGACGACGTGCAAGCAAGCGGGGCGCAGAAGCCCTCGCCGGGATGGGGCCTGGGCCAGGCCGCGGCCTTCGGGGCCACGGTGTCGGCGGCCATGGTGCTGGGCTACCATCTCTGGCTGGGCCCCACGACCATGATGCAGGCCGCGGCCGCGGTGGTCGGCACGCGCATGGACTTCTACGGGGTGAACACCCTGGGGCGGTTCGTCGTGCTGGGGTTGTTCTATTGCGCCGCGCATTCCGGGCTGGAGGAGTACTACTGGCGCTGGTTCGTCTTCGGCCAGCTTCGGCGCCTGATCAGGCTGTGGCCCGCGGTGGTCATCTCCAGCCTGGGATTCATGGCCCATCACGCGCTGCTGCTGGGCGTGTTCTTCCGCGCATCATGGTGGGCGGCCGCGTGGTTTTCGCTGGCCGTGGCCGTGGGTGGGGCCTATTGGGCCTGGCTCTACGACCGGACGCGCTCGCTGGTGGGTCCCTGGCTGAGCCACGCGCTGGTCGACGCCGGCATCTTCTGGGTGGGATATCAACTGCTCTACGGCCTCGCGCCTTAGCCCGAGTATAATGATGGGCGGCCATGACGGACGCGGGCCTTGAGAGCTTGTAAGCGAATTGCCTCCCCAATCCCGGTTGCCCAGGCCCGGGTGGCCGGGGCTCACGCCGAAGCGAAGCAGTAATACCTTTCCAAGTTCTTAACGCGAGCCCGGTTTAGTCTCAAATCCGTTGAAACAAATCAGCGGATATACCCTGTCGCGGCCTGGGGTAACGTGATGGCAGAAAGATAAGGCGAAGAGAACGTGTGAGGCCGTCTGGCTGGCAGCCCGGCCACGGTCAAGCCGTGGCACACGCTTCCGGTCGTGCTTCATTGCCCGGCCATACGCGCGTGCCATACACAGGTGGGCACATGCGCGTCAACCGCGGCAGGGTGGCACGCCCTCAGAAGGGCGTGGCCGGACCACGCAGCACTCCCCACGCCCATCGCTAGGGGGTCTGGGCGTGCCACCCGGCCGCCAAGCCACCGTGCAAACATTAGTTGGTCCCGCTTAGTAGTACAGCGCAGCGTTGACCCAGATGTGAACTTGGGAAAGCGGACGGACCGCCTTATTTACCCATTTTGATGTCCTAATATCCCCATTTTGACTTTCGGGGGAACTTTGCGCTGTAGTATTAGGCACCGGCCCCCCAGAATGGGCGCACGAGGACTCGAACCGACCCTGATAACCCCTTGCCTGGCAATGACTTACGGAAATCGGCTGTTCCGCGCGCTGCCGCAGGCGCTGCGGTCGGCGCACAGGGGGGTATCCCGCCCGCGGCCGACCAAACCCCAGTAGGCCGGTCCGAGGCGGCCCTGCCGGCCGACCTGGCCAAGCT
>CAYXPN010000039.1:0-10270 GCA_964467075.1 uncultured Planctomycetaceae bacterium
GCCGGCCACCCGCCGCGCCGTGGACACCCTGTTCGCCGACGACACCTGGCGCTGATCCCCCCGCCCGCGAAGGTAAGCCGCGGGCAGCATGGACGGTATGATTGGCCCGCACTCAGAAGCAGGAGCCTGGACATGGTCGTGCTGGAACTGAGCATCTTCCCGTTGGACAAGGGTGAGAGCGTGAGTGCTTACGTGGCCCGGGCCGTGGACTTGATCGACCGCAGCGGCCTGGATTATGAGTGTCATGCCATGGGCACGCTGATCGAGGGGACGTTTGACCAGGTGATGGACGTGGTCGGGCAGTGTTTCGAGGCCCTGTCGGCTGACTGTGACCGGATCGAGTGCCACATCAAGCTGGACTATCGCAAGGGACGATCGGGCCGGCTGCTGGGCAAAGTGGCGAGCGTCGCAGAGAAGGTGGGCCGGCCGCTGAGGAAACAACCCGATGCGCCGCCGGCATGAGTCGGCAGCTACGAGCGTGCGCGCGAAGTGCGCGCACGTTTCGCCGGCGGCAATCGGGTCAGAAGGCGCCGGCGGTGACCAACTGTCCGCTCTGCTGGCGCTGGTCGACCGGAGGGGGCGCCTGTTCGAGCGGTCCGTCGGCGCCGCGGCGATGGCCGGGGTAGAACAGCTCGACGGCTGCGGAGAACTGTTCCAGGTCCGGCCGCGGTTCGATGTGTGCCGACTCCTGCTGGAACTTCTCGTGCAGCTCATAGACCTGGTGGCGTCCCTCGGGCCAGCGCACGACCAGGATGTCGTTGATTTCGTTGAGCAGTTGATAGACCCGGGCGCGAGTAAGTCCCAGGTCCCGGGCAGCTTGGCGCACACTGGTGACCGGGCCGCGCAGTCCCAGGCGGTTCTCGGCCAGGACGACGATCTGCTCGGGCGCATCAATGCGGATTTGCTCGAGCAGAGGCTGGATGAAGTGGTCGAAGATGTCCCGGCTGGCGGGAATGCCGGGCTGCTGCAACGTTCGGCTGATCCAGCGTTCGGCCCGATCGATGCACCGCGGCACAAGGCGCAGACAGAGGTGTTTCTGGGTGCCCATGCCACCGACGAGGGTGTGCAGGGCATGGAAGACCTCGAGGATGGCGCGGATGCGTTTCTCGCCGTGGGTTTTCATGGCGCGAATTTCGGCCAGGGTTCTGCCGGTGTAGGCGCTGAGGGGCCGGTTCCAGATCACGCGCGTCATGCTAAGCAGACTGGGCGCGAAGCGTCCCAGTGGTTCGTGGCCCAGGTTGTGGCGCACCACGCTGGCCCGCCACTGGGCCCAGGTAACCTCGGAGACGCCGGCCGGGTCGAAGCCGTTCTCGTCGGTGCCACGCCCGTTGGACGAGGCAGGTGTGCCGCTTTCGGCGGCGGGCGTGTCGGGGGGCAGTTCGGCCGGATCGGTTTCGGCAGCCCTGGCCAGCAGCATGATGAAGGAGCTGAGTTTCTTGCGGCCCACGCCGGGGGTGTTCGCCAGTTGGTCGAACGACTTGGCCAACAGCTCCCGCAGTGTGCGTCCCAAAAAGGCCAGAGGCAGGCGGCGATCACTGGGCAAGGCCCAATAGGCCAACGGCTTGTCCAAATGATCGGCATACTGCGCGGAGCTGAGGATTCTCCGAAGCGCCTCATAGCGGCGGATCGCTTCGAGGCGCTCGGCCGGCAAGCTCTGGCTACAAGTCATGGTGGGTTCCTCCTGGCCTCTGTCGCCGCGGAGCCGCGCGGTCGGTGCCGGAGAGACCGTCGTCGCCGGCGCGTCCGGGGCAGCCCGGCTGTTGCCGTACAAAGCGATACGCAGCCCCCGGCCGCGCAGGGAAACTCCCTGTGCGCGGCAATCCGTGGAGTGTGGGGTTGAGGTGGGTCCTGCGTGGTCTATCAGGGGTGGGAGCCCGCCGTCGGGGACCGAGCCGTCGGGCAGGGCCGCGACTGGGTCGGGCGAGCTTTCTCGGGGGGAGGTCTGGGCGCGAGGCCGACCTCACGGGCCGACCTGTGCGCCGCCACCTGTACTGCCTATTGTCGCTAGCTGAGGTCTGGCGCGTCAAGCTTTTCGGTAAAGGAATTTTTCAAAAAGAACTCTCCCGCCCCGCCGCGACCCGCCCGGGCGCAACGGCTCAGCGACCCTGCGCCAGGAATAGCTCGTATGGGTTATTTGGAACCACATTAATGTGGTAATAGGGTTCGGAAGGCCAGGTGCTCGAACGGCGAATCTCGCGGCCCACGGCGAGACCGGTGCCTTAATGACCACGAACAACGCCGCTATACTTGCCCCAAGGGCCGACAGATTGCCGCGTGCCCTGCCCGGACGGAGCGATCCATGAGCGAAACAGGACCGCCGGCTGAGAACCGCGCGGCTCCCGAAGATGCCCGGTGCCCGCAGTGTGGTTGCCCGCGGGATGCGACGGATCGTTTCTGCCGGCGGTGCGGCCGGTCGTTTGAGCCGGCGAGCGAGGTGGCCGGGGCCGAGAAGGCGGGCGCCCAGGTGGTGGTGGCCCAGGCCGTGACCGAGCGCCGCGCAAGGACCAACTGGCTGGACACGCGTTGGGGCGTGTGGCTGCTGCTCTCGGCCCTGGGGCCGTTCGCCCTGCCGGTGTTGTGGCGGAGCCGCCGGTTTACGCGCTTCGGCAAGATCGCCGTCACACTGCTGGTGGTGGTGCTGACGGCGGCTCTCGTTTGGCTGCTGTACTTGGTGATAGCCGCGCTGGTGCGCTCGTTGCGAGAGCTGCACCAATTGCTCCAGGGGCTTTGAGGCCGCTTGCCGGTTTGCCCTTGGTGGGTTGAAAGCCGGTTTGCGCGTCTGAACTGTCTCAGGGATTACAGGCACTCGCCGGCCCGACGCCACAGGCTCAGACACGGGGCTCTGCGTCTTCCTGCTCGGTCGGAGGATACTTCGCCCGGATCGGTGCGACCACGCCGGCAAGGAACTCGTCGACCTGCTCAGGTGCGCGGCCGATGAACTGCCGGGGATCGACCAGCGCGTCAATGTCCAGTGCGGCAAAGGCCTGGTCGGCCTTGAGACGCTCGATCAGGTCGTTGGGGCGGCCCTCTTGCTTGATCACGGCGGCCGCAGCGTGGCTGTGGCCGCGGATGCGATCGTGCAGCTTCTGGCGGTCGCCGCCCGCGGCCACCGCGGCCATGAGGATATTTTCCGTGGCCATGAAGGGCAGCTCCGCGGCCAGGTTGGCGCCGATCACCGGCGCGTAGACCACCAGGCCCGAGACTACGTTGCGGCAGAGCACCAGCACCGCGTCGATGGCCAGAAACGCCTGGGGGAGGACCAGCCGCCGGGCCGCCGAGTCGTCGAGCGTGCGTTCGAGCCACTGCACGGCCGCGGTCTGCCAGGCCACCGGTTCAAGGCCCATGATAAACCGCGCCAGGCTGCAAATCCGCTCGCAGCGCATGGGATTGCGCTTGTAGGCCATGGCCGAAGAGCCCACCTGCTCGCGCTCGAAGGGTTCGTCCAGCTCGCGCCGATGGATCAGCAGGCGCAGGTCGGTGGCCGTCTTGTGCGCACTCTGGGCGATGCCCGAGAGCACGGCCAGCACCTGGGCGTCCACCTTGCGCGAATAGGTCTGTCCGGTGACCGCATAGCTCTCGGCAAAGCCCATCTTGCGGCAGACCAGCTCGTCGAGCCGGCGCACCTTCTCGTGGTCGCCCTCGAAGAGCTTGAGGAAACTGGCCTGGGTGCCGGTGGTGCCCTTGGCTCCCCGGGCCTTGAGCCGGGCGAGCCGGTGTTCGAGCTCTTCCAGATCGAGCACGAAATCATGGGCCCACAGGCAGGCCCGTTTGCCCACGGTGGTCGGCTGGGCGGGCTGAAAATGGGTAAACCCAAGGCAGGCCAGGTCGCGGTGCTTGGCGGCAAAGAAGCCCAGCGCGTCGATCACACCCACCAGGCGCCGGCCCATCAGCTCCATGGCCTCGCGCAGGAGGATCAGGTCGGTGTTGTCGGTCACAAAGCAGCTTGTGGCCCCCAGGTGGATGATGCCCCGGGCTTCGGGGGCCGCGTCGCCGAAGGTATGTACGTGGGCCATCACATCGTGGCGCAGGCGGTGTTCGTAGTCGGCCGCGGCCTGGAAGTCGATCTGGTCCACTTTCGCGCGCATGGCCTGGAGTTGCTCGGGCCGGATGGGCAGTCCCAGTTCGGCCTGGGCCTCGGCCAGGGCGATCCACAGGCGCCGCCACGTGCCGTAGCGCCGCTGGGGACTGAAGATGCGGCTCATGGCCGGGGAGGCATAGCGCTCCACCAGCGGGTTGTCGTAGCGATCAATCGCTTCCGGCGGTCGGCTCATGTTGCTGTTCGCTCCGGAGGGTCTTGATGGTTGTTTCGTTCGTGCATGAAGAAAGCGGCATCCGCGCCAGGGCCAAGTCGCCCTTGGCCCGTGCCAGCCAGTCCGCCGGCGAACCGGGAGTGGGCCTATGCTGGGGCACGATAGAGTTCCTTGCCTTCACGCAGCGCCGGATAGATGACCAGCGAGGGATTCTCACCGTGCTGCTGCACGTCCGTTTCGGTTACCACGATCACATCCTTCGATACGCCCAGGCCCGCAAGACCTCGATAGATCGCCAGCGCAGTCTGCCTGCGGTGGACGCCATCGGGCATCACGACCAGCAGGTCCAGGTCGCTGTGTGGCCCCATGGTGCCGCGCGCAGCCGATCCGAAGAGAATAACCCGCCTGGGACTGGCGATGGAGACGATTCTGCGCACGACCTCGTCCAGGATGTCGAGACCGGGCTTTGCGGGTGGAGCCATCAGTTGCGCTCCTTTCGCCCGTATGGCGGTTGCCGGGTTCAGACTGGCCGGAAACGCTTCGCCGCCTGCACGCCGATCCACACGGCCGACTGGTCCAGCCGAAGCCCAAGGCCCGGGTGGACACGCCCCATGGTGCAGCCTGGGCGTGCGGCCGACCAGGCGCCCTCTTGCCCAAAGCCCCGCCCGAGCCGGTTCAGATCGGCTTGCCCGTAAACGAAGTCAGCGCCTTCATGTAGTTGCCGCGTTCGAAGGCCGCGGGATCGGGGCAGTTCTGCTGGCTCATGCTGCCGCGGAGCTGATCGACCGACTGATACTCGTTCTCCTCCATCCAGTCTTCGAGGCCGTCGAGCAAACGTCCCAGCGCGTCGAAGCCCTGCTCATAGACCACCGAAGCGACCATGCCCACGTCGGCCCCCACGAGCAGGGCCTTGACCAGCGCGGGAACGTCGTGGATTCCGCTGGTCACAGCCAGTGAGGCGTTCAGCCGTCCGTAGAGGATGGCGGTCCAGCGGAGCGGCAGGAGGAGTTCATCCGGGCTGCTGAGCACCAGTCGGGGCACGGTCTGGAGTTCGTCCAGGTCGATATCCGGCTGCAAGAAGCGGTTGAAGAGCACCAGGCCGTCGGCCCCGGCCTCGACCAGGCGGCGGGCGAGATTAGCCACCGCGCTGAAATAGGGGCCGATCTTCACGGCCACCGGCACGGTGACCGACTGCTTGATTGCGGCCACCAGCTCGACGATGCGCTGTTCGACGTCCAGGGCAGTGGTATCCGGGTCCGCGGCCACGTAGTAGACGTTCAGCTCCAGGGCGTCTGCACCGGCGTCCTGCATCATGCGCCCGTAGCGGGTCCAGCCGCCGGTGGTGGTGCCGTTGAGGCTGGCGATCACCGGGATCGAGACGGCCTGCTTGGCCTGGCCGATCAGGTCCAGGTACTGCTGCGGCCCGCTGCGGTACTCGGCGGGCTCAGGGAACCAGGCGCTGTGCTCGGCATAGTAATCGCTGCCGAACTCCCGGGCCTCGGCCAGTTGCTCGTCCTCGTGCTCGATCTGCTCCTCGAACAGCGAGGGCAAGACCGCGGCTGCGGCCCCCGACTGCTCGAGCCGCTTCAGGTAGTCCAGGTTTCCGGTGAGCGGGCAGGCCGAGATCACCAGGGGGGTTGCCAGCTTCAATCCGAGGTAGTCGGTCGAAAGGTCGATGCTCATCTTTGCAGTTCCTTTGCAGTCTCCTGCTCAGCGGCGTCCTTCCCGTCGCCGGGCTGGGCCGCCACCCGCTCTCGGGCCGACTCGCGCACGGCCTCGAACTCCAGCGCGGCCAGTTGTTCGTAATAGTGCCAGCGGGCCTCGATGTCGCGCCGGGCCAGCTCCAGGAGGCGATCGGCCTGCTCGGGCTTGGAGCGGGCCAGCATGGCGAAGCGTCCTTCCTTGAGTGCAAACTCCTTGAAATCGCCGGTCGGTCTCTTGCTGGCCAGCTTGAAGGGATGGGGCTGTTCGCGGGGATCGAAGCTGTAGAGCGGCCAGTAGCCGCAGGCCACGGCCTCTTTCTGGTGGGTCATGGCCGTGGCCATGTCCAGCCCCTGGCCGATGCAGTGGCAATAGGCGATCAACAGCGATGGTCCCCGATACGACTCCGCGGCCAGGATGGTCTTCAAGGCGTGGGTGGGGTTGGCCCCCATCGAAATCTGGCCCACGAACACATTGCCGTAGCTCAGAACGATCAGGCCGAGGTCCTTCTTGCGGCTGGGTTTGCCGGCCGCGGCGAACTTGGCCACCGCCCCGCGCGGCGTGGCCTTCGAGGCTTGGCCGCCGGTATTCGAATAGACCTCGGTGTCCATCACCAGCAGGTTCACGTCGCGCCCCGAGGCCACCACGTGGTCCAGCCCGCCGAAACCGATGTCATAGGCCCAGCCGTCGCCGCCGAAACCCCAGATGCTCCGGCGGATCAGATACTCGGCCGAGGCAGCCAGCTGCCGGGCATCGTCGCTCTCAAGCCCCTCCAGGCGCCGTTTCAGCCGGGCCACCAGCTCGCGCTGCCGGCCGATCTCTTCCTCGGTTTCCTGGGCGTTCTCCAGCAAGGCCCCGACCAGCTCGTCGCCCAACTCACCGCTCACACGCTGCAGCAGCTCCCGGGCGTATTGCACCTGCTGGTCCACGGCCAGCCGGAAGCCGAGGCTGAATTCCGCGGTGTCCTCGAACAATGAGTTGTTCCAGGTCGGGCCGCGCCCCTCGTCGTTGACGGTATACGGCGTACACGGCAGATTGCCGCCGTAGATCGACGAACAGCCCGTGGCGTTGCCGATCATCATCCGGTCGCCGAAGAACTGGGTGATCAGCTTGACGTAGGGCGTCTCGCCGCAGCCCGCACATGCCCCGGAAAACTCGAACAGCGGCCGGAGCAACTGCGAGCCCTTGATCGTGGCGATCTTCACCTGCCGGCGGTCCAGGTCGGCAATGGTGAGGAAGAAGTCCCAGTTGGCCCGCTCCTGCTCCAAATGGTCCAGCTTCCAGGCCATGTTGATGGCCTTGCGCCCGGCCACCTTCTTGTTCTTGGCCGGGCACACGTCCACACACACCGCGCAGCCCGTGCAGTCGTCCGGCGCCACCTGGAGCCGCATCTGCATGCCGGCGAACTCCTTGCCCTTGGCGTCCACGGCCGTGAAGCTCTCCGGGGCCCCGGCCAGCGCAGCGGCCGGGAAAATCTTCATGCGGATCGTCCCGTGCGGGCAGGCCAGCGAACACTGCCCGCACTGGATACATACCTCGGGGTCCCAGATGGGGATGTCCTGGGCCACGCTGCGTTTCTCGTATTGCGTGGTGCCGGTGGGGAAGGTCCCATCGTCGGGCAGCGCGCCGACAGGCAGTTCGTCCCCGCGGTTGGCGATCATCGCGCCCAGCACGTTTCGGACGAACTCCGGCGCATCCTCGGGCACCGGCGGCACCTGGTGCCGGGTGGCGGTGGCCTTGCCCGGCACCTTCACCTCGAACAGCGCATCCAAGGCGCCGTCCACGGCCGCGAAGTTGCGCTGCACGACCGCCTCGCCCCGCTTGCCGTAGGTCTGCCGGACGGCCTCCTTGATCTGGGCGATGGCCTCCTCAGCGGGCAGGATGCCGGAGAGCTTGAAAAAGCAGGTCTGCATGATCGTGTTGATCCGCACCCCCATCTTGGTCTCGCGCGCCACCCGATAGGCGTCCACCACGTAGAACTTCAGCTTCTTGTCGATGATCTGCTGCTGGACTTCCGCGGGCAGCGTGTCCCAGACCTCCTCGGGCCCGAACGGGCTGTTCAACAGGAACGTGGCCCCCGGCACGGCCATGGAGAGCATGTCCAGGCGCTCGGGGAAGTGGGACTGGTGGCAGGCCACGAAATTGGCCTGGTGTACGAGATAGGAGCCGCGGATGGGCCTCGGGCTGATGCGCAGGTGGGAGACGGTGAGTGAGCCGGCCTTGCGCGAGTCATAAACAAAATACCCCTGCGCGTTCAGCGGTGTGTTCTCGCCGACGATCTTCACGGTGTTGCGCACTCCGCCCACCGTGCCGTCGCTGCCCAGCCCGAAGAACACCGCGCGGATCACGTCGTCCGCCTCGGTGGAAAAGCTCGGGTCAACCTCCAGGCTCAGGTGCGTCACGTCGTCTTCGATGCCCACGGTAAAATGCCGCTTGGGCTCGGGGCGGGCCAGCTCGTCGAACACGGCCGCGGCCATGGCCGGAGTGAACTCCTTGGACGACAGGCCGTAGCGCCCGCCGATGACCAGCGGCAGATCGCTGCGCCCGGTGCGGGCGGTCCAGTGCTCCCAGAGCGCGCCGACCACGTCCAGATACATCGGCTCGCCGCCTGCCCCCGGCTCCTTGGTGCGATCCAAGACGGCGATGCGCTCGACCGACTCGGGCAGCGCGGCCACCAGGGCCTCGGCGTCCAGCGGCCGATAGAGCCGCACCTTAATCATGCCCACGCGGGCCCCTTCGGCGTTGAGCTTCTCGACGGTCTCCTCGATCACGCCGATCGACGAGCCCATGGCGATCACCACCCGAAGTGCGTCCGGCGCGCCCACGTAGTCGAACAGGTGATACGCGCGACCCACCAGGTCGGCGAACCGGTCCATGTGCTTCTGCACGATCGCCGGCGCGGCCAGGTAGTAGGGGTTGCAGGCCTCGCGCGCCTGGAAGAATACGTCCGGGTTCTGGGCCGTGCCGCGCAGCACCGGGTGCTCGGGATTCATGGCCCGGGCGCGGTGGGCCCGGACCAGCTCCAGGTCGATCATCGCGGAGCAGTCGTCCTCGGTAAGCTGCTCGATCTTGTTAACCTCGTGCGAGATGCGGAAGCCGTCGTAGAAGTGGATCAAGGGCACGCGCGCTTCGAGGGTGGCGGCATGGGCGATCAGCGCCATGTCCTGGGCCTCCTGCACCGAGCCGGAGGCCAGCATGCCCCAGCCGGTCGAACGGCAGGCCATCACGTCGCTGTGGTCGCCGAAGATCGACAGGGCATGGGTGGCCACGGTGCGCGCGGTCACATGGAAGACGGCCGGCGTAAGCTCGCCGGCGATCTTGAACATGTTGGGGATCATCAGCAGCAGGCCCTGCGAGGCGGTGAACGTGGTGGTCACCGCTCCGGCCTGCAGCGAGCCGTGTACGGCCGCGGCCGCGCCGGCCTCGCTCTGCATCTCCACGACCTGCGGCACTGAGCCGAAGATGTTCTTTCGTCCCGCGGCAGCCCAGGCGTCGGGCATCTCGCCCAGGCCCGAGGAGGGCGTGATCGGATAGATGGCCGCCACTTCGTTGCACAGATGGGCGATGTTGGCCGCGGCCTCGTTGCCGTCGACCGTCACGTAGCGTCGCGTTCCCACGGTTGGACTCCTCGAAATCGAAAGAAGGCAGCCTCTCGGCTGGTCTGGTCCGGCGCCGATCGGTGGCAAAACGCACTGCAGCCCCGGACAAGCCCCGGTCGGCTCTTGAAGGGTTGGGATCTCGATGTGCCGAGTATGTTGGTCAGCTCGGGGAGACGAAATTCCGACAGTTTCATGCCCCCTGCCCGAGGGGGCTCAAGAAACACAACTATCCCTCCTCCGGGCCCGGCCCGGTGGGATTGTTCCGTGCCGCGCCGACCGATTCGACAATGACCCCGCACACCCCACGGCGCTCTGCCAGAAAAAGATACTCTAACCGCTGCGACGGCTTTCCGCAAGGATGCGGGCCAAGCCGGCCGGATGTCTGTCAGGGAAGTCTCTTTGGAGGTTCTCGGCACGGCCTGCCAAACCCCGCTTCACTGTAGATCTGCACCCCCTGTAATGGTATGGGTGTGCCATTGCTTGGCCGCTGCCGCCGATGGTTGTGAACCAAGCCGGAGAAGAGCCGATCCGGCAGCGGACAAGCAGTGCGCCTCGGCAAGTGCGGCCCGGGCAGCCACCTTCTCCCTTGCCATTGCGCGGCGTTCCGGCCATGATTCCCCCATGGAACAGAACAGCCGGCAAGCGACCAGACCGCTTTTCTGATGCTTCCGACCTCCGGCTTCCGACCTCGAATCTCCGACGAGCCGGGGCTTCGCTTCG
>CAYXPN010000039.1:10370-24472 GCA_964467075.1 uncultured Planctomycetaceae bacterium
CTCCAGCCCCGGCCACCCGGCTTCCGACCTCGAATCTCCGACGAGCCGGGGCTTCGCTTCGCTCCAGCCCCGGCCACCCGGCTTCCGACCTCGAATCTCCGACGAGCCGGGGCTTCCCTACGGTCCAGCCCCGGCCACCCGACCTCTGACCTCCGACCTCCGTTGGCGACTCCCGTGGAGATAACCCCCGGCTCGCGGCCGCGGCGGTCGCGCGAACGAAATCAAAAAGCCCCACCAGGCTCGAGACCTGGCGGGGCTCTTGGCATCGTTCTCGGCGCCGGCGCTCACCCGAGCGCGGTTCTGGAGGCTTCCTCAGCGTTGAAGCCGTTCGAGCAGTGCCCGGGCCTCGCCTTCCTGGGAGAAGGGCCGCTTGCTTTTGAGTGCCTCGGTCAGCAGGCGCTTGGCCTCTTCGGTGCGGCCCTTGTCCGCGGCCACACGCGCGATGTAGTAGGCCGTGTCCGGGTCAAACAGTCCGGTGCGCGCCACGCGCTGGAGCACCTGGTCGGCCTCGTCCAGTCGCCCCGTCTTGTAAAGGGCCCAGCCGTAGGTGGAAAGCGCCTCGCGGGTGTTCTGGTTGTTGGCATTCTGGCGCACGTTGGCCGCGGCATATTCCAGGGCGCGGCGCTGTTTGGACGGCTCGGTCTGCTCGGCCAGGGCGATGGCCAGGTTGTTGCTGGCCGCGAAATTGCCCGGCGATTGCAGGTGTGCCCCCTCGAAATACATCTCTGCGGCCTTGTAATCCTTCTGGAACAAGGCCACGATGCCGCGCATGATCTTGGCATCCAGCGACTGGGGATCTAGCTGCAAGGCCACGGCCGCCTGCTCCTTGGCCTGGTCCACATCGCCGGTCAGCAGGGCCCATCGGGCCACGGCCAGGTGCGTGCGCACGTCGTCCGGCGCCACTTTCAGGGCCTCTCGCATCCACTTCACCGCATTGTCGTGGTCGCCGTAGTCTTCGTAGAACAGGGCCAGTTGGGCCTCGGGCGTGAGCATATTCGGATCCGCCTCCTTGGCATTCCTGAGATATTCCAGGGCCTTTGCGGCGTCCTTTTGCTGGAACATCGCCCGGGCCAGCCGTGCCATGGCCTGGGCGTTTTTGGTGTCCACGGCCAGCCAGGCCTCGAGGTGTTTCTGGCCGGTCGCCCAATCCTGGCGGAACTCGGCCACGGTGGCCAGTCCGGCATGGACCCGCGGCAGCAACGCGTCTTTGCGCTTGGTGCTGCCCTGGAAACCATTGAGCAACGTGCTGGCCTTGCTGAACAGCAGGTGTGCCTCGGTCACGCGCCCGTCGTTCAGCGCAAAGTTGCCCATGATGGCATAGCCCTCAGGGTCGTCGGGCACATCTTTCACGGCCCGTTCCAGCCAGTGGCGCACTCCCGCGGCCACATTGGCCCGGGCGAACAACTGGGCCATCATCACCGGCGCCGGTGGCAGGTCGGGGTGCTTCTTGGCCGCTGCCTCCAGCAGCTCCAGGGCCCCGTTGAAGTCCCGCTGGTTGAACAGGGCCACCGCGTCTTCGACTTCCTGGATTTTCGGGCCCTCGCCGGGTTGACCGGCGTCCGCCCCCAGCGGCTCCGCGGCCGCAGGATCCCAGCCGGAAAGCCACAACCCCAGCAGCGCTCCGAAAACCAACGACATGTAAGCCCCAGCAGTGCGCGTGACCATCACTTCCCCCCCTTCTAGGGCAATCTGCGAAAGGATACGCGGGGACACACGGTCCCCCTGCGGACAGGAGGCACCGTCTTGTGCTTTACGATTAAGCTACGTCGAAAGTTCCGACTCTTCAAGGCCCGGTCCGCTTCCGACTGAAGACACCTGGCCCGCGGTGGCAGCGCAGGCGCCGGCCGAATGCATTGCGCGGATCGTAGGGAATCGGCCCACCGGGTCCCGCGCCCAACCGTCACCCCACGCCCACGGGCGTCCTGGCTGTCGGGTAAGGCCGATCGCGCGAAAGTGCGTCCCTTGGTCTCCCCCTCGGCAAAGGCAGGGCGGCCACCCCTCTCATCCATGGATATCCCCTTTGACGGCCCTCGGCGGCCTGCACCCGGTCGGACACTGCGGCAGGGCAGCAGGGCAGCCGGCCGGTTTGGGCCTCGGCCCCGGGGCGCTTGAAACACGGGCTGGGATCGGGATAGAGTGGGTGGTGTCCATTTCAGGCTCCCGGCACACAAACTCTAGACCCCTTGACGGGCCAGCGCTGGGCCCGGTGGCGGCCTGTGCAGCCGGTAGCCGGCAATCCAGTTTTCCAACCAATTTCCCCTGGAGAGCCCATCCCATGACCCACTGCTGCCCATCCTCAAGCCCCCACGTACCCAACCTTGTCTGCCGCGACGCTGTTTCCCGCCGGAGGTTCCTGGCCGCGGCCTCGCACGCGGGGCTGGCTTCGCTGGCCGTGCCGTCGTTTGCCGCGCCGATGATCGTGTCCGGCAGGGCCCTGGGCGCGGACGGCGCCGTGGCAGCCAACGAGCGCATCGCCCATGCCATGATCGGCACCGGCAACCAGGGCACCGGCGACATGGGGGCGTTTCTGGGAGACGCGCGCGTGCAAGTGGTCGCGGTCTGCGACGTCAACCGCGAGGGGCCCGGCTACTGGGGCGGCACCGTGCGCGGGCGCGAGCCGGCCCGCCGCAGGGTCGAAGAGCATTACGCCGCACAGAAGGCGTCCGGCGAGTACAAAGGCTGCGCAGCATATGTCGATTTCCGCGACGTGCTGGGCCGGCCGGATATCGACAGCGTGGAGATCGCCACGCCCGACCACTGGCACGCCGCCATCGTCATTGCCGCGTGCCGGGCCGGCAAGGACATCTACTGTCAGAAGCCGCTCTCGCTCACGGTGCGCGAGGGCCGGGCCATGGCCGACGCAGTGAAGCGCTACGGCGTGGTCTTTCAGACCGGCAGCCAGCAGCGCTCCGACTCCAATTTCCGCCGCGCCGCCGAACTGGTGCTCAACGGGCGCATCGGCCGGCTGGAGACGGTCGAGTGCGGGCTGCCCGGCGGCTGGCCCGACTACGGAAAGACCGCCGATCGCAAGCAGCCCGTGCCCGTGCCCGACGGGTTCGACTACGAGCTGTGGCTGGGCCCCGCGCCGTATGCACCGTATTGTCCGGCGCGCACGGGCGTGAACTTCCGCTGGGTGTCGGACTACTCGGGCGGGCAGTTGACCGACTGGGGCGGGCACCATCCGGACTGTGCCCAGTGGGGCATGGGCACCGAGTATACCGGCCCGATCGAAATCCGCGCGGCCCAGGGCAGCTTTCCGTCCGACCCGGTGTGGGACACGGCCACGGAGTACTACTTCGAGGCGATCTACCGCAACGGGGTGAAGATGATCGTCTCGAACCGGGTGCGGGGCGGGGTGACGTTTCGGGGCACCGAGGGAACGGTCTGGGCCAACCGCGGCCGGCACGAGGCCGAGCCGAAGTCGATTCTCGACTCCCAGATCGGCCCCGACGAAATCCACCTCTACGAGAGCAACAACCACTTCCGCAATTTCATCGACTGCGTGCTCTTGCGCCGCGAGCCGGTCGCCCCGGTCGAGGTGGCCCACCGCTCGATCACCATCTGCCACCTGGGCAACATCGCCATGCAGCTCGGTATCGACGGGTTCAAATGGGACCCGGACAAGGAACAGATCGTCGACAATCCCGGGGCCGCCCGGCTGCTTTCGCGCGCCTATCGCGAGCCGTGGGTCCCGTGGGCGTAGCCGCCGGTTTGGCCGGGCCTGTCGAAACCGCCCGTGAGCCGCAGGCGTGAGCCTGCGGTTTGGTCTGTACTGCAAGAGGGGCGGAAACCGATTCCCCTCTCCCGAAAAGCGGGAGAGATGTAACGTTCAGTGTCAAGGGGCGTCAGGCGTGATGACGCCGGGGGTTTGGAGGCCCTTTGGGTGTTGTGGGGAAAGCCGGGTTCGGACTACGGGTTCCTCTTCTCTGTTCGGGGGCAAGGGGCCTATCGGCCAACGGCCGCTTCGGGTGCTTTGGGACTACGGGTTCCTCTTCTCTGTTCGGGGGTGTGGAGCGAGAAGGTTTCAGCCAGGTTCAGGGCGGCTTCTGGGAGGGGGAGGCGGTGGTAGCGGGCCCAGAGGTCGAGGACGTTGCCTTTGAGGCCGCAGGGCGGGTGAAAGCATTGGCAGACGTTTTTCTCCAAGTTGACCGAAAACGATCGCCCCCGGGGGCGCTGGTCCGCATGGAGGGGGCAGGGACCGCGGCGTTGCGGCCCGGAGCCGCTCAGACGCTCCAGGTGTCCCAGGTGGTTGAGCACCTGTTCCATGGTCACCTGCCGCCGGATGGCCGCAAAATCAATCCCGCCCGGCGGCGGGCAGCCGGGTTCGCCGCCGGCCGCCGGGGGCTTGATCGCGGAGGGCGGGTCTTCTAC
Source organism: uncultured Planctomycetaceae bacterium (assembly GCA_964467075.1). GTDB lineage: Bacteria > Planctomycetota > Planctomycetia > Pirellulales > Thermoguttaceae > CAYXPN01. The sequence continues at coordinate 14,742 of CAYXPN010000039.1, forward strand.
ACTGATCGGCGCCGCGGTGACCGCTTTCCGACTCGGGCTGCGGCCCGAGCTGCGGCCCGCGGCTTTGCTTTCGGCCTTGGCCTGGTCACTGGCCTCGGCTTGTTGCTGGGCCTTGCGGTGCGGATAGGCATCGGGGTTGTAGGGGCGATTGGTAACCCACACGGCAAAGACCTGCTGGAGGAGCTTGCGCATGCAATGTCCCAAGGCCACGTCGCCGCGTTTGCCGCGGGCGCGCCCGCGCGCGTAGAGGGCGCGCACGGCGGGGTTGTTGCGCAGCGCGGCCATGGCCGCCATATAGAGGTAGCGCCGCGCCAGGTCGTTGCCTTTGGGCGACATGTGCACCGTGCCCGGGGGCAGCGGGTTGCCCTGTTTGTCCACGCCCGACGTGTGCTCTTCGGGGAAGACGCCGAAGGCTCGATGTGATCAGGCAATGGCATGCGTGGCCCTAACAACCCCAAGACAGGTGCAATCATGACCGTTAACCAAAGCGCTGACAAGTCGCGCCTTCGGGCAAAGCCCGGGCTCCGGTGGCAACTGGTCTGCTTGAGCGCCGTTGCCGCGGTCGCCTGGGCCGGCCGAGCACCAGCCGCGGACCGCCCGGCCCAGTCGCCTGAACAAGCTGAATCGCCCCGCGCGGCCCAGTCGCCTCAACAGGCGCAATCGCGCGAACAGATTGTGCCCAACCTGGCCGAGCAGATCCCCTATCCCCGCATCACCGTGTCGACCTGCTACCGGGTCGATCCGCACTGGCCCAAACGTCCGGAGGGCATGGTCTGGGGACAGACGCCGGGTGTGTTCGTGGACCGGCAGGATCGCGTTTGGGTCTATACGCGCGCGGTGCCGCCGGTGCAGGTCTATGAGGCGAAAAGCGGCAAGCTGCTCGTGACCTGGGGCAAAAAAGTCTTCGGCAAGCACCTCGACACCATGCTGGCCCACCAGATCAAGATCGACCATCGCGGCCACGTGTGGCTGGCCGACGTGGGCAACCATGCCGTCTTCGAGTTGGACCCCCAGGGCAAGATTCTCCGCATCCTGGGCACGCCCGGTGTGCCCGGCTGCGACGAGTCGCACTTGAACAAACCGACCGACATGGTCGTCTCGCCCCAGGGCGACGTGTTCGTCACCGACGGCTACGGCAATGCCCGCGTGGTCCATTTCGACGCCCGGGGCCGGTTCGTCAAGGCCTGGGGCGAGCTGGGTGTAGAGCCCGGCCAGTTCAACCTGCCGCACGCGATTGCCATGGACTCGCAGGGTCGGCTCTACGTGGCCGATCGCAACAACGCGCGCGTGCAGGTGTTCGACACCTCGGGCAAGCTGCTCAGCGTGTGGCAGGATTTGATCGTCCCCTGGGGATTCTGCATGTTGCCCGGCGACCGGCTTTGGGTCTGCGGCTGCTCGCCCATGGCGTGGCGCGAAACCGACGAGGTATTGAGCTGTCCGCCCAAGGACCAGTTGTTCATGCGCTTCGACACCGCGGGCCGGGTGCAACAGCTTTGGACCGTGCCGCTGGGCGAAACCGGCCGGGAGCAGCCGGGTGAGCTCAACTGGCTGCACGGCATCGGCGTGGATTCGCAGGGGAACATTTATGCCGTGGACATCCACGGCAAGCGCGTGCAGAAACTCGTGCGCCAGCGGCCCGGGCGCAAGGCGCCGTTTGTGCCCAAAGAGGAAGAGTAAGGAGGTAAGGGCGACGCATGCGTCGCCCGGAACGGACTCGTCGGGTGCCACTGCTGGCTTGTCCAGCAGTGCGGCAGCCCATGATCTCGAAGCAAACAAGCACGGGTGGACAAGCCACGCGTGCCACCCGGTGCTTCAACCCGCCCTCACCCTCGGCCCCTCTCCCGTCTACGGGAGAGGGGAGGTTTCCGAATTCCCATGATGAACTTCGAGGAGGTAACCATGACCAACCGGTTTACCAACCTGCTGACGGGCTGTCTGCTTCTCTGCGCGGCGTTGTGGGCCGCGGGCGCCGCAGGCGCCGAGAAACCCAACATCATCTTCATCCTGGCCGACGACCTGGGCTACGGCGACCTGGGCTGCTACGGCCAAAAGGTAATCCAGACGCCGTGTCTCGACCGTATGGCCGCCGAGGGCATGCGGTTTACCGACTGCTACGCCGGCAGCACGGTCTGCGCGCCGTCGCGCTGCGTGTTGATGACCGGCCTGCACACCGGACACGCGCGCGTGCGTGGCAATGCACGCGTGCCTTTGCTGCCCGAGGACGTGACCGTGGCCGAGCTGCTCAAACAGGCCGGCTACCGGACGGGCATCATCGGCAAATGGGGGCTGGGCGAGCCCGACACGACCGGCATCCCCAACCGCCAGGGCTTCGACCTCTGGTTCGGCTATCTCAACCAGCGCCATGCCCACAACTACTACCCGGCCTTCCTCTGGCTCAACCAAGAGAAGTTCCCTCTGGAAAACGAGGTGAACTACACGATCGGCGGGCGCGACGTCTCGCCCGGTGGAGTAGCCACCAAGCGCGTGCAGTATTCCCATGACCTGTTCGCCGCGGAGGCGCTGAAGTTCGTCGAAGAGCATCGCGCAGGGCCGTTCTTCCTCTACCTCGCTTTTACGATCCCCCATGCCAACAACGAGGCCGGCAACCGCGGCATGGAGGTGCCCGACTACGGACCGTATGCCGATCGCGACTGGCCCGAACCCCAGAAGGGCCACGCCGCCATGATCACGCGCATGGACGCCGACATCGGCCGGCTGTTCGCCAAGCTGAAGGAGCTGGGCATCGACGAGAACACGGTGGTGTTCTTCTGCAGCGACAATGGCCCGCACCGCGAGGGCGGCGCCGATCCGGCGTTTTTCAACAGCTCGGGTCCGCTGACGGGCTACAAGCGCTCGCTGCACGACGGCGGCATCCGCGTGCCGGGCATCGTGCGCTGGCCGGGCCGGGTCAAGGCCGGGGCGGTCTCCGACCTGCCCTGGGATTTCGCCGACTTCCCGCCCACGGCCTGCGAGCTGGCCGGTGTGGCGGTGCCCGATGGGCTGGACGGCGTCTCGATCGCGCCTGCGCTGCTGGGCGCGGGCGAGCAGCGCGCGCGCGAGTTCATGTACTGGGAGTTCCACGAGGGGCGTGCCAGCTCGCAGGCCGTGCGCATGGGCCGTTGGAAGGCCGTGCGCACCGCGCCCAGCGCGCCGTTGCAGCTCTACGACTTGAGCGCCGACATCGGCGAGAAACACAACATCGCCGCGCAGCACCCGGAGATCGTCGCGCGGATCGAGGCGTATCTGAAAGATGCCCGCACCGAATCGGAGCACTGGCCGCTGCGCGACCCGGGGCCCAAACCCGCCAGTGATTGAGTCAGCCGGCCGGCCCCCACGGCCCAGACAGGAGGGTCCACGCCATGATTGCGCACTTCAAGTGGTTCGTATGGCCGTTTGTGGTTTGTGCTGTTGCGCTTCTGGTTTGGCAGCCGGATTGTGCGGCACAAGCCCAGACGCAGCGTCCCAATATCGTCTTCATCGTGGCCGACGATCTGGGGGCTTGCGACTTGGGCAACGAGGGATCGACATTTTACGAATCCCCGAATATCGACCGCATCGCGCGCATGGGGATGAGGTTCATCCGCGGCTACGCAAGCTGCCAGGTGTGCAGTCCCTCGCGGGCGTCGATCGTTACCGGCAAGTATCCGGTCAATACCGGCGTTACGACTTACATCGGCGATCGCTCGGGGGAGGCGTGGCGCCAGTTGGGACGCCACGACAGCCACCTGCCGCCCGACTATGAACACGCCCTGCGCGCGTCGGAGGTGACGTTGGCCGAGGCGCTGCGCGGGGCGGGCTATCAGACGTTTTTCGCCGGCAAGTGGCACTTGGGCAGGCGCGGCTCGTGGCCCGAGGATCACGGCTTCGAAGTCAACCGGGGCGGCTGGGAAGCTGGCAGCCCGGCAGGCGGATTTTTTTCGCCCTATGCCAATCCCAATCTGCCCGACGGTCCGCCGGGCGAGTCGCTGCCGCTGCGCCTGGCCCGCGAAACCGCCGAGTTTATCGAGGCCCACCACGATCGGCCTTTCCTGGCCTATCTGGCCTTCTATTCCGTCCATTCGCCCATCCAAACCACTCCGGCGCTGTGGCAGAAATACCGCGACAAGGCCGCGGGCGCGGGCGCGGTCGAGGAGCGTTTCATCTTCGATCGCCGGCTGCCCGTGCGCCAGGTACAGGATTGCCCCATCTATGGCGGCATGATCGAGGCGATGGACCAGGCCGTAGGTCTGGTGCTCCAGAAGCTCGAGGAACACGGGCTCTTGGACCACACGATCGTCTGTTTCACCTCCGACAACGGCGGGGTCTCGTCGGGCGATGCCTATTCCACTTCCAACCTTCCGCTGCGCGGCGGCAAGGGTCGCCAGTGGGAGGGCGGCATCCGCGTGCCGTTTTACATCTACGCACCCGGCGTGACCAAGCCCGGCTCGGTCACCGACGTGCCGGCCTCGGGCATCGACTGGTATCCCACGCTGTTGGAACTGGCCGGTGTCGCCGTACCCAAGGAGCAGACGGTTGACGGCCTGAGCCTGGTGCCGGTGCTCAAGGGCGGCGCGCTCCCCGAGCGCCCGCTCTTCTGGCACTATCCGCACTACGGCAATCAAGGCGGCGAGCCGTCTTCGATCATCATGGAGGGCGACTGGAAGCTGATCTACTATCACGAGGACGGACGCTACGAGCTATACAACATCCGCGCCGACGTGGGCGAGCAGCAGGACCTGTTCGCTGCGCAGCCCCAGCGGTCCGAGGCCTTGCAGGCCCGACTGCAAGCGTGGCTCCGCGCCACCAGTGCCAGGTTCCCCACCAAAGACCCGCAGTTCGATCCTGCCAGGCGAGAGGCCCGCTGGCAGACGCTGCGCACTTCGGGCAAAGAGCGGCTCGAAAAGCAGCACACCGCCTATCTTGACCCTGATTTCCGACCCAACAAGGACTGGTGGGGCAGCGTGGTGAACGATTGAGCGGCCGAGAGACCCGCGCATAACGCGCGCCGGACCGGGTTGCCTCACCGGACGGGCCTCGGCCGGGCCAAACGCGCGCGTGCGAGCACGCACCCTACGGCGCTACAAACCGTTCGCAGTGACCCGATTCATCGGGTCTTCTGAAGACCGTGCAAGCACGGTCACTACAAACCGTTCGTAGTGACCCGATTCATCGGGTCCTCTGAAGACCGTGCAAGTACGGTCACTACAAACGGCCGGCAGCGGCACCCGTCGCCTACCGGTCCCAATCCACGGCGCTTAGGTCCGGGCGCATCACGGCCGTGCCCCGGCTGGCCGCACCCACGCTCACCAGCACGCCGTATTTGGCCACGTAGTCGAGCTGCGTGTAGACCGGATCAAAGGCGAATTGCGGGCGGGACGTGGCATTCGGCGTGGCTTCCCCATCCGCGCCCACTTTGAGCGCCAGGGGCGCCCAGGTGTTGTGCTCGAACGAATAGACCCATTGCTCTTCGCGCCCCAGCGCGGCAAAGACGGCCTGCTGGTCCTCCACGTAGGCGACCGTGCCCGGCTCGTCGGCCGCGCTGGGCTGGCGCTTGGGTCTCAGGTCGATGAAGCGGTTGGCCGCCACGTCGTAGACCCAGGTCCGCTGCCGCTCGATCCTGCCGTCGCGCACCACGCACTCGTAGAAAAAGACCTGGTCCCTGTCGGGCAGCGCGCAGAAGGGGCGACACTCATAGACCACGCCCGGGCAGGGCGGCGGCACCTTCTTCATCGTCAGCGTGTTGTCGTAGATGTCGAACAGGGCCACGTAGTTTTCGCCCTCGAAAAAGCGCCCGTCATAGGGCTCCAGGGCCCCGCCGAAGCCCACCACGCGCCCGTCCGGGAAGACCACGCACGGCTTGCCGTAGGTGCCCGGCACACCCTCGCCCATTTCGACCTCGTCGATCTCGACCTGGCGCCACACCCCGCCGCGATCGATGTCGAAGAACCAACTGTAGCGCGGCCCGGGGCGCTTCTCCTCCTCGGCGCGCCAGCGGCGGCTGCCGGTGCCGATCGACCAGAACATGCGCCCATCCAGGGCCACGTACTCGTTGCGCTGGTGGTGGGCGTGGCGCCCGCCGCGGAGGCCCATGGCCACACCGCCCCAGCCCACCGGCGGCACCCAGTCGTTGTGGTCGCCCGCGGTGGTCACCCAGCGGTTGGCCCCCACCACGTACACGTCGGGGTTGTTGACCTGGTAGGTGGCGTGTCCGCCGCCGAAATAGACGATCCAACCCCGCACGGGATCGCAGGCCACCATGCCCCAGCCGCGATTGGCCGCTTCGCGCGGCGGATGGGCGTGGGCCCAGGTGTTGGCCGGCAGGCTCTTGAGCCTGGCCACCCACGCGGGGTCGTCGGCTGGAATCTCGATGGGCCGGACAGGCGGAGACGGCTCGAACTCAGGGGCCGGCTCCGGGGCGAGCTCCGAGAAGTCGAGCCGAAAGGCGAACACCTGCTCGACCGGCTGCCCTCCCACCTCGACATTCTGCGTCAACAGCAGCAGCCCGGCCTTGGGATCGAGCGCGATTTCGTACGGGTCGGGCCGCCAGCCGGTGGCGTGGCCGTGGCTGTAGTCCCACGTCCAGGGCTGCTCGTGGAGCTTGCGCCACTGGGCCTTGGCCACGTCGAGGCCCCAGAGGGTGACCGCGCGCGGCTCTTTGCGGTCGGCCCAGGGATGGGTCCGCGTGACCAGCAGCACCAGGCCCGAGGCCGGGTCGTAGGCCATCTTCGGCCAGAGCGCAGGCGGTGGGCGACGCGGACAGTCGAGCTCGCGCCACTGGTTGGTGGTCACGTCGTAGAGCCATGTGTCGCTCAGCGCGCCGGGCTGGCCGCCCAGATGGCCCGGCCCGTCCAGGTCGGTGCGCACCAGTCCGCTATGCCCGCCGAACATCACCAGGACCTTGTTCTTTGGGTCGTAGACCAGCGGCGTGCCGCAGCGCGGCGGGGGCTCGACGCGAAGCGGGCCGTCAAGCAACTCACCCAGCGAGCGGAGCGCGGCTGAGCCGAGCCTCACGGCCGCTGCCATCTTGTTTTCCATGTTGTCTATGTTGTCTACGTGTGCAGACAATTCCATGCTGCCCTGCTCGCGAAGGACTCGTAAACAAGCTGTTTCCCCAATCCCTTGTCCAAGCCCGGGTGGCTGGGGCTGGAGCGAAGTGAAGCCCCGGGAAGTAATGCCTTTACAAGTTCCAAGCAACGGCGCAAGCTGCTTGAGCAGCTCCGTCTGCGCGGCGGCGTCGGGACGGCCGCGGAGCACGTAGGCCCGGTCGATGAGCCTGCTCAGCGCGCCCATGCGTTGCAGCACGTCGTTGCGCTGCTTCCTCAGCTCCTCGGTGCCCAACCTCTCACTGACGCGCCGCCACGTGTTGTCCTCGAAGCTGTAGATGAACGTGCCGCAGTGGGCGCTGATCTCGCCGGTCACCGCACGCAGGTCGGCGTTGAAGCCGCCCCAGTGGGGAAAGAGCACGATCCGGTCGCTGACCGGGTCGTAGCCCGTGCCCACGCCGTACACGGGCGGGCCGCCGGCATACTCCCGGCCGTCGAGGATGGTCCCGGCCTCCATGTCGCGCCACTTGCGCGTCGCAGGGCCATAGGCCGCCATCAGACCCTTCATGGTGTAGACCACCTGGTCGCGCCGCGAGTCGTAGCAGACGCCACACACGATCATCGAGGGCGCGGGCGTGCCGCAATCGAGCATCTCGCCGAAGCCTTTGTGCGAGACGCCCTTGCCGTGGCTGCTGTGGGTGTGCAAACCCGGGAGCCTCTCGGCCCTGGGATAGTCGGAGAGCCAGGCGAGCCGCCCGGCGTCGAAAGCGCGCACGTCGTTGCGCATCCAGAGGCGATAGTCGCCGCCGGCCACTGCGCCCCAGTGGAGCACCTGGCCGCGGCTGGGCACGTAGACGGGTCGGCTGTAGGTGTAGCCGGCCTCCTGCTTTGTCTGGAGCTTTGTCCATTGGTTCGGCGGAAGCTCGGCCGCACGCGCCGCGGGCAGGCTCGAGGCCGCCAGGGGCAGGACCCCGGGCAGCACAAGCAGGACCAAGGGCGCGACGAGGGAGAGAATCCGGGCAGGCGCCGGCATGGCGTGGTTCCTCCGGTTTTGCAAATCAGGGACCTGCTGTGTGTGCGCCAGTCTTGCAGGCAATCGTCTCGGGGCACAGAATCTGCTTCACAACAGCGCGCCCCCGGCGGGGGCCTCTTTGGCCAAAAGCCGTCTGTCACCGTAGCCTGAAGGTAACACCTCAGGAACCCGGTTGCGGCAAATACCCCTTTTAGCCGAAGGCCATGTTCAACCGCCGGCCGCCTCCTTGCGCCGATAGACCGGCACCGGCAGGCGCTCGCCGCCGCGCAGCGCCGACTGGTGGGCCACGATGCCCGGCACGGTCATGGCCAGCGCTTCGTACACGTCGACCAGCGGCTGGCGGTCTTCGAGAATCGAGTAGATGAACTCCTGCATCAACAGGCCGTGCGACCCACCATGTCCGCCCGCAGGCACCCCCGGCGGCAATTCCGGCCGACTCAAATCCGGCAGCTCCTTTGCCAGCCCGGAGTATTGCGTGCCCGTCATGCACCCGTTCCGCCCGAATACGCGCCCGCTCTCGCCGTAGATCGACTTCATCGACCAGGAGACCGACATGCGGCTGCTCGCGCCCTCGCTGGTTTCGAACAGGGCGGTTTCGGTGGCGAAGGGATTGTTGTAGGGATTGGCATCCGGCTGGTGATAGGGCAGGTGGCCGGGCGACCCGATGCAGGAAACGCTCGTCAGGCGCTCGCCGGTGACGCCCACGTAATACGCCGTGGCGTGGGTGGGATACCACATCGGCGGCAGCCCGCGGCGCCAGCCTTTGTAAGAAGGCGTGGGCTCGGGCGAGGCGCGGTAGTGGTGATATTCGCCCTCGGAGTAGAGCAGCCTGCCGAAGGCGCCGGCGCGATACGCGGTGCGCATGGCGTGGCAGTCGGCCCGATAGCAACTGGTCTCGAACATCATGTATTTGAGCCCGGTGCGTTCGACCGTTTCCAGCAGACGCTGGGCATCTTCGAGCGATGCGAACACCGCGGGCACCGCGGTGGCGGCGTGCTTGCCGTGTTCGAGCACGAGCATCGAGTGGCGCGCGTGGCTGGGCGCGTCGGTGGCTGTGAAGACGGCCTCGATCGAATCGTCTTTGACCAGCTCTTCGAGCGAGGGATAGGTCTTTGCGCAGCGGCAGGCCTGGGCCAAGCCTTGACAGCGATCGGGAAACAGGTCGCTGACGGCCACGACCTCGACGTTCGGATGGTCCTGGAAGGCGAAGGCGGCCCCGAACTTGCAGTATCCATAGCCCACGATCCCCACGCGCACCTTGCGGCCCGAGGGGTGGCCGGCGCTTTGTGCGCCCGCGGCCGGTTGTGCGCTTGCGGCGGACTGTGGCCCGGCGATCCAGTTGATGCTGGTCATGCTTGCCAAGGCCCCGGCGGCCCCGATGCGGCCGAGGAACTGGCGACGGTTGTTGCGTTGTTGGTTCATCAGACCCGACTCCTGACAGATCGAGAATTGTAGGGTGGGTCGAGCGGGAGTGAGACCCACCGGCAAGGTTGTTGGTGGGTCTGCGCCTACGGCTTGACCCACCCTACGTCTCTCCCCGGGGCTTCGCTTCGCTCCAGTTGTAGGGTGGGTCGAGCGGGAGTGAGACCCACCGGCAAGGTTGTTGGTGGGTCTGCGCAAAGCGGCTTGACCCACCCTACGTCTCTTGAGGTTGTTGGTGGGTCTGCGCAAAGCGG
>CAYXPN010000040.1:0-24325 GCA_964467075.1 uncultured Planctomycetaceae bacterium
CGCTCAAACACTAAACCGTATCAGCAGCACCTCGTCCGGCTGGACCACGTAGTCCTTGGACTCCTGGCGCACCAGGTGCTGGGCCTTCGCTTCCCGCTCGCTGCCCGCTTGCAACAGATCGTCCACCGCCATCACCTCGGCGCGGATGAACCCCCGGGCCAGGTCGGTGTGGACACAGCCGGCCGCCTCCACGGCCGTGCCCCCGCGGGGCAAGAGCCACGTGCGCACCTCCTTCTCGTTGCAGGTGAAGAACGTGATCCGGCCGGACACTTCGAGAATCCGCCGGATGAGGCCCTCGCGGTCCCCGCGCCCCGCGCCCAGCGCCTCTTCAAACTCGGCCCGCTCCTCGGGCGCCAGACGCGCCAGCTCCCGCTCCAGGCCCACGGGCACAGCCACCACGGGCACGTCCTCGCGCTTGAGGCGCGTGAACCGCTCGGGCTGCTCCTCGTCGTCCGCGGTGTTGACGACCACCAGGCGCGGCTTCTCGCTGAAGAGGCGAAACGAGCTGGTCACGCGGCGCTGCTCCTCGGTCATCTCGGTCTCGCGCAGCGGCCGGCCCGATTCCACGGCCGCGAGCACCGCGGCGAGCGTGTCGCGCTCGTGCTCGAGTTGAATGTGCTCCTGGCGGGGCAGCGGTTTGTTGAAGGCGTGTTCGATCCGTTCGAGCCGGCCGGTGAGTATCTCCATGTCGGCCAGCATCAGGTCCTCGTCGAATGCGCGCAGGTCCGCGGCCGCATCCGTGTTGTCGAAGGCCGCCACGACCAGCACCAGGCAGTCCGCCTCACGGATCAAGGCCAGGCGCTGGGCGTTGCCCTGGTGGTCGCGGCTCAGTCCCGGTGTGTCCACGATCTCCAGCGCGGCCGGCGAGAGCTTGCGCGCGTGGAATATCTCGGCCAGCCGCTCCAGGCGCGGCTCGGCGATCGGCGCCATGGCGCTCTGGCCCGAGTGGGTCTGGGCCGGATCGGCGGCCACGCCCGTAAGCCATTCAAAGAGCGTGCTCTTGCCCGAGCCTTGATAGCCGACCAGTCCGATCTTCATGGCTTGGTGCTCCTTGCCTGGGGGCCGGGTGTGCCCGCCGGGGCGGGCGACACGCTAGAGGGGGTGCGCAAGGCGGTGCGCAGCCGGCCGAGAGCCTGTTCCACGGCTTGGGCTTGCCGGTCGTCGAGCTCCTGGTGGCCAAAGCGCACCTGATAGAAGGCGTCGGTCACCAGCACGACCAGCTCGTTGGACGGGGCGTCGGGGCCCGTGGCCGGCAGGCGCTGGGCAGCCAGCGCAGCGAACTCGCGCTGGGTCTGGCCGGCCTTGCGCACCAGCCCCTGGCGCGCGAGCAGCGCTTCGAGCCGGCGATAGAACTCGACCGGGGTGGGCGCTTGGGCGGGCCGGCGCGCGCCGGCGACCATTCCCGCACCGCGCAGACGCGCCACCAGCCGCCGAGCCACGCGCCCCAGGAGCCACACCACCGCAACCAGCACCGCGGCCACAATCAACAGTCCCACCAGTCGCACGGCTGCGCCCAGCGGCAAGGCACCGGCCCACTGCCACCACCGCCTGAGCTGTTCGGTCCACCAGTCGGGACGAAAAAGCCGGCGCAGGGCCCGAGCAGCGGCCTGGAGCAGCGGCTGATAGACCGCGGTGCGCTGGCGCCGCAGGTCCAATTCGAGCACGTAGTCGCGCCAGAGGTCTTCGAGCCAGCCGTAGGCCGCGGCCAGCCGGCCTGCTGCGCCCTGCGGGCCGTGGGAGCGCGCCGGCGTGGGGTCGAGGCGCAGCCACGCCCCGCCCGAGTAGTCCTCGCGGCCGTATTGCCCGCTTTGGCCGAGCTGCAAGGGCACGTGCTGCGGTTCGAGGTAGGCTTCGACCCAAGAATGGGCGTGCAACTGGCGCACGCGAAACGACTCGGTGGCCGGATCGAATTCGTCGCAGCAATAGCCGATCATCAGGCGCGCGGGAATGCCCCGGCTGCGGAGCATCAAAACCAGCGCCGTGGCGAAATACTCGCAATGGCCGCGTGGGTGTTGGCTGACGAAGTCCTCGATCGGGTCGAGTTCGGGCCGGCGTGGCTGGCCTTCCAGGCTGTAGGCGAATCGCTCGGATCGGCGTAGTTGTTGCTCCAGGGCGAGGGCCCGGCCCAGGCGGTCGTCGGGCTTTAGCCCGCTTTCTGCATCCCAGCGCGCGGCCAGGGCCGCCAGGCGCGGCAAGTCGGGCATTTGGAGCAGCGGCTGCGGATCGATGGTCTGCCGACAGGGAACCAGGGGCTGCTGCACGCCGTCGGCCAGGGCCGTGGTGCCCAGCTCGAAGGTGAACCTGCGGGTGCGCACGGCCGCGGACCGCACCAGGCGGCGCGTGCGCAAATGGAAATCCAACGGCGTGCCCCGCCGGCGCGCGTGGAACGGCCACAAGCAACACACTTCGCCGCGCTCCAGCGGCTCGACCGTGATGCGCTGGATCAGCGTGTCGGTGCGCGGCGGCTCGTGGAGCGGATCGCGGAAGGGTGCCTCCAGCCACGCGCTGTCGCAGCTCCACCGGCCGGCTTCATAGCGCGTCAGCACCGCCCCGCGCAGATACAGCTCGCCGCGGACCGGGTAGTGGGCCGTCCGGTCGGGCTCGAGCAGCTCGACCCGCATGACCTGCTGCCGGCTCTCGATGATCTCGCCCAACGCGCCCAGTGTGACCTCGTCGTCGAAACCCACTACGCGGTGCGGGGTGATCAGGGCCCCGGGCCAGTCCCCGCGTCCGAAACGCGGCACGGTCAGAAACACCAGCAGGGCGAGCACCACGGTGCCCGCCCCGATGCCGGCCAGACGCGCGCACAACTCGGGGCCGATCCCCGCGTGGGCCGGCCCGGCGCTGGTGCCGGCAAAGCCCGGTTCCGCGTCGTGCCCGGCGGCGGTTCCCGATTCTGGCGCGGGCGGGCCCGCAGAGGCCCGGGCCAGGTGATGGCGCCGCCACTGGCGGAACATCAAGAGCAGCGCCAGGCTGGCCAGCCCCACCAGCAGATGAATGATGATCAACAGTCCGAACCACACACCCTGGCTGAACAGCGCGGCCACGACCACTTCCAACAGGCTGAGCATGATCAGTTGCCAGTAGATGCGTTCGTCCTTGTGCTGGAAGAACAGCACCACCTGGAGGAACACCAGCAGGTTGGCGATCACCAGCAGTTGGCTGTAGCCCTCGTAGCGGAGTGTCTCGCGCAGGGCCAGGGCGACAGCCACCAGGGCCGCCAGATTGGAAATGGTCCGATGGAGCTGGAACCAGCCACCCAGGTCAGTCACGATCAGCGAGACCATTGCAGCCGCGCCCACGATCAGCACCAGGCGCAGATCCCGCTGCCCCGCGCCCAACACCATGGCGCCCAGGGTCGCAAACGCGGCCACGTGGATTTGCAGCAGCCGTTCCAGGTACATGGATGACGTGCTCAGCTCGAATGGATGTCCTGCGGTGCCGGGGCGCTGCATGCCGCCGGCTTTGCCAGTGCTTTTCCGTACACGTAACCGTTCACGGGCCGCTGCCCGTTTTCGGGCCATTTCGGGTGGATAGTCGCCTTTCGCTCCGCGAAAGCAGCGCCACTTTCGCGGAGCGAAAGGCGACAATGGCGGCCCCTGTTTCACGCCCCGACGGACTATCGGCGCGCGCTGCCCCGCGCCAACGCAGCCGCGTCGCTCGGCTCCCAATCGAAGTACTGGTCGAGCCCACTCCCCCCGGCGCTGACCCAGCGGATGCTTCGGGCCAGCCGTCGCTGCGCGGCGTGGTTGGCTGCTTCCAACAGTCGCCCGGCTTCGGCAGGATCGACTACGCGCGTGCTGACCACCACGATCTCCGTGCCGGGGCCGGACCGGCTCAGTGCGAGCCCCAGCAGTTCGTCCAAATGGTCGTCCCTGTGCGCCGCGACTACGGCCAGGCGCTCCATCAGGTCTTGGAGCACCGCGGGCGAGGCCGGGCCGCCGAGGCATTCCGCGCCGCGAGTAAACGTGGCCAGGTGGACTTTGGCGCCGCCCTGGCGGCACAGTTCGCTGATGACCGTGGCGGCGAAACTCACGGCCCGCTCCATGGCCAGCTCTTCGCTCGGCGAAGGACGCTTGGATCGAGACAGGGCCAGCACCACGGCCACGTCGCGATGGCGCGGCTGTTCGCGCTGGCGCACCACCAACTCTCCACGCCGGGCCGAGGCACGCCAGTGGACCTGGCGCAGGCTGTCGCCCGGCTGCCAGGGGCGCGTGCCGAAAAAGTCGCCTTCCGCGCCCGCACGCGGTTCGCGTCGGTGGACGCCGGCAAAGGCCTCGCGGCACCGGGCCGCCCAATCACGCTTCAGCCGGCCCAGCCGCGGATAAACCAGCACCGTGTGGCGCTCGGCACAAGTGAACCGCCCCAGGATCAGCCCGAACGGAAACCCCGTGGACACGCGCAAAGGCCCCAGCCGATATCGCCCCCGGCGCAAAAGGCGCCCGCGATAGGTGGCCTTGCGACTGTGGCCCGCGGGCACATAGGGAAACAATACGGCCGGGCGCAACGGGCCCTGGTCTTTCTCCGGCGGATCGCGCTCAATCAGGTCTTCGACCACCACCGACCAGGCGCCCCAGCGCCGGGGGGCCTTGCTGAGCGTGATGGTGGCCACCAACAGGTCGCCGGCGCAGATGCCCTGCGGCACGCGGCGCGAGGCCCGGAGCCCGCCCGCGCTGCGCCACAAGGCCCAGAGGCTGAGGATCAGCGGTCCGAGCAACAGGCCGCCGAGCAAGAGCATCAGGTTCACGCCGCGCAGCATGGCCGCCCCGAAGATCAAGCCCACGATGACCAGGTAGTACCAGCCTTCGCGCGAAAGCGACAGTCGGCTTGGGGGGATCATGTGCGTGATCTCGAGTTCGGTGCAACAGGGAGGGCCACGCCCGCGCGTGGAGGGCCACGCTCTGTCGTGGCCGTGTGATTGGACGTCAACGGACGCGAGGGACCGCGTCCCTCCAGGTGACCCAATGGAGGGCCACGCTGCGGTCGTGGCCGCAGAATGTCACGGGCAATTCGGCGAAACCACGGACGCGAGGGACTGCGTTCCTCCAGGCGGCGCGTCGCCGCAGGCCTATGGCGGAACCGGCACCTCCTCGACCAGGCGTTCGACCAGCGCCTCGACCGCCTCGCGCTGGCCCCCGTGGAGGTAGCCCTTGGGGATCACCCGGTGTGCCAGCACGGCCACGGCCAGGTGTTTCACGTCGTCGGGCACCACGAACCGCCGGCCGGCCACCAACGCCGCGGCCTGCGCCGCGCGATACAGGGCCAGGGCCGCACGCGTGCTGGCGCCCACGTGGAACTCCTCGCAACGCCGGGTGGCCTCGACAATGTCCAGCAGGTAGTCGTGGATCGCCGCGTCCACTTCCACCGCACGCACTGCCTGCTGCAGACCAGCCACCTGCGCGCAGTCCAGCGCCGGCTCCAACCAGTCAACCGGCTCTCCCGTGCGATGGCTTACAAGGATTTCCCGCTCCACCTCGCGCTGCGGATAGCCGATCGCCACGCGCAGCAGGAAACGGTCGAGCTGGTTCTCGGGCAGCGGATAGGTGCCCTCGAACTCCACGGGGTTCTGCGTGGCAATCACCATGAACGGCCGGGGCAGGCCGTAGGTCTGGCCATCGACCGACACCTGGCCTTCGCACATCGCTTCCAATAGCGCGCTCTGGGTGCGCGGCGTGGCCCGATTGATCTCGTCAGCCAGCATGATGTTGGCAAAGATCGGGCCGCGGCTGAAACGGAATTCGCGGCTCTGGGGGTCGAAGATGCTGCTGCCGGTGATGTCGGCGGGCATCAGGTCGGGGGTGAACTGGATGCGGCGGAACTCCGCGGCCAGACTGCGGGCCAGGGCCCGGCCTACCAGGGTTTTGCCCACGCCCGGCACGTCTTCGAGCAACACGTGTTCGCCGGCCAGCAGGGCGATGACCACCAGCCGGACCACCTCGGGCTTGCCCAGCACGACCCGGCCGATGTTCTGCTGCACGGCGTCGATCAGTTTGGCGGTGTCTGTTTCCATGCGATCTGTAGGATTTCGTGGCCAAGCCGGCGGCGAAGGGTTTCGCCGGAACCGCGCTGCGCTTGCTGGAACCGCGGTGTGTTCGCCGCAGCGGCGCTGCGCTTGCTGGAACCGCGGTGTGTTCGCCGCAGCGGCGCTGCGCTTGTTCCGGCCTACGAAGCTACTACGAAGCTACGAAACTGACAAAGGCATTTCGACCCATAGCCGCCGTCGCCGGACCGCGGAAACACAGGCCGGAACCAGGACACGTAGGCCGGAACCAGTCGCGCAAGCGACGCAGTTCCGGCACCAGGATCTCGCTACGAAACTCGCCGGGCCCGCAGTGCAGGGGGCCGCTGCTGCCCGGTCACCTAGGCGCCAAACCGCGGGGATTCCGGCGCAAATCCCGGGCAATGGGCGCTTCGGCGAGAATTGCGGGCCTGTTGTCTATCCAATATAATAATGGACGGGCCGGCAGTATGGACAGGGTGTGGTGCGGGACACGGCTCGGGCAAGGGGAGGGGGGGCGGTGGTGCGGCCGCCTGTGGGGGCAGGCCGCGGTTCGGCCCAAGTGGCCGAATCGCCTCGGGATCAGGCCGGCGAAGAGCCGGCTGGGATTCGGAGCGGCGAAGAGCCGGCCGGCCGAAAACCGGTGTGGAAGAGACGATGTCCACGGCCAGCAGCGATTCCGAACTGGAACTGAGCCTCGAGCCGGTGGTGTTGCCGGAGCGCGCCGGCACAGAGTCCGGCATCTGGCTGGACGGCGACGTGCTGGCGTGTACCTGCCCCGATTGCGGGGCACCCATGTCCGTGCGCCTGTGGCTGATGGTGGCGGACTGCTTCCGTTGTGGGGCGTGCATCGAGCTGAGCGAGGACCAGCAGCGCGAGGCCCAGCGCCTGCTCGAAGAGCACGAGAAGAATCGGCGCACAGCCTCGCAAGAGGCGGCCGGTGCCATTCAGCCGACCATGGTCCGTCGGCCCGGGGTGCAGAAGCGAGATCCCTCCGCTGCGCCCAAAGCCCCTCCGGTTCGCCGGCCCACAGGGCCCGTTGCGCACCCATCTGCGGGCGGCGTTGCGGCGCAGACCGCGCCGCGTGCTCGTGCTCGCGGCGTGGCCGCAGCCGAGGTGCCCCGCGGGGCGCGCGCGCGAATCCGTCAGATTTACGAGAAAGGCAGCTTGGCGGTCTTGTTGAGCAGTTTGCTCAGCGACCTGCCGGCGTGGCTCGTCAGCGCCGTGTTCCACACGGTGCTGCTCATTCTGTTGAGCATGTTGTTCGTCGGTCCCGACTCGGAGGCGCCCTCGATCACGCTGGCCACCGCGGTCGGTCCCGAGGATTTGGAAGGCGAGCAGGGCACGGAGGACCAGACCGCGGAGTCGTTCGAGTTCGACATGCCGGGGGCCGTGGATGCGCCGCCTGCGCCCGCGGCCTTGGCCGGAGCGCCCGAGCCCGTGCCCGATGCCCTGCCCGATCCCTTGCCCCGTGTGACCCCGAATCTGGTGGGCAGCACACCGAGTCTGCTGGCCCACAATGCGCCGCCCGCGGTGCAGATGCCCGTCGGCGCCGTGCTCTCGGGGCGCGATCCGAGCGTGCGGGCCCAGATGGTGCGTCGCTGGGGCGGCAGTTCAGCCACCGAGGCGGCAGTGGGCCGGGCACTGGTCTTCCTGGAGCGCCACCAGCGCGAAGACGGAAGCTGGTCGCTGCGCGAGTGGAACCGCACGCCGGATTGCGACGAGACCTGCCGCGGCACGGGTGTGAATGCTGAGGTGGCGGCCACGGCCATGGCGCTGTTGCCCTACTTGGGGGCCGGACAGACCCATTTGGACGGCGACTATGCCGAGGTGGTGCTCAAGGGTCTGCGCTGGCTGGTCGAACAGCAGAAGGAAGACGGCGATCTGCGCGACCGCGACGGACGCATGTATTCCCACGCCCAGGCAGCCATCGTGCTCTGCGAGGCATATGCGCTCACCGGCGACGAACAGCTCCGCCTGCCGGCGCAACTGGCCCTGAACTTCATCGTGCGCGCACAGCACCGCGAAGGCGGCTGGCGCTATCAGCCCAAGGAGCGCGGCGATACGAGCGTGGTCGGCTGGCAGCTCATGGCGCTCAAGAGCGGGCAGATGGCCTATCTCTACGTCCCCGCCCGGACCTTCGAACTGACCGGCGTGTATCTGGATCGGGCGCAGGGCGATGAGCTGGGGGCCCGCTATTCCTACCAGCCGGGCGGAGGAGCCACACCGGCCATGACGGCCGAAGCCCTGCTGTGCCGGCAATACCTTGGCTGGCCCAAGGATCATCCGGGCTTGAAGGCGGGCGCGGAGTATCTCGTCGAGCAGCACCCTCCGCGAGCACAAGATCCGAACATCTACTACTGGTACTACGCCTCGCAGGTGATGCACCATCTGGGCGGGGAGGCCTGGAGGCGATGGAACGAGAAGATGCAAAAGGTGCTCTTGGACACCCAGGAGACACACGGCCACTCTGCGGGGAGCTGGTCGCCGAAGGGCGGTTTTTCTGATCGCGGCGGCCGAATCTACATGACCAGCCTGGCCGCGTGCATCCTCGAGGTCTATTACCGCCACATGCCGCTCTACGGCGAGGACGCGCTGTTGCCGGCCGAGGGCTTTGATTAGCGTAAACCCGGCGCGCGGCCAGGAAGCGCGGCGTCGGATAGGGGCGACGCATGCGTCGCCCTACGTGATGGCCGAACCAGGCACGACTCGCCACGACCGTGCCTCGCGCTCCGAGCGCGCCGCCCCGCGCTCGACCGGCAGACGCGCGCTTCACACTGACCCCGGTGGGGCCACCGGATGGCACGTCTCCGCCTGCTCCCCCACCGGCGCCGGCGCAGGGGGCGCAGTAAACGTGGGCAGGCTGCCGGCCGGTGACTGCTCCTGGCAGCCGGGCAACAAGTCGCGTACGCGCGGCCAAAGGTGCTTGCACACACACAGCCCGGCCCTGCCGATCCACGAACGCGGCGCCGCAATCAGGCGTCCGACCTGGTAGGTGTCGGGCTGCCATTTGGCCAGGGCATCGCTCAGCGGACCCATGCAGTCCACCGCGGTCGAGCCCGGCTTCCGGTGCAGATCTTCCAGGACGAAACACTGCACCAGCAGGCCGGGGGTGCTGCACTGGAACTCCGGATCGTAGCCGATCTTGTGCCAGTAGGACACGCCCTTGGCCCCGAAACCGTAGATAAAGGCCACCGGCCGACCGTCCACCTCGAGGAAGGCCAGCTCCAGATGGCCCCAGCGGGCCAGCAATTCGGCCTGGCGCGTGAAGAACTCGAGCATGCCGGCATTGCGCAACACCGAAGTGCCCGATTCGCCCTTCCAACTGAGGTCCTCCACTTCGAAGCACCGGCGCACCAGCGCCGGCAGCTCCTCGCGCGCCGGCTGGGTGTGGCGCACGAATTGCACCCGGCCGCGCCCGGCCAGCCGCTCCGCGGCCTTGGTCATCTTGTTCCGATGACGCTTCGACCAGCGCCGGCGGCAGGCCTCCCAGTCGTCGCCGATGCGAATCACCGGCACCTGCCAGCGCGCCCGATAGTCGCGTGAAACACCCGCCCGATCCAGCGCCCCCCATAGCACCTGCCAGCGCGGGTCCTCGACCGGGACCTCGTCGAGCCAGACCAGCGGCCACGGCAGTCGCTGGAGCCCTTCGGCCAGCAGATCGCCCGCGGCCCGCCGGTCCGCCCGGGGGTCGACAAGCAGGTCGCCGTTGGTGGACCACTCGTTGACCGGCAACCGGCCCGAGCGCAGCCAGCCGCAGCGCAGGCCCTCGACCAGCGGCAGCCCGGCCACCCACCGTCCCTGGTGTTCGGCCACCAGCGCGCGAAACGCCGCCCGCGGGGCGAACTGCTCCACCCAGAGGGCCGTCAGTTCGGCTCGGGCCGTGGGCAGCGTGCAGTCGCTGTTTTCCCAAAGCGCGTCCCAGCGCGCTCGCTCGGCCTGGAACTCGGCCAGCGAGTTGATTTCCAGCAAGCGATAGTCAGCCACGCTGCAGCCCTCCCCAGTAGTCAGCGGCGCCGGCAGAGCACGGGTTCAGCCGCCCAACGCACACTACAACCATGGCACGCCCCGGGCCCCGGAGGCCAAGAAAGGCAGACTCGGCAGGCCATTCGGATGCGGCTAATCCGGCAGAAGCGCCAGAGGCCCGCAAGCACAAGAAGTGATGAAACACCGAACCCTGGCTTCGGCTCAGGCCTCCTCACCGCCAGCATCTGCAGAGGGGTCCTTTCCGACCCATGCGCGGTAGATCCCGTAGGGCGCCAAGAGTGACACGGCCCCGGCGCATGCTGCCAGGAAGCCCGCGGGCGTGATCGGGTTGAACTCGGCAGTGCCCAGCCACAAGGAGAGCCCGGCCAGTCCGACCGCACTGCCCACGATGCCCAAGACCACCGTGGCTACTGGGCCGGTGGGATGGCGAGAAGGGAGAACCAGCCGGGCCACCAGGCTGGCCAACGTGCCGAGTCCGATCCAGATCAGCAGCACAGCGACCCACTGTTGGGCCAACGGCGAAAGTTCAAGGCCCGGCACGGAAATGTCCTCGGACGGCGAGCTTCCGGGTCTAGATCACTCCAGCGCCCAAGAGGGGCAACGGCCGGAATCCGCGGCGCGTACCACAGGACGACAGGGCACAGCCCCAGCCCACAGGCGTGCAGTGCTTCGCAGACCCGCTCCGCGAGACACACGCTCGCCACGCTCGTTGCCGTTCGGCCGCCCCCCAACAAGTCAGCGCGCTGCCACCCGAAGCTGTAAGCACTCAGGCTCACCTACATGCCCTGGAGCGCCTGCTCCTCAGCAGCGGCTTTCATGACAGCGGCCTCGCGCGCCAGCTTGAATTCCGGCCCGGTCGGAAAGTACTGCACGTCGTCGGTCATGTAGTACGGGCTGGGCAGGGTCTGCCCACCGACATCCACCTGGCAGCCGCTCAGCCCGATCATCCCCGAGGCCAGACCGCTCAGGACCACGAGTGGGAGCAAGCGCCGGCGGGATTTGGAGCCCTTCATGGGCCACCTCCAGATTCACAAAGCTATTTGTGTTACCCAGACACACCAGAATACGCAAGCACGCACAATCACTACAGGCGGGAGAATCCGCAGCACCGTTATCGTCAGCAACGCTGGGGTGACTTTAGGAGCGGTGGCAAGAGCTGCGCAGCTTCGGCGGCGCTAGCACACCCCCCGCATTCCAGTGTGCGATTCTGCTCAGGCTCGGCGGGGGCCTGTGACCTCGTCGAAAGCCACTGCCGCGCAACCGGCTCAGGCTGTCGGTGGGCTGGCAGCGTCCACTCGGGTTTGCCGCGGAACGGCCAAAGGGCTTCGGGCGTCTAGACTTTGGCGGCTCGCCACGCCCACTGCGGGGCTGTCTGGCCCGCCTGGACGGCACGCGGGTTGCAGGAGAAAAGCGAGGGACGCCGGCTGTCCGGCCGCTGTGGCGGCGCGTGTTGTCGGGCGGGGGCCGACCGTCGCCCCGCCGCAGAGGTGTTTCGGGTTTGCGGCGACTTTCGGGGGGCAGTAAGCTGACGAGTAGGCGTACAATACCCAGGGCGCCCGACGCAGGGGCGCCCAAGTGCGGCCGGGCGTGGACCGGCCCGCTCATCACGTGCCGAGGAGCAGAGATCATGGCCCCTGATCGGCTGGACAATCCACGGCCTCGCCACGGGGACGCACGGTCCGCGCGCCGGGTGCTCGCCCTGGGGTGCTGTGCGATCTGCTGCCTGGCATGGGGTTGGGCCGGCCGGGCCGCGGGCCAGATCGCCGAGCGGAACACCCCCTCGCAGGCCTACTTTGCCACCTTCGGCCTGTTCTACGACGGCGATTTCGGCGACGCGCTGGACAGCTTTGCCAATGAAGGCCGGGGGGCCATCAAGACGGTCGAATCGCGGTGGATCGACTCGATCTGCTACGAGACCATGGTCGGCGAATGCCACTATCACATGGGCAATCTGAGCCAGGCCCTGGAGCATTACAACGCGGCGATCACCCTGTATTTGCGATTCCACGACTGGATGCTGCGCGTCCAGTTTCCGCCCATGATTCGGCCGGGCGGGGCGGGCTCCGTGAAGGCCGTGCCTTGGGGGGCCAGCTCGCGGCGGGCCAGGGCCGGCCACTATCCCACCACCATGTTGATCAGCCAGGGCCGGGTCGACAATAACCCCCAGTATCGTCAAGGCGGCGTGGTGGCTCCCGCGGTGCTCTATCCCATTCAGGTCCAGGAGATCGTGCGCTGCACCACCCTGGCTATCCGCCGCCGCACCGAGCTGCTCGGCCCGATCTGTCCCCACGACCCCCTGACCGCCCAACTGGCGGCCGCGCTCTCACGCCGACCCGGCCCGCCGAACCATTGGTCCGAGGCGTGGGTCAATACGCAGCTCGGGCTGGCCCTGGTGGCGGCCGGGCGCGAGGCGCAGGGCATTTCGGCCTTGAAGCAATCGCTGGTCGCGGCCGGCGAGTTCGACCATCCCATGACCAGCATCGCCCTGTTGGAGCTGGGACGGCTGGCACTGGCCAACGGCCAGTTGCCCGTGGCCGCCGAGTACTTCCAGGAAGCCACCTATGTGGCGGTCAACTACCCGGATGCCGGCGTGCTGGAGGAGGCTTTTCGTTACGGGGCCCTGACGCACCTGGCGGCCAACCGGCCGGGCGTGTATCCGCTGCTACTGCCGGCCATCGAATGGGCCCGGCGCAATGATTTGCGCTACCTGCACGCCTCGCTGCTGCTCTCGCTCGCCGAACACCACGCCGTACGCGGCCAGACGCCGCAGGCCGCGGCCGCCCTGGAAGGGGCCGCCCGAGCGGTCGGCATTCGCGACATGGGCAAGGGCCGGCTCGGGGCCCAGCTCAACTTTCTGCGCGCGCTGGTCTTCTTCCAGCAGCGCCGGGTGGCCGAGGGCAATGCGGCCCTGGCCGCGGCCATGGGCCACATGCAGCACGGATCGGTGTGGCTGTTCCGCATCGGCCTGACCGACCGCCTGCTGCTGGCCGGCGTGCTCAGCCCGCGGGTGGCCATGGATTTGTACGAGGCGCTTCTGCGCGACCCCCAGGCGCCCGACTGGCAGATCGATCCGATGGAAGCGCTGGCCGTGCTGGTTACGCCCCATCCCGCGTCGTTCGAGCACTGGTTCGAAGTGGCGCTGATGCGCAAGGCCCACGAGCGGGCCCTGGAGATCGCCGATCTGGCGCGGCGCCACCGCTTCTTTTCCTCGCTGCCGTTCGGCGGGCGATTGCAGTCGCTGCGCTGGCTGCTCGAAGGCCCGCTCGATGCGCTCGACGCCCAGGCGCAATTGCAGCGCCAGGACCTGCTGGCCCGCTATCCCCAGTTCGCCGAGCTTTCACGCCGGGCAGGGGCGATTCGGGCCCAATTGAAGGCCGGACCGCTGGTGCCGGCCGACCAGCAGCAGTTCATCCGCCAAGGCGAAACCCTGCAACAACTCGGTGCGCTCGGTCTCCAGCAGGAGGCGCTTCTGCGCGAGATCGCCGTGCGCCGCGAGCCGGCCGCCCTGGTCTTTCCGCCCGTGCGCACGGTCAAGGAAATCCAGGAGGCGCTGCCCGAAGGCCATGCCGTACTGGCCTTCTTCGCCACCAGCCGCCATGTTTACGCCTTCCTGTTCAATCGCCAGCGGTATGCCTACTGGCAGGTGGCTTCGCCCGAGGCCCTGGCAAGGCAGATGCAGGGGCTGTTTCGGGCGATGGGCCACTTTGCGGCCAACCGCGAGCTGGCGGTCGAAGAAATCCAGTCCACCAAGTGGCAGGAAACGGCCGAGGAGGTGCTGGGCCTGATCGTCAAGGGCTCGCCGGCCGACTTTACGCAGCCGCTGGACGAGCTGGTGATCGTGCCCGACGGCATTCTCTGGTATCTGCCGTTCGAGGCGCTGCAGGTGCGCGTGGAGGGCCGGAACCGGCCGCTGATCTCCCGGTTTCGCATCCGCTATGCGCCCACGCTTTCGCTGGCCGTGCTGCCGCGTCCCTGGGCACGCCGGCCCCTGGGCACCACCGCAGTGGTCGTCGGACGTCTCGACTTGCAGGACGACCCGGCCGTGGCGCGCAAGGCCGCGGAGCAAATCGCCGACGTGCTGCCCGGCACCGTGGCCCTGGAAGGCAATCCCCCCGCCCCTACCGCGCTGTATGCCGTGCTGTTCGACCGCTTGATCGTGCTCGACGACCTGGTCGACAGCAGTGCCGTTCCTTACGGCTGGACCCCGGCCGCGCTGGATCGCGGCAAGCCCGGCGGCCGATTGGCCGACTGGATGGACCTGCCCTTCGGCGGCCCCGACGAGATCATCCTGCCCGGCTTCCATACCGCGGCCGAGAACGCCCTGGGCCGGCCCTCGTCCTCGCCGGCGCCGGGGCAGGAGGTGTTTCTGGCCGTGTGCGGATTGATGTCCAGCGGGTCGCGCACGTTGCTGCTGAGCCGCTGGAGGTCCGGCGGCCAGACCGCGTTTGACATGGTGCGCGAGTTCGCCCAGGAACTGCCCCATACCACGCCGGCCGACGCCTTTCAGCGCGCGGTGTTCCTGGTGGCCGCCTCCCGGCTCAACCTGCAAGCTGAGCCGCGCCTGGCTCGTTCGGCCGTCGAGGATCCGCCCCGCGCCCGCCATCCTTTCTTCTGGGCGGGCTATCTGTTGGTCGATCCGGGCACGGTTCCCCAGCCGGTCGACCAGGCAGAGCCCGAGCCGGGAATCCCGCCGGTCGTGCCGCCCGAACCAGAAGCGCCCGAGGCCGCAGACGGCCCGTAGGGGCGACGCATGCGTCGCCCCTACCCAACGGGCGAGCGCGCCTACCATCATCAGCCCTACCCCGGCTACCGCGCGCGCTCGAACGGGTCAGGGGCGGTCTTGGGCTCGTAGGGGTGGTCGCGCTTGCGGAGCACCGTGGCCTTGACAATCCGGTCCGGTTGCGGGGCATCCTCGGCCGAGGGATCGCGGCGCTGGAGCTTGTGGAGCACGTCCATGCCGCGAATCACCCGGCCGAAGCCCGTGTGCTTTCCGTCCAGGTGCTTGAGCGGAATGAAGGTGAGGAAGAACTGCGAGCCGCCGGTGTCGCGCCCGGCATGGGCCATGCTCAGGCTGCCGCGGAAATGCAACCGGTAGTCGTCCCCATAGCACTCGCAGGCGATCGTGTGGCCCGGCCCGCCGGTGCCGTCGCCCCGGGGACACCCGGCCTGGGCCACGAAGCCGGGCAGCACGCGGTGGAAACTGAGCCCGTCGTAGAAGCCCTTCTCGACCAGCGAGACGAAGTTGGCCACGGTGTTGGGGGCCTGGTTTTCGAAAAGCTCCAACTCGATCTCGCCCTGGGTGGTCTTGAGCGACACGCGGGGCAGGTCGTCGGCGGTGGCCTCCGCTTGGCGCAGGCGTTGTTCCCTGGCCCAGCCGTCGAGGTAGTAGTCCGGGTCGTGAAGGAATTCCTGGAGCAGGTCGTCGAGCGGCTGCCGGCCGATGCCCAGCCGAGCCCCCTGCTTCTGCGCAGTGCTGAGCCACTCTTGGGCCAGATCGAACCGGCCGGTGGCAAAGGCCGCCACTCCGGCCAGGTTCAGGAGCGCAGGGCGTCGGCAGCCGTGGTCGATCAGCAGACGCGCGCGGCGAAAGGCCGGCTCGAAGTTGTCGGCACGCACGTTCTCGGCGATCGCGTCGGCCAGCAGGTCGACGATCTGCTTGTCGGGCTCCTTGTCGCCTGGGGCCTCCTGCTCGACCACGCGCTCGGCGGTCTCGATCAGCCGGAGTTCCAGGGCATTGCCCTTTTCGACCACGGTTTGCCATTGCTGGCGCACCGCGGCCCGCTCGGCCTCGTCGCCGCTGCGCCATCTGAGCTGCAGCGCGCCGAGCTGGGCCAGCACGTCCTTGAACTCGGCCAGGATCTCGTCAAACTCGGCCCGGGCCGAAGCCGACTGCGCCGGTGCGCCGCCAGAGGGCGCGGGCTCTGCGCCAAATATACCGGCCGAGAGCCATGGGCCCGATAACCCGACCACCAGTGTACCGACGATCAACGTTCCGACGAGCGACGCACCGATTAGCTTGGGCATGAGCCGATCCCTTCAGGCTGCTGGATCAGGATTGGGAGCCGCAGCGGGCGCAGACGGTGTTGCGACGAACTCCAGGCAGCAAACGCGCTACTGCCGCCCAACTGTCCCGGCTATGCGCCCCACATCACCTACGCTACCATAATCGGCGCGGTGCGCCAAAGGACCGGCCGGCGCGCGGCAGTGCCCCGGCGCCGGCGGTGAAACAGGCTCGCCTGTGCGTGTGTTGGGCTGATTGAGGGTGTCCGGGAATTTCCCCCGGAAGTCGCTGGAAAGCAACCGTGTGCCACTGCTTGCCCGGCGGGCAAGCAGTGCTGGCAGCGGAAAGGCACTGCTTCTGGCGAAGCAGTGGCACACTGAATTCGCGTACGCCCTCGGGCTGATTCTGACCCGGCGATACGCTACTGCTGTGCGAGGTCTGAGGATGTCCGGCCGACGTGCACCCCGTCGATCTGCGAGCAAGCGGCCCCCGGCTGCGGCGCGAGGCGTGCAGGGAATGCGCATCATCGGCGGGCGTTTCCGGGGCCGCAAACTGCACTACACGGGCGATCCGCGCACGCGCCCCATGAAGGACCGCTTGCGCGAAGCCGTCTTCAACCTGCTGGGACCCGCGGTGCGCGGGACCCACGCGATCGACCTGTTTGCCGGAACCGGAGCATTGGGCCTCGAGGCCGTCAGCCGCGGGGCAGCCCGGGCCACGCTGGTCGAACGCCATTTGCCCACGGCCCGGGTGATTCGCGGCAACGTGGCTGCGCTGGGCGTGGACGCCGTGGCCCAGGTGGTCACGGCCAGCGCATTTCGTTGGTTCGCCCGGGGTCCTGACCTGGGGTCGGCCCCGTGGCTGGTCTTTTGCTCTCCGCCGTATGAGTTCTACGTGAGCCGCGCTGGGGAAATGATCGGCCTGCTCGGTCAGATGATGGCGGCTGCTCCGGCGCAGAGCATGTTCGTGGTCGAAGCGGACAGGCGATTCGATTTCGCCCTGCTGCCGGATGCACGGGCCTGGGACGTGCGGAGCTATCGGCCCGCGCTGGTGGGCATCTATCGCAAGTCGGGCACGGACCCCGCAGGGCCGTAGTCGCGCTGCGTGCCGCGGAGGGTTCAAGCGCGCCCGTGGGATTGTGTGACCCGGAGAACAGAGATATGGACGTGAAGAACATCGACGAGGTGCCGGCCTTTACGACCAAGGACGGCTCGGAAATCCGCGAGCTGCTGGCCCATCGCAATTCGTGCATTCGCAACCAGACGCTGGCCGAAGCCCGGCTTCCCGCCGGGCGCAGCACCGCGCCCCACCGCCACGTGCGCACCGAGGAGATTTACTACGTGCTGGCGGGCCGGGGATTGATGCGCGTGGGGTCCGAGCGACGCGAAGTGGGGCCGGGCAACGCGGTAGCCATTCCGCCGGGCCAGAGCCATCAGATCACCAACACGGGGCAGACGGTGCTCAAGTTCCTGTGTTGCTGTGCGCCGGGCTACGAGCATGAAGACACGGTGCTGGAACCCGATGACCCCGCGTGCGCACCAGAGCAGGACACCGAGGGGCGCGCACGAGGATAGGGCACACGATGATGCATGATTGCGGGCGAAGGCGGTAATCTCGGTATTCTAGGCAATCCAGGAAACACGCAGGCGAGCGGAGGATCGACCAGCCGGAACAAAGCGAACGACCAGGATGCCGGCGCCGGCGCCCCCCAATGGCGGCAGAAAACCGCGCCGCATCGTGGCAGTCCATCGTCAGTTCGACGGGCAGAGGGGGTTTTCGGGCAGGCGGTGTGCATTCGATGTCCATTCGGATCGGGCGGCCAGCCGATTAGATAACGATGCCACGCGGCTCGCGCACCATCGACCCCGATCCGGAGGACCCGATGTGACCTGCTCGCTGAAGACGCCGATTTGGCCGTTTTTTTGCATTCTGACGTGCCTTTTCGTCCTGGTGGCCGTTGCGCCGCGTTCATTTCGTCGCGGGCAAGAGGCCGACGATTGGCTGGCCCAACTGACGGCTGGCCGAACGGCCCCGGACGCGGAGCAGCGCACCGCCGAAGCTGGCGAGGTCACTGCTGCGCCGCCCCGATGGGCGGAGACCGCGCCGTCCGCTCCCTCGGGTGCGCTATCCCCTGCATCCGGTGTGCCATTGACTCCGTCGGGCAGCCAAGCAGCAAGCGTCCCGCCGGAGGCCCAAGTGGCTCTGCCGGTCTTGACAGTTGTGTCAGCATCGGGCGAAGCGGCCGCACCCGGTCACGCAGCCACACCCTCTGCGGCTCGCAGGGATTCCCCTAGCGACTCCGGGCTCCCGGAGCCACCGCTTTCCCTACTGCCGACGCTTGGCAACCCCCGCGGTGCGGCGGCTGTCGCAGAACAGGAATCCCTCGAAACCGAACCCCTTGAGGTCGAGCCGGAGCCCCAGGTGGGTATGTCCGTTGCCATGGGCCTGGGCCCGCCCGCCGCGGCCGGGCTGCCCGCGCGAAACCCCGCGGAGCCGCCCGATCTGGCGGCCGATGCGGTGCTGCCCGAGCTGGAGGTATTCGCCGGCGGCGCGCATCAGGTCGAGCTTCCCTCTGCGCGCGGGGAAGGCGCCGGAGAACCGTCCTCCGGCAGGGGGGCCCGGGCCCGCTCCGAGGCGGCCGGAGGCCCGGCAAACGAAGCGGCCGACAGCGGAGCGTATGATGCCGGGTCCGCCGAACTCGGCTCGCTCCCGCCCGGCTCCCTCGCAAAGGGAGCTGAGCAGGGCCACCGCATGGACCCGCTCGCCTGGCAGACCACCGAAGCCCTGCGGGCGCGACTTGCCCGGCTGGAAGGGCATCGCGCCACGCGCGATTGGGCGGTTGAAACCCGACAGGCCGTAGAGCGGCTGGGCCGGGCGTTTGCCGGCGGCGGGGGTGAAGTGGGCACGGGTTTTGACCACTTGCAGCGACTCAGCGCCCGGGTGCCGGAGTTGGCAGCCACACTCGAAGACCGCCAAGTAGCCAAGGAACTGTTGCGCGCCGGCCATGCGCTGGAACGGCGCCTGGGCATCTGGGGCGAAATCCACCGCCAGGCCGCACAGCCCCGCCGCCCCAAGCCCGCCCCATCCGCCGATATGCGACGGCTCTCCACGGCACTGGAAACCCTGGACCGCCTGCTGCCGGCCACGCGCGAGGGCCGGGCCTGGCGGGAGTACCTGCTGATCGAGGCCCTGCGCGCGAGCCTGGCCCGCGGATCGGAGTCGTCGGACCAGGTCCGCGCGATCGCCCAGGAAGTGGTGCGCAGAACGAGCCAGACACCGGTGGCTTTGCAGCAACAGAGGTTTCTTGCCCTGCCGCCGCTGGTTGCCCTGCTGGCCGAGCTGCAAGTGGTGGCGGCCGAACCGATCGAGCCCAGCCGCGTGCTGGCGGACCTGGAACGATACGAGCAAACCCGATTGCCCTCCGACGCCGAGCGCCTGGCACGCGACTGCCAGTGGTTGCTCCTCTCGCCCGATCCGGCCGAGCGCCGCTTGGGGCAGTGGGTGGAAGCATACTATCGCAACGCCAATGTGCGCCTGTGCGTGGCCGCGGAACTGCTCAACCGGTGGCTGCCGCGCCGCGAGCCGGAGTATCTGACGGTGCAGGATACGATTCTCGGTCGGCCGGTGCGCGGGCGGAGCATGACTTCGGCCGACGTGGTGGTGCGCACCCTACCCGACCCGCGCCACGCACGCCTGGCATTGGAGGTGAGCGGCCATGTGGCTTCGCTGACTTCCTCGTGGGCAGGGCCGGCGCGGTTCTGGAGCGACAGCAACGCCGTTTACGTCGCGCGCGTGCCGCTTCAGCTCGATCTGTCTGGAA
Organism: uncultured Planctomycetaceae bacterium; assembly: GCA_964467075.1. Taxonomy (GTDB): domain Bacteria; phylum Planctomycetota; class Planctomycetia; order Pirellulales; family Thermoguttaceae; genus CAYXPN01. Next base: position 19,807 of record CAYXPN010000040.1, read on the forward strand.
TCCAGGTGGGCCAGACGCAGGTCCAGGTGTTCAACAACGTGCGCTTGCGCGATCTGGAGACCGATTTCGATCGGATTCCCCTGGTCGGAGCCCTGGCCCAGGGAGTGGCCCGGGCCCAACACGAACAGAGCCTGCCCGCGGCCAATCAGGAAGCGCGCTACAAGATCGCACAGCGGGCACGCGAGCGCATCGAGGCCGAGACCAGCCAGCAACTGGCCCTGGCCTCGCAGCGGCTCGAGCGGCAGGTGCTCCTGCCGCTCGGCGAACTGATGCTGTGCCCGGTGCTCATTAGCGCGGCGACCGACGAGCGGCGTTTTTCCATGCGGGTGCGCGTGGCGGGCGACGACCAGTTGGGCTCGCAGACCCCGCGGCCCCAGGCCCCTGGCGACAGCCTGGCCAGCTTCCAGTTCCACGAGACCGTGCTGAACAACGCCCTGACACGACTGGAGCTGGGCGGGCGCACCTTCAGCCTGGACGAGTTGGCGATGCGCATTTCGCAGCGACTGAAGTGTTCACGACCCTGGGAGTCCAACCCGGAGCACGTGGATGTGACGGTTACCTTTGCCCAGGAAGACCCGATCGGGGTCCATTTCGAGGACGGGCAGGTGGTGGTCACCGTGTCCCTGGCCCAGTTGAGCAAACCACCGCAAAGCTGGGAGAACTTCCAGGTGCGGGCGTTCTACGAGCCGGAGATCGAGGGCCGTTCGGCGCGCCTGGTGCGCGAGGGCGTGGTGCGGCTGATCGGTCCGCGCCTGAACCTGGGCTCCCAGATCGCCCTGCGGGGTATCTTTTCGCGCACCTTCTCGCGCACACGTCCCTGGGAACTCACACCCGAGCGCCTGCGCCAGTCCGCGGAGCTGAGCGACTTGGAGATCACGCAGTTCGTGCTCGAGGACGGCTGGGCGGGGATCGCGTTGGGACCCCGACGGAGCGCTCGGCAGAGAACGGCGATGTCCGGGCGGTAGGACACCGCATTCTCGCCCACGTTTGTCGTGTGGTGCAGGCGTCTCGCGTGGTGCCCGGGCAAAGCAGCTACGCGCGTGCGTGCAAAGCACGCACCCTACGAGCTGCAATGGAGGGCCACCCTCCGTCGTGGCCGGGCCGTCAACACGCAACGCAGGCAACGGACGCGACGAAGCGCGTCCCTCCAGCCGCTCGCACACGTGCAAAGCACGCACCCTACAGCCACGCGCGTGCGTGCAAAGCACGCACCCTACAGCCACGCGCGTGCGTGCAAAGCACGCACCCCACGGATTTACGCCCCCCGGAACATGTCCAGCATGGCCGAGCGGCGCTGGCCGGCCAGCAGCATCAAACTGATGCCCGTGCTGAAGAGAATCTCCGCACGCACCAGGCGCGACATCTCTTGCGCCACGTCCGTATCCATGATGCGGCTGCGCGCCTCGGTGAGCTTCAGCTCCATGGTCTCGGCCACCTGCTGCGAGGAATCGACCGTGTAGCGCTCGAACACGCCTGCCCGCGCACGGTAGTCGAGCACCTGCATGCCGGCCGTGTCGAGGACGTCCATTGCGGTGGAGAGATTGCCGCTGGCCAGGCTGGCGCTGCCACCGCTGCCAAGCTGGCTGAGCCGGCCCGCGGCCCCGCCCAGGGCCTCGGTGCTGATGTTGGGCAAGGCCAGCGTGGCCGACGGCTCGGCCGAAGCGGACAGGGCGAATCCCAGGGCCTCGCCGGAGATGGTGATCGGGTCGACCGAGCCCACGAAACCCTCGACCAGCTCCACGTCGGCCTGAAGCGTCGCCGTGGAAATCGCCAGGCGGTTGCCCTCGCCGGTCACCTCCACGCCGCCTACCAGGGCCACCGCATCGGTCCCCTGGGCCGAGGTCTGGTCCACCGGCAACGTGCCTTCGAGCACCTCGATGCCCAACTGGGCGTCTGAACCGACTTCTTCGGTCACGAAGCTCAGTGTGTCGCCGTCCACCTCGGCGCTCACGCCGGTGGTCTGGCTGGAGGCATTGACGGCCTGGGCCACCTGTTCGAGGCTCGTGCCCGCGGCAAACTCCAGCACTACGGCGCCCTCGGGGCCCGAAAGCTCGAAGCTCACGTCCTCGTCCAGCGCCGCATCGGCGTCGGTCAGAGCGATCGTCGCTCCGGCAGCCGCCTGGGTGACCTCGATCTCTAGGGTCTGCTGGCCCCCGCCCGCGTTCTGGTACACTTCGATGTCGGCCACCTGCTGCGGATTCACCCCGCTGGTCTGGAACCCTGCGCTGCCGTCGAGCAGCCTGCGCCCGCCCAGCTCGGTGGTGCGACCGATATAGTTGATGGCCTCCAGGGCCGCGTCGATTTCGAGCTGGTAGGCTGCCTGTTCGGCCTCGCTCAGCGGGCTGCCCGAGGCGGCCAGCACGTTCTGGCGGATGCGGCCTATAAGCTCGCTCACCTGGCCCAGGGCCGCGTCGGCCACGTGGACCATGCCGCGTGCGCGGTCGGCATTTCGGCTGGCCTGCTCCAGGGCGGTCACTTCCGCGCGCAGGGTCTCGGCCGCGATCAGCCCGGCCGGATCGTCCGCTGCACGGTTGATCTGCCACATGGTGGCCAGGCGCAGGGAGCTTTGGTGCAGTTGGGCCGCGGCCTTCAGAAGGCTTTGGTGTGCCGACTGGTCGATTCCAACCAGTGCGCTGCCGATCCGCATGGCTTGTCCCTCGATCGAGGCGTCACAGTTGCGCAAGAAGCAGAACTTTAGGGCCGGACGGCCCGGAAGAGCGTCTCAATGAAGTATAGCTTTTTTGCGCAACTCGTTCGCTGCCAAAGGATTACGGCGCAAGCGAAATCGCTCTGGATGCCCGCGGCCAAATCGGCTAGAAAGACTTGCACGATCCTGAGAGGGAAAAGGTGACAGGCACCAAATTTGGAGAAGATAGCAAAGGACGCAAACAAGAAAGAATGGGGCCGGTTACCAGCATTCCAATAGGCGGCGATCCAGTTTTCCTAGATGCCCCAAATTTGGTGCCCGGCACCTTTTTTCGGCTTCGCCATGGCCCATCCGGCCCCCAAGCTCCGCGTGCGATTGAGCAGCCAGGTGGTCATCCCTGCACGCCTGGGCTCTACGCGCCTGCCCGGCAAGCTGCTTTTGCGACAGACCGGCAAGACGCTCATCCAGCACACCTACGAGGCGGCCTGCCGGGCCAGCCGGCCGCTGGGCGTGTGTGTGGCCACCGACAGCCGCCAAATCTTCGACGAGGTCTGCTCGTTCGGCGGAAGGGCCGTGATGACCGACCCCCAGGCCCCCAGCGGCACCGACCGCGTGGCCGAGGTCGCCCGGGATTTGCACGATGCGGACATCGTGGTCAACGTCCAGGGCGACGAGCCGGAGATCACCGGCCAGGCCATCGACCGGCTCGTCGAGCTGCTCGAAGCCACCCCCGACGTGTCCATGGCCACGCTGGCCGCCCCGATCCGCAGCCGCGGGCAGCTCGAAGACCTGGCGTGCGTGAAGGTGGTCTTTGACCGCCGGGGCCGGGCCCTGTATTTCAGCCGCAGTCCGATCCCCCACGCCCGCCGGTGGGACGACTCCTTGCTGGCGGCTGCTCCCCCGCGGTTCTATCAGCATCTGGGCATCTACGCCTATCGGCGCGAGTTCCTGCTGCGCCTGGCCGAGTTGCCGCCCTCGGCGCTGGAGCAGGTCGAGCAGCTCGAGCAGTTGCGCGTGCTGGAGGCAGGCGAACCCATCCTCGTAGGGGTGGTCGACGAGCCCACCGTCGGGATCGACACACCCGGGGACTACCGCCGGTTTGTCGAGCGGCAGGCACGCTGCTAAAATGCAGGGTTTTGGGCCGGGAGGGAGCCGCCCTTGCACTCTGGAAGGCAGCGTTGGGATGAGCAAGCACATCTTTGTCACCGGCGGCGTGGTCAGCTCGCTGGGCAAGGGGCTCACGAGCGCCTCGATCGGCATGTTGCTCGAGCACCGCGGGCTGCGCGTGCGCATGCAGAAGCTGGACCCCTACATCAACGTGGACCCCGGCACCATGAGCCCCTACCAGCACGGCGAGGTCTACGTGCTGGACGACGGCAGCGAGACCGACCTGGACCTGGGCCACTACGAACGGTTCACCAATTCGCGCTTGGACCGCCATTCCAACTACACGACCGGGCAGATCTACCAGTCGGTGATCCAGAAGGAGCGCCGGGGCGAGTTCCTCGGACAGACCGTGCAGGTGATCCCCCACATCACCAATGAGATCAAGGCGGCCCTGGCCAAGCCCACCGGCGCGGACGTGGACGTGGTGATCACCGAGATCGGCGGCACGGTGGGCGACATCGAGAGCCAGCCCTTTCTCGAGGCCATCCGTCAATTCGCCTTGGACGTGGGCAAGGAGAACGTCCTGTACATCCACCTAACGCTGCTGCCGTACCTGAAAGCGGCCGGCGAGCTGAAGACCAAGCCCACGCAACACTCGGTCGGCCAGTTGCGGCAAATCGGTATCCAGCCGGACATCCTCGTCTGCCGCACCGAGCAGTCGATGAGCCGCGACGAATGCGCGAAGATCGCCCTGTTCTGCAACGT
>CAYXPN010000041.1:0-24210 GCA_964467075.1 uncultured Planctomycetaceae bacterium
CAACGGGGCTGGATATGAAAGCCCAGGGCGCAGCCCTGGGGGGGCTTTCGCGTTTTCGCCCTTTCGCGATTCGTAGTGTCTCAGCCTTCTCGAGCACAATCCGGCCACGACTCAGCGTGGCCCTCCAGCGCGGCTGTCAATCACGGCGTGCCCGATCTACTACTCGGCCGCGTTCGGGCCCGCGTGCGTGCGAGCACGCACCCTACGGACTACTCCAGCGCGGCCCACTACGCTCCGGCCAGCGCAGCTACTCCGCGCGAATCGTCTGCCCCAGCGTGATCGCCACCACCGCGGGCACCGCGCGCTCGCTGGTGCGCACCAGGTCCATCGTCTGGATTTCCACACTGGGGCGCGGGTTGGCCGCCTGCATGCTGTAGAGCACGGCGTATCGCCCGTCCACGGCCGGCAGCGGTTTGCGCCAGCCGAGGCGCGCCTCGGAGAGCGGCCGGGGCTCGGCCTGAATCCAGTGGCCGATCTGGCGCTCGAGCACCACGGGAATCTCGCGCGTCTGGCCGTCGGCGTAGTGCACCACGTATTTCATCACCACCGGCAGCTCGAACGGGCGCCGCGGGTCGCTTATCTGCTCGCGTTCGCGCTCGGTCACCGGGCCGGCCACGTGGGCCGTGTGGAGGAAGTAGAGCACGTCGGCCTTGCGCCCCACGCGGATGCCGGTGACTTCGCCGGCAAGCTCGCGCACATTGGCCGGGTTCCAGCGCCGCGACTGGCCGCCCAGGATGATCACGTCCGGCGTGGGGGCCGTGGCATAGTCGGTCACGTGATAGGTCACGTCGGCAAACTCCCCGCGCCCGCGCGGAAGCAGCTCCAGGTCCACGTCGCGCGGGTCGCCGAACCAGGCCCGCTCGCCGCGCTCGGCATCGAGGTAGGCGTTGCCGTATTCCTGGAGGTTGACCGGCTCGAAGCGCACGTTCACGCCCGGCACGGCCACGCTCTGGGCCGCGCGCGAGCCGATGCCCATGTTGCCCAGGATGGTGCCCAGGATGCGCACCTTGGCCGCGTCGTTGGCTTCCTTGGGTTCGTCGCGCATGAACTTAAGCTGGCAGAGGAAGATGCCGCCCTGGTCCTGTGGAAAGGCCACCAGCCCGCCCACGCTGTCCAGGGCGATCGCGCCCTCGGGTTCCTCGGGGCGCAGGAAGGCCAGGTTGTTGATGCCCGCCAGGCGGATTTCCTGCCCTTCGCGGTTGCGCCGGCCGCGCAGGGTCCAGCGCGTGGGGCGCAGGGTGATCGAGCGCTCGACACTCACCGGCTCCGGCAGGCGCAGCGTGACCAGCTCGGTGGCGTGGGGCAGTTGCATGCGCATGGGCTGCGACGAAGCGCCGTCGATCAGGATTTCCAATTCGTTAAACGTGCCGTAGGTGTCCAGGTTCCAGACCTGGATGGTCTGGAGCACCTCGGGCTTGCGCAGCCGAAAGACCAGATCGCCGGTGGTGTTGTCTTCGCCAATCCAGATTTGCTGCGTATAGCGCCACGAATCGTCGGCCAAGAGGCCGTTGACGAAATTGTACGGGTCGTGGTCGTCGCGCGTGGGCTGATAGACGAACGGGTCGTCCGGCGCACCCGGCGGCAGGGTGAACGGGGCGAAGTCGGCCGTGGCGTCGATCACGTGGCTGAACGTGTTAGGACTGGCCCAGTAGGTGCTGTGCATGATCCGCTCGGGGCTGAGCAGGGCCACGTCGGCGTCGGAGAGCGTGGCTGCCAGGCGGTATTCGTTGTGGTTGAGCGTCACTTTTTCCATGCGGAACGGGCGCAAGATAAACTCGCCGCCCACCAGCCGGTTGAACGCGGCCATGTCGTCCGGCCCCACGTTGGCCAATACGATCCAGCACCCGGCCTGCTGGAACCCGTCGGCGCGCTGTTTCATCCCGGCGAGCGCTTGCAGGTTCTCGGGCGTGGCATCGACGATTGTCGCCTTGAATCGGGCCGGATCGAGCGCGGCGTCCAGACTCTCCACGTTCTCGGCCAGCACGCCGCACTGGGCGATCTTCTCGCCGAGCAGCGCATTCTGCGGCGCATAGACCGCGGCCACCCCTCGGGCCGGCCGGTAGGAGCCGTAAACGTCGATCAGGTTGCGCAGCAGGACGTCGGCCGCCGGGTCGATGCCCAGCTTGGCGCCCACGCGCAACTGGCAGAGCACGATCACACCCCGGCCGCAGGGCACCTCGACCAGCGGGCTCAGCTCCAGCGACGTGCCGGCCGCGGCCAGCGATCGTGCCCCCTGGCTGGGCTTCTGATAGGCGGCCTTGAAGGTCGGGTGGTCGCCCGACCAGTCGATCAAATCGTCGGCCCCCATGTCGCGGAACACCGGCGTGCCCAGGGCCGCGGGATGGGCATAGCCGCCGAACCGCTGGGTGGGCCGGATCGGGGCGGGCAGCGCAGCGCCGGCCGGCGGCGTCTCCTGTTCCAGGCAGACCACGCGCCCGCCCGTGACTGCAAACGCGAGAAGCTCCGGCCCAAAGGCCTCCTCGACCGTGAGCGTGTCGGGCCCCACGACCAGCAGCCCGCTGCGCCCGCGCAAAGAGTCCAGCGACTCGATCCTCTCAGGCCCCAGGCCGGCACGCGAGAGAAACCCGGCCACGGTGCCCGAGCGGTCGTAGACATACACCTTGTCGCGCACGGCCAGGCTGCCGACCGCGGGCAGGGTGGGCAGCAGGCGCTCGTCCGTGTAGTCTTTTGCGCCGTCCTGCGCAGCGCGCAGCTTGAGCACGCCGTCGGCACGCTGCTCGACCTCGGGCGCGTCGACGACGATGGTATACTCGCGCCCGAAGCCGGGCTCGATGCGCAGCACTTCCGACCCGGCGGCCACCTGCCGCCCGCCGATCTCATAGGACCAGCTCACCGTGATCGGCGCGTCGCTGAGCGTATCGTTCATCACCTTGAACAGCAGCCGGTTGGTGCGCCCGGCAAAGAGCCGATGGGTCTGCTTGCGCGGGATGATGCACAGGTCGGAGAAGATTTTTTGCGCGTCTTCGAACTCCGAGAGGTTGTCCCACGGGAAGAAGGCGCTCACGCCGGCCCAGCGATATCCGCCGTAGAGCATGCGCAGGTACTTCGCCTTGGCCTGGCGCGCGTGCTGCTTGGAGCGCGAGGCCAGGCTGCCCGAGACCAGCGTGCCGTATTCCAGGTGTTTGGCAAAACTGCACTCGCCCACCTGCCAGGGCTTGGTGCGGCCCCACGGCCAGCGCTCGATCTTGGTCGAGTAGTGTTCGACCGTGTAGGCGTTTTCCGGATAATAGTCCAGCGAGGCCGTGGGATAGTGCGGGCCGTTGATCTCCAGCCGGCCCGAAAGATCGCCGCCGCCGCCCACGGTGTAAGGGCGCGTGGGGTCCTCGCGGCGCCCGGCCTCGACCACCTGGTTCATCGCCTCTTCGATCAGGTCCAGCTCGCCGCCGTAGACGTTCATCCCGTTGATGTAGACCAGCTCGTTTTCGACCTGGTAGAGGATCACCGACGGGTGGTTGCGATAGGCCCGGGCCACCTGGGCCATGTGGCGGCGGAAGTTCTCCCAGAGCACGTGGTTCAGCTCCACCACCCGCTCGTCGCCGCTGCCGCGGCGGTCCAAGAGCCGAAAGCTGATGAACATGCCGTCGATCATCGTACACAGCCGGCCGGGAATGCCCTGGCGGTCGTAGAACTCCAGGCGCTGTTCGCGCGTCTTGAGCACCCGGGTGAGCTTGCGCCCGTGGCTGAAGCGCATGAAGCGGTCGCCCTCGGTGCGCCAGGCCTCGGCCCAGTCCTCGGGTCGCTCGATGATGGGCAACGACACGTCGACCCAGTTCCAGAAATTGCGCCGCACGCCGTTGATATACAGCCCGGTGCCCTGGATCGTCACCTCGCGGAAGCCGAAGAACTGCTCGTGGACGTCGAGCACCTGGTCGCCCTCGCGCACCACGGTGCGCAAGCGGTAGAGGTCGGGATCGGGCCGCGGCCACCAGAGCTTGGGCTCGGGCCAGGAGAGGTCCTCGGCGCGCAGCTCGGCCTGGTCACCCGCGGCGATTTTCACCCGCGGCAGGTCCCAGGCCCGCTCCAGCTCGCCGGTCCGGTCGTGGACGGCCTCTGCGCGCACGGCCAGCGTGCGTGCCCGATCCGTGGTGTTGCGCAGCGTGTATTCCAGGCCCAGACACTTGCGCTGGACCGAGGGCTTGACGAACACATCCTCGGTATAGACCGGGCCGGTGCAGACCAGCATGACCGGGTTGACGATGCCGTACTGATATCCGTCGCCGTCGCCCTTGACCGACGGATACATGGGCGCGACCCAGCGTGACCACTTTTTGCGCGCGAGCGGCCGGTTGCGCGCCGCGTGGATCGAGCTGTCGCCCATGCCTCCCGGATCGAACGCATAATAGGTCCCTTTGACCGCCACGGCCAGCTCGTTGACCTGGCCGGGGCGCACGTGCGGCGTGATGTCCAAATCCCAGGGGACCCACACGCCCTGGTGGGTGCCGGCCAGGCGCCCGTTGACAAACACGCTCACGATCCAGTTGGTGCCCGAGAAGTGCAATTTGAACCCGCGGCCTTTCGCCCCCGGCGGCACGGTGAACCGCGTGTGATAGATCAGGCGGTGGCCGAACACCAGCGGCTCGCACTCCCACGGATTGCCCGGCACGTCGAAGGCCATCCACCGCAGCCCGTGCCGGGGCAGCTCCCGGACCGGCTCATAAGTGTCGCGGTCCATGTCCGGATCGTCGTAGCGGGCCACCTGCCACAGCCCGGTCAGCTCGACCTTGCTGCGCTGGCTCCCCTCGGGGGCGGGCAATTGGAACACCTGCTCGGCTGCCTGGCGGTCGCGCGGCTCGTCATAGGTCTGGCCGGGCTGAAACGGTCCGTCGGGCAGGAACTCGCCCTGCACTAAGGCAAAGCAGTCGAGCGCCATGAGCATGCGCCGGTCGGCTTCGGTCACGCGGGGATAGCGGATCTGAAGCGTGGTCTCGCCGTCGAGCTTTACCTCGCCCAGGTCGGCCCAGGAGACCTCGCAAAAGAAGCCCAGCTCCATGAGGTTCGTGGTACGCTGGTCGTGCGGCACAGCGTGCCAGGGGCCGTTGCCCAGGCGCCACTCGAAGTCGGCCCTGGCGCGGAACCAGCCCACGCGGGCCCAAAGCCGATAGGCACCGGGGCGCGCCACGGGCACCTTGTACTGGAGGGTCACACCCTCGGCGGGCACGATCTTGGCAACCTCGTCGCTGCCCACGCCGCGCATGATCCACTGGCCGCCGGAGAGCAGTCGCGGTTTGCCCATCGACGAGGTTTCCCAGTGCTGGGCGAAGTTGCTCGCCGCATAGTTCTCTGCTTCGATCCAGATGCGTGGCGGCGTGTCGGCCCCCGCGGCCGGGCCTGCAACAACCGCCACAAGAAGCAACCCGAACACGGCCGCCGCGGTCACGATTCGGAGAAGTCGCCCAGGAATCAGCACAAGGGCGGCCGCGGCTTTCAACTCGCGGTGGGACAACTTCCCGGGGCTTCGCTGCGCTCCAGCCCCGGCCACCCGCTGGCGAAGCATTGTTGACGCCCCGCTGTCTGCATGTCGCGGGGGGCGGTTGGCCGGGATAGGTCGCGCAAAGGGTTGGTAGTTCGAAGTGGATCGCTCCATGGGCAAATGGAAGGACATCGCTCGGCTCCGTGGGGACGTTGTGGCAGGTAACTACACGGGAGGAAATCCTTGCGCCACCGTGCACGGTGGGACGCACTTGCAGGGTAATGCATTTCAGGTGGGATTGCCAGCACGGCCCGCGGCACCAGCAGTTCCGCCCGCCCCGCGGCCCACCGCGGCCAACTACGGCGAAGCGCTTCCCCGACCGCAACCGGACAAAGGCCTGCGCGGGCGAGCGATTCTGATCCAGCCTCTGGTGCGCGATCCAAGCGTACATTGTAGGCCAAACACACGCAGATGGCGAGCAAGAGCCTCCTCAGGACGTCAGCCCACACAGGCTCTCTCGCTGCCAGAGCTAATGGCAAGAACGCAGTCCGACACGTGCTGCATCAGCCGGGAAAACAGCCCTCGTACACGCTTTGCGGAACGTAGGCAGGAGGGCGAGGGTTTTCCGCGTTAGCCCGCTTGAGCGAATGGAACACGTAGCCGGCGAGCACGATCGGCCAGGGACCATTCCCGTCAAGCCCCAGATCTTCGCGAGTCGTGAACCCGCAACGCTCCTTTAAACGATCGTCCGCTTCGATCCTGCGCACCTCGGGATAGGCAGCCTGTACAAGCGGCTCATCCACATCAGGCATCTTGGATTCGACGTCGATCAAGTCGATGTCGGCGGTCCGGTAGCATTCGATGACGAATCCTACGCAACTGAACCGACGCCGAATCCGGCGACCGCTCACCGCGTCCACGATCCACTTGACGTGTGGCATGACCACGAAATCGCCGAATGGCTTGACGTTTGTGCGGTCTTCCTTGTCAACTTCGGCAAGCCAATCCTCGATCGCCTCACGCTCCTCGGCATCGAGGGCGATATTGCTGACGATATCGGCTCGGCACTTTCGTGGCCAACTGCGGGCCCGCGCGCCGGTCAGTTCGCCCGCGATAATCGGAGGTCCCATATGGTAAACCTCCACCTCGACGGGCGAGTTGAGCTCTCCCTCTTCTTTGAGCAGCGCCGCATGTCGCACGAAATCCGCCGGCCCGTTGTCCGCGTACGTTCCCACAACGCAGAAGCGAGGGAAAGAGATGCGCGTGACCGGTTGCCGGGATTTCAGCACAACCGTTCGGATTTCCGCACCAGCGCGACCGTCGGTTTTCCGTTCCGCGTCCGACATCGTGCATGATCACTCGAGATGGGTGAGGGCTTCGTCAACGAGTTGGAAGACCTCGGACTCCTTCGGAGCCTTCTCGTCTTCCAACCAAGCCGTGCGAACGTCGCCAAGACAGTCGCGCAGTTTCCGGCCTACCCACTGCCTTCCCAGGGCCTTGGCCCGATCGATGCACTCCAGAGCGCGCCGATCACCCAGAACGCAAAGGACCATCACCGCCTGCGTGGCGATCGCGGAGGTCTCGCCCGACGCAAATACGTCCGCGTCGAGCAACTTTTTGGCAATCTCGTGTGCCCGGTCGGCCAACGGTCCGACTTCCTCGCCGCGTTGCGGGGGATGATGCTCAAACACGCGCGCGATGCCCTGGAGAGCAACCAACCGGGTGTCCACGTATCCGTTGGGGTCAAGGAAGTCGCGCAACTCGCCTACGTGCCGCTCGTCAACAAGCGAGGCAAACCGCCGCAAAGCCGACCAGACGACACGGTCAACACCCGCCCTGCGACTGCCGCGCAAGTCAACTGCGATACGCTTCAATGATTCCTCAACCGAGCGCCGAAGCGACTCGCCCGTAAACTGCACGTCCTCGGCGGCAAACACCAGCACATCGCGCCACTCTTCGCTCAAGTCCGGCTCGGAAAGCTCCTCGGCCACGAACTGAGCACACGTCTCAGGATCATGAGTCATCCACCTGCCTAGGGCCTCAGAGCGCGTCTCGGCATCGAGCGCCCGATTTCGCGCCATCTCCGCCGAGTCTGCGGCAGGGCTCCCCTCAATAGGGGCCCCTTCAATGTCGTGCTCGGGAACACACCGGCGTTTCACCTCAGCAATACCCTGCGGATCGTCGTATTCCGCTGTGACACGCATTGCGCGGCCGGAGGTGTTGATCCCCCAGCCACGGTACTCCCCTCCTTCGTTGGCACGCACTCTTGCGTAGAGATCTATGCCAGGCTTCCACGTTGCCAGAGTGACATCCACCCCCACTCGCTCCAGCATTGTGCGGATCTTATCCCAAATGGTTGGCCATTCGGGCCAACTCGCGGGGACGTCCCCTAAGCTCACGAAATCGGTGGATTTCTCACCTGTCTGGCTCATCGCTCGTCACGCTCCATCGTCCCCTCGATACCGGTGACGCTCAATTTGGTTTCCTGGAGAAACTGGCGGAGCTTGGCCAGCTTCTTCTGCGCATTCGTCGCGGCCTCGGCCAGTTGCGCCACATCCTGCTGCGAGAGGATCGCCTCCAGGGCGACAGGTAGGCCGTCAACGCCGATGCACACCACTTTAAGGATGGTACACGGGATCATTCCCTCGAGTTGCTCTCTGTTCTTGTCAAACACCGGCCGCAAATCACAGATGATCTCCAGCTTTTCGAGACGAAGGCCCGTTGCTCGGGCCAATCTCTGCGCCTTGGCCTGCCGGTCGAGTCCAGGGTATCGCTTGATGATCAGAGGGAGTCGAGCCTTCAACTGCTCAAAATCCTCCCGCGAAAGGAGTCCCTTTTCCAGGTTGGCCTCGTCCTTCAACCACTCATCCACCTGCGACAACAATCGCGACAATACGTTCTCGACGCTCTGACCCGTCTCGCGGCAAAGCCCATCCACGTTGGCCACCCAACGCACGAGGGCTTCGCACACCTCTGAGTTGTCCACGTGCGACGCAACCACGTCCTCAATACTGTCCCGATCCAGGAATCCAGGGAATGCTTCCAGGTGGTCGCGGATCGATGTGAGAACACCCTCATCCACCGCCAACAGCGCTTTCGCGTCGCGAATCAGCGCGTCGGAAACGGGACCTTCCGGCAGAAAAGGGAAGTCTCCCCGAATGTAAATCACCTTCTCGCCCATGATCGGCTTTCAACGACTCGTGTGATTGGCAGCGTCTACAAAACCTCTCCGCCGGGCGCCTCGGTTTTCCGGCACCGGCACCCCACACCGGCCCGGTGAGCGAAGCGCCCTGCTGTGAGGCACCAAATCCATTAGACTCAGCTTCGGGCAGAATCGGGCAAGAGAAGGCGCACGGAAGCCGCGCGCCTGCGCAGCACCCAGCCGCCCCCGCGCCCTGCGTCTCGCTCTGCGGGTCATATCGGCCCGGCAAATCCCCCACCACCCGCCAGGAACCCGCCCTGAACGTGCGTGGCCGCGTGAACGCCCCATGCAACGGGAATCCTGTGCCACCCTTCCGAGGGATACTCTTCGGTGCCAAAACCCTCCAGCGACGCCCCGTTGCACTTGATCGAGAACGCGCATGAAGTTTAGGTGCCCGGAATCCTTCTGTCAATGTCCGGTTGTGATTGACCTCGTCGATCGCGGGACACTCTCACCCGGCGGGCGTCAAGGATCGCAAGGTTGCTCGAGCTCGACAGCCGCCGCCTGCCGCGAACCACGCCCGCCAGGGCCACACACCCCAGGAGCACGCCCAGCAGGGCTGCGCTGCCGGGCTCGGGCACGGGCTGGAAGGTGAGATACAAGTTGCCGCCCTCAGCCGCCAGGCCGAACCGCCCGCCCTCGAGCGGATTGCGGAAGTCGGCGGTGTCCAGCACGATGCCCGTGGGATCGGGACCGACGGCCGTATCCAGAACAATGCCCGCCGAATCAAATCCGATCCCGTCTTCTAGAGCTTCAAACAGAAGCCCGTCGCCTGCCCCTTCCAGCACAAGCCCGTCGCCTGCCCTTTCCAGCACGAGGCTGCTCTCCGCCCCCTCGATCAAAAGCCATTGCCAGGCGCGCCGGGCATCGAAGTTGGCGGCCGCGCGCGGCCGGTCCGCCAGCCCGGAGACCACGTGAATGCAAAAGGCGTCGGCCGGGTCACTGCCCGCGGTGACCTGAAGCTGGCTGTCGGCGCCGATCAGGCGGATCAAATCATGGCCCACGCCCGGCGGGCCCGCGGCGTCCACGATTTCAAAGTCCAGTTGGCCGCGCGACCCCCAAGTGAGGTCGCCCTCGATTCGGGCAATGCCCGCGCTGTTGCCGGGCGAGAACTTGCCGCCCTCGAAGACCTGCACGCTGCCGAAGGTGCCGGTGCCCTTGAGCGTGGCGCCGTAGTAGACGTTCGTGGTGCCGGTGATCGTGCCGTTGTTGACCAGCAGGCTGCCTTGCAGCTCGAGGCTGGTGCCTTCGGCGCGGGCGTCGGTGTTGAGCACGGCGCCGGGCTCGATGGTGATGCGGCTGCCCCCGCCGCTTACCAGGTTGCTGGTGTGGTTGTCGAGCACGCCGCCCGGGGCGATCGAGAGCACGCCGTCGTTGATCCAGTCCGCCATCTCGGCGGTGGACGAGACCGTGAGCCGGCCGCTGCTCAGGTTCATCCCGCCTTCCCACACCAAGGGCGCGGCCGAGTCGATCTGTGCGCCACTGAGGAAGTTGACCAGCTCGAGGGGCCCCTGCTGCTCGATCTGGGCGCTGGCAAACGCCGTGGCACCTTCGAAGCGGCTGGTGCCCGCCGCCAAAACCCGGTGCATTCCGGGCCCGCGCAGGTAGCCGCCGGGGATTGTGCTCGCGTGGTATTCGATGGCGGCGTCTGATTCGGCCCGCAGGGTGCGCAGGGGCGCGGCCGGCAGGCCGACGTTCTCAAAGCGCAACGTGGCTCCCCCGTTGACCACGAAGGTCGGCGAGTCGAGCGGTGCCTGGACAATCAGGCTGCCCGTTTCGACCAGGGTCTGGCCCGTGTAGTCGCTCGGCGCGCTGAGGGTCACCGCGGCGCTGCCGCGTTTGGTGAGCGTGCCGCTGCCGGTAATCCGGCCGGTGAAGCCTACGGGCGAGGGCGCGTCGATGGTCAGACCGGCGCCGGCGGTCTCGATGGTTCCCGGGCCCGAGAGGTCGGCGAGCGCAAGGTCGAATCCTCCCAGGTCGAGCGTGGCGCCGGCGCTGAGTGCAACGTGCGCGCCGGACGGCAGCCCGCCGGCTGCGCCCAGTTGCACGGCGCCCTGTTCGATCTGCGTGGTGCCCAGATAGGTGTTGTTGCCCGCCAGCACCAGCGTGCCGGGCCCGGTTTTCACCAGCGCGCCCGGCCCGCTGATCTGGCCCGAGAGCGTGGCCAGGGCCCGCACGTCGAGTCGGGCCCCGGCCGGGCCGGTGTCCACGGGTCGATTCGACTGGAAGGAAGCGGGCGTAAGCAGGGTGCCGCCATCGAAGGCCAGTGCGGCGCCGGGCGCGCCGAGCGCCAGGTCGGACTGTGCGCTGAGCGTGCCCTGGCGAATCACAGTGGGTCCGGTGTAGGAATTGTCGCCGCCCAGGTGCACCAGGCCCGCGCCGATCTTGGTCAACCCGCCGGTGCCGCTGATCGTGCCGCGGAAGTCGCCGGGCAGAGCATTGTTGCCCACGAGCAGCTCGATTCCGTCCAGTTGCACGTCTCCCCAACCGCTGAGCGTGCCCAAGACCGGCTCTTGCGCGCCGCTGAGATCCAACAGGGCCCCCGCGGCGAGCTGCACTGAGGCGTGTTGCACCGCCAGGTCGTACTCGACGTGTGCAGCGCCGGCCGCGACAAACACTTGACCACTGAAGCTGCCCGGCGCAGTGAACCGGAGGGTGCCGGGACCGTCTTGGCGCAGTTCGCCCTCGCCGCTGAGCGATCCGCTGAGCACCATTTCGCCCTCGAGGTTGACGAGCCGGCCGGCCAAATCCACCGCGCCGGAGAGCGTCAGGCTGCCCGAACCCGACCGGACCAGCTCGCCGACCACGGTGGTCGGACCGGCGCACTCCAGGTCGTTGCCCGCGGTGTCGATGGTGCCGCCTTCGTTGCCCGCGGCAAGCGATCGGCCGGTGGCAAACGATGCGGTGCTGCGCAGCGTGCCGCCATCGAGCAGGATCGGGCCTGCGGCATTGCCCAGTGCGGAGTCGCGGTCGACCCGCAGCGTGCCCTGGCCGACGGTGGTTCCGCCGCTGTAGGTGCTGTCCGCCTGGAGGACCAGCGCGCCGGGACCGGTCTTGGTCAATCCTCCGTTGCCGGCAATCGGAGCGCTCAGCGTAACCGTGGTTGCGCCGTCGGCCGCTTCGAGGCCGCCGCCGACAGGGCCCAGGCTGATGGGCCGGGCGAGTGTGGTGCTCTGCGCGGCGCGCAAGGTGCCGCCATCCAGGGTGAGCCCAGCCCCGGGTGCGCCCAGGGCGTCGTCGTCGGCAATTTCGAGCCATCCGCCATACACGGCCGTGCCCTGCGCATGCGTGTTCATACCTTCCAGGCGCAGCGTGCCCGGCCCGACCTTGGCCAGCGCGCCCGGCCCGGAGATGTCGCCCGAGAAGGTGGTCGACTGCCCGTTGTTGCCCACGCGCACAGTCAGATCGGGCAGAGAGAGATCGCGCGGGCCGGCCAGCGCGCCGACGAGCGGTTGGGTGGTAGCACTCAAGTCCAGCGAGCCAGTCGCGACCAGCTCGACGGTAGCCGATTGCAGGGCCTGGTCGTGCTCCGGGCGCAGGATGCCGCGCTCGACGGAAACGGTGCCGCCGAAATCGGTGGGGGCCGCCAGCAGCAGGGAGCCGTCGCCGGTCTTGGTCAAGGTGCCGCTGCCGCCGAGTGAGCTGCCGAGCGTGTGGGCGAAGCCGTTGGTGTCGATCGTGCCGCTGCCTTCGACGAGGATCGGCCGGTTGACGGTCAATGCGGCGCTCGGTTTGAGAGTTCCTCCGGACAGATAAAGCGCTGCGCCGGGCCCTCCCAGGCGGTCGTCGTGGTCCACGCGCAGGATGGCCTCGATGCGCGTGCCGCCCGCGGCCGTGTTCAGGCCCGCCAGGGTCAGCTCGCCGCCGCCCAGGGGATTTCGGGCCACGAGAAGTGTGCCGGGGCCGCTGATCGGTCCGTTGTAGGTCTTCTGACCCGCGGCCATGATCGCCCCGCCGCGGGAGCGGACGTCGATCGGCCGGTTCCAGGTTCCGGGCTGAGAAGACGACAGGTAAAGGGCCCCGCCGTCGAGCACCAGCGGAGCGCCGGCCGTGCCCAGCGTGGAATCGGCCCAGGCCGAGAGCACGCCGGAGCGTATTTCCGTGCCCGCGTGGGTGTTGACCCGGCTGGTGCTGTGGAAGAGCACGCCGGAGGGCAAGTCGAGGATCAACCGCCCCGGGCCGGTCAGCTCGGCCTGGAGGTCGAGGCCGCCGCTGCCGCTGCCGAAGATCGTGGTATCGGCCGCCAGGGTGATCGCCCGCGGCCCCTGGTAGAACGAGCGGATCGTCTGCAGTGCGGCCGAGTCCTGGACGATGGCCGGCAAGGTGCCGTCGCCGCGCTGGTCGAAGATCAATCCGCCCGAGGAACTCGAAAGCGTGAACCCGGCGGCCGAGCCGTCGAACACCAGGCGACCCAGCCGGATGTCGGGCATGTCCTGCTCCGGCCGATAGCGCGTGGTGACCGCAAAGACGATCGTGTCTTCGGCGCTGCCGGGCGGGGCAGGCGGCGCTGGGCCGAACCAGTTGGCCGGTGTGCTCCACGCCGAGTCTGCGCCGGCGCCGGTCCACGTATAGGTCGCCGCCCACAGGCGGGGTCCCAGACCAACGGCGCAGCTTGCGCCCCAAAGGACCAAAGCCCGGCGGAACCAGCAGCACAGACGGAACCAACAGGACGGATTCATAAAGGCTCCTCCGGCAGTCGCACTTCAGCAGGGGAATCGGTGGATTGTCGGGCTCGGAACGACAACCAGATTCCCGCAGAACAGCAACCGACTTGCCGGGCCCCGAGAACCCGACGAGTCCCACGGCGGCCTGGCCCGCCAGGACACCGGCATCCGGCTGCCGGGCGCGCCCGCCCGATCCCAGCGGCCCTGAAGGGCCAGGGGCGGATTGCCGCCAGCCAGACGGTTCCCGAGCATCCGACGGCTTGCCTGTGGCAAGAGCCTGGTGCCCAACGCCCGAATGTAATAGAGCGGATCGGCGTGTCAATCGTGGCGACGGGTTTTTTGTGCACTGATTTGCAGGGGGAAAAAACGCCGCGTGCGGCTGGCCGTAGAGCCGGCGGCCTCCAGCAGACAAAAGTGTCCCCGGGGACTTGCCCCGGCTTTTTGCGCTTCCTGGGACCGTGCCTGGTCCCACCGGCCGCCCGGGCGCCGCGCAGCAATGCCGGCCGCGCGGCAAAGTGTCCAGTCGCGTGTTTCGACGCTGGTTGTGCCCAGCGGCTGCAAAAGGGCTGGCCCCGGAGGGTTAGAATAATGCCGAGTGGGCTGCCCGCGGTTCGGGCCGGTCCGCTGGTTGGTGGTTTACGTCGGCCGGCAATCCGTACGGTCTGCTGGGGTGCGAGTGGTGCGGAGCAGAGGGGTTGGCGGCTGCCTCGAGGTTTCCTTTTGCAAAGGAGTAGGTTCGATGTCGATTTCCCGTTGGTCTGGCGTTGGCGTTTGGAGCGGCGCCGTACTGGCCGTGGTGTTGCTGGCTGGTGTGGCCCGGGCCCATTGCGAGATTCCCTGCGGCATCTACGGCGATGAGACACGTTTCGTGCTGTTGCGCGAGCACGTGGCCACGGTGGAGAAGTCGATGAGGGAGATCGAGAACCTCTCCGCCGCGGGCGAGAAGAACTACAACCAGCTCGTCCGTTGGGTGATGAACAAGGAAGAACATTGCCTGGAAATCCAGCACATCGCCGTCCAGTACTTCCTCACCCAGCGGGTCAAGCCCCTGGGACCGGACAGCGACACGAAGGCCAAGCAGAAGTATTACACCGAGCTGCGCCTGCTGCACGAGATCGTGGTCTACGCCATGAAGGCGAAACAGACGACCGACACGGCCAATACGGCCAAGCTCTTGGAGTTGATCCACGAGTTCGAGCACGTCTATATGGACGAGCATTGAGCAGGCTGCGCACATTCGGGGAGACTTTTGCGTATCTCCTGTCGCGCGGGCAACGGTTGAACTCCGGTGGCAACGGCGCTTCCGGGTAGGGGCGAGGCATGCCTCGCCCCTACCGGGTGCTGAAGGGGGGCAGACACGTTTTTCGGCCGGCGGTCTTCGGTGCGCACCGCGCCCAACAGCCGAAAAACGAGCCGGTCCCCTTCCCGCTCGGGCCTCCCAAAGGAGCGCAGGAGTACGACCCCGGCGAACCGTTCGCAGCGCCCTGATTTGCCGGGTCTCTCTTGATGACCCTACAAGCAGGGTCACTATGACCCGGGCCAAGGTCCCCGATAAGAGCTGTACAGCACCCCCCCGATATCGTTTTTGCGCCGACATCCTTTTCACGACCGCTGCGCGTAGCTACAATGCGGAAACCGCGAGGGGGTTTCACGCAACATTCCTGGGAAGACGGGCACGACAAAGCACGTCCCTCCGGGCATGCGGAAACTGCAAGGTGGTTTCAGGCAGCTTTCTTTGGGGGTCGAGTTGGGATGGCCGGTCGCAGCGCGGCGAATCGTTATCCCCGGCGCGGGGAACGGATCGCGCCGACCACGCTGCGCGAGTTTCTCGCCGAGCCGATCCCGGCCGAGTCGTTGCCGACGGGCACGGCACCGGGCAGCCTGAGGCTTTGCGACCTGGACGAGGGGGCGTGGGGGCGGTTTGCCGAGCCGGCGCTGGTGGAGCTGGCCGGCCGGGTGATCCGGCGCGTGGCCGCCCCCCATGCACGCAAGGTCTTCCGAAACCGCCACTTTCCGCGTCCGCCCCAGGGTGTGCGCCTGGAGGACCTGAACCTGGAAAGCCGTACGCGACGCTGCCTGGTGCGCGAAGGGCTCGACGACCAGTTGGGCGAGCTGGGCGAACGGACGATTGGTCAGGTGTTGGCCATTCGGTCCTTTGGCCCGCGCTGTCTGGTGGACCTGCTCAGTGCGTTGGAGTCGTTCGAGGCACGCCGGCGCCGGGGGCGCACGGACGGGCTTTCCGAAATGCTCAGCGCCGAGGCGCAGCGTCTGGCCGAGCTGCCCGGCGCCCATCAGGCTCGCCGGAATGATCCGCGCTTCGGTCCGCTGTTCGACACTGTCGATCCCGAGGCCCGGACCGCGGCCCAACTGGCCGAGGCTCTGCTGGCGCGCACCCAGGATCCCCCTGATCCCGCCTATGTGGCCCGGCAGATCGACGAGCTGTGTCGGCGGATTGCGGAAATGTCCGACCTGACGATCGAGGAAGAGCTGATCCAAATTTTTGCGGCTCCGGCCCGCGATGGGCGGAATCGGGAAATCCTGATCGGCTACTACGGCTGGCAGGACGGGCGCCCCCACACGTTGACGGAAATCGGTACACGTTTCGGCATCACCCGGGAGCGCATCCGGCAGGTCTGCGCCAAGCTGACCCGTCGGCCGGCCGGGGTGGGAAAGATTCCGGCCCCGGCCATGGATCGGGCCTTGGAGCTGCTTGCCCGGCGCCTGCCCGCCCCCGCGTCCGAATTGGAAGAGGAATTGGCCCGACAGGGGCTCACCGCGGTGGGGATGTGTCTGGAGAACGTGGCCGCGGGGGCCAAGCTGCTGGGGCGCGCGGAGGTCTTCCGGATCGTGCGCGTGCAATCGGACCGCGAGCGCGACGCGCGCCTGGCGGTGCGCCCGGCCCAGGCCGAAGCGGTCCCGATCATCGTGGACGCGGCGCGCAAGGCAGTGTACTTCCACGGGCTGGCGACAGTGGAGCAGATCGAGCGTGAGTGTTCGGCGAAGACGTCGGGCCGGGCGAGCGGGGAGCTGGTCCGCCGCTGCCTGCCGGTGATGGGAGGTTTTGTGTGGCTGGACGAGCGGCGGGGATGGTTCCGGCTCTGCCAGGTCCGCAAACACGGACTGCCGAAGACGATCGAGAAGATCCTGGCGGTGGCCGGCTCGGTGGATGCGGCGCAGATGCGCACGGCCATCGGGCGCAACCGCCGTTTGGGCAAGGAACCGCCGCCGGAAAGCGTGTTGCTGGAGTTCTGCCGGCAGATGCCCGGCGTGAAGGTGGAAGGCCGGCGGATCACCGCGGACCCGCCGCGCGATTGGCGCCGGGTGCTTACCGGGGTGGAAGCCCGCCTGGTCGAGGTGCTCCAGGAGCACGGTCCGATCATGGAGCGCGGGGCCCTGGAAGACGTTTGCGTGGCGGGGGGCATCAACCGATTCAGTTTCCATGCGTTCGTTTCCTGGTCGCCGGTGATCGCCCAGTATGCCCACAGCGTGTACGGCCTGCTGGGGGCGGAGGTGTCGCGCGGCCAGGTCGAATCGCTGGCTGCGCGCCAACGGGCACGGCGCACTTCGCACCGCGTGCTGGACGGACACGGGCGCACGGCCGACGGGCGCGTGTGGCTCAGCTACCGGTTGTCCAAGGCCGCCAGCACCTATGCGGTGATCACCATCCCCGCGGCGCTGAAGGACGAAGTCCAGGGGCGGTTTGCGCTGGTCGATTCGACCGGGCGCCCGGTGGGCAAGCTGGCCACCAAGGACGGGCGTGCCTGGGGGCTGGGTGCCTTCCTGCGCCAGCACGGGGCGCGGATCGACGATCGCATCGTGCTGACCCTCGACCTGAAGCGGCGCACGGCCGAGGTCTCCTGGGGCGATCGGCCCGATCAGTGATCGGCGCACACGCGCGCCCAAGGTGCGGCGCCCGCGGCCTGTACGGCATAGAGACTATCCGAAAACACAGTCTGGGTGGCCGTGGCTTGCGCCAAAGGGAAGCCGCGGTCCGGTTTTCCGGGGTTTCGTTGCGCTCCAACCCCGGCTACCCAGGTTGCACGCCGGTTTTTGGATAGTCTCATGGTAGTCCGACACACGTGAAGTGTCGAGTTGGGTGCCACTGCTGGCTTGTCCAGCAGTGCCGGATACACGGTTGGGCAAGCCAACCGTGGCACCCCACAGTTTAGCCGTGTCGGGCTAATAGTCCCCCCGCTGTAACGCTCGAACCATGAAGCTCCCGCCCGAAGGCGCCCGATGGCTGGTCCAGATCCGCTGGCTGGCGTGTGCGGCTGCGCTGGGGACGGTGTGGTTCAGTTCCGCGGTGCTGGGGGCGGTCGAGCGTGCGCTGCCGCTGTATGTGGTGGTCGGCGGCATGGTGGCCTACAACCTGCTGTTCTGGGCCAGCCAGCGGGACTGGCCGGGGGCGGACCGCGACGTGCAGCGGAACATCTTTCTGCAGATCGCGGCCGACATGGTGGCCCTCACGCTGCTTCTGTATTTCGCCGACATCTCCCGCAATCCGTTCCTGTTCTTCTTCGTCTTCCACATGATCATCGCCAGCATGTACCTGCACGGCAGCATGCCCTACCTGCTGGCGGGCCTGGCCGCGGCCATGGTGGGCACGGTGATGGCCTTGGAATACTTCGGCCTGGCGCCGCAATTTCCCCTGCGCCTGCCCGCGGACCCGCCGGGCGGCCGGGTTCCCGACGGCCTGTATCTGCTGGGGGTGTTCACGGCCCTTTCCAGCACCCTGCTGATCACGGTCTATTTCACCACGTCGATCCACCGCTATGTGGACCGTGCCCATGCCGAGCTGCGGCAAAAGGAAAAAATGCTGGGCATCGGCCAGTTGGTCGCCGGCATCGGTCACCAGATCGCCAACCCCTTGGACGGGTTGCAGAACTGCCTGGCGCGGGTCGGGGAGCAGCTTAAAGGCGATCCCCATCTGAATGAATACCTGCACATGATGAACGAGGCCTTGCAGCGGATCGAACGCACGGTCAAGCGCGTGCAGGCCTTTGCCCGGCCCCGCGGCATCACGCTCCAGCCGACCGACGTGAACCAGGCGGTCGAGGGCACCCTGGCCGTGTTGGGCCGGGATCACAAGAATGTCCGAGTGGAGACGGTGCTGGGCGAGGTGCCGCCGGTGGAAGGCGACCCCTATACGCTGCAGGAGGTGCTCTTCAATCTCTGCACCAACGCCCTGGCCGCCATGCCCAAGGGGGGCACCCTGACCCTGCGAACCTACAACCAGGCCGGCAAGGACGACGACCGCCAGCGCTGGGTGGCCGTGGATGTGACAGACACCGGGGCGGGTATCCCCCGCGTGAATCTCGAGAAGATCTTCGAACCCTTTTTCACCACGCGCACGGACGCCGGCGGAACGGGCCTGGGGCTGGGTCTGTGCCGGATGTTGATTTCCGAGATGGGCGGGCGCATCGAGGTGCGCAGCACCGTGGGCCTGGGAACCACGTTTACGGTCCTGCTCTACCCCACGCAGAAGAGCGCGGCGAGCCTTTCATGAAGATCCTGGTCGTCGACGACGAAAAGATCAAACGTGTGACCCTGGCCGACGATCTGGCGGCCCAGGGCCACGAGGTGGCCACCGCCGCGGACGGCCAGCAGGCCTGGGAGATACTCGCCGACGAGCCC
This sequence comes from uncultured Planctomycetaceae bacterium, assembly GCA_964467075.1. Lineage (GTDB taxonomy): Bacteria > Planctomycetota > Planctomycetia > Pirellulales > Thermoguttaceae > CAYXPN01. The sequence continues at coordinate 18,932 of CAYXPN010000041.1, forward strand.
TTCGAGGTGGTGGTGGCCGATCTGAAGATGCCCAAGCTCGACGGCATCGAGCTATTGAAACGCATCAAGCAGGGCCCGCTGGCAGAGACCGAAGTGATCATCATGACCGCCTACGGCAGCATTCCTGTGGCGGTCGAGGCCGTCAAGCTCGGCGCGTTCGACTTCCTGACCAAGCCCTTCCGCAACGAAGACCTCTTGCCGCTGCTTGCACGGATCGAACGCCGCCGGCGCCCTCCCGGGCCCGGCGCGCCGCGACCGACCCCGCCCGAGGACATGGACCTTCTGATCGTGGGCCGCCATGCGCTGATGAAGCGCGTCAAGCGCATGGTGGAAATCTGCGCGCGGACCGACGCCAACGTGCTGCTCTGCGGCGAGACCGGGGTGGGTAAAGACCTGGTGGCCGGCGTGATCCACCGCAGCTCCCAGCGGCGCGGTTTCCCCTTCGTCAAGGTGGGTTGCACCCTGCTGCCGCCCCAGTTGATCGAAAGCGAGCTGTACGGCCACGAGAAGGGCTCCTTCACCGGCGCCGACGAAGCGCGCAAAGGCCGCTTCGAGCTGGCCGAAGGCGGCACCCTCTACCTGGACGACGTGGACGACATCCCTTGGGACCAGCAGGCCAAGCTGCTCCGCGCCATCGAGGAAAAGGTCTTTGAGCACGTGGGCGGCACCACGCCCATCCGGGCCGACGTGCGCATCGTGGCCTCGACCAAGACGAATCTGCTCAACAGGATCGCCGAAGGCGCCTTTCGCGAGGACCTCTACTATCGGCTGGACGTGTTGCGCATCAACATCCCGCCGCTGCGCGAGCGGCGCGAGGACATCCCCCTGCTGGTCGAACACCTGCTCGGGCGCATCGCCGCCGAGCGCCCCTGGCGGCTCGATCCGCAGGCCATGGACGTGCTCTGTGCCCACGACTGGCCGGGCAACGTGCGCGAACTGGCCCACACGCTCCAGCGGGCGCTGCTGGTCGGCTCGGGCGAGATCACGCCGGAGCTGCTCACCGCTGAGATGACCGGCATCGCCACAGCCGGCTCTGACTCCGCGCAGACCAACGACTTCCGCACGGCCATGGAGCGCACCGAACGCGAGCTGCTCCAGCGCGCCCTGGACGCCGCGGGGGGCAACAAGACGGCCGCGGCCGCCTCGCTGGGCATGAAACCCTCCACCTTTCGCGACAAGCTGGCCAAGCACGGGCTGGGCTGAAGCCGGATCGGCCGCGTGCCACGGGCCCTGGCGCGTGCGCCTGCGCGTGTGCCGGCCGGGTGCCACTGGCTCTGCCAGTCAGCCGCGTGCGTGCGAGCACGCACCCTACGGAGTTTCCGTTTGCGTAAGACTTCAGCCGTGTGAAGTGGCGGGCCGTCCTGGGGCGCGGCGTTGGGTTGTGGTGCGGCCGTCCCGGCTGCACCTCCGTCCAGCGAGGTGACGATCTGGATCGAACGCTGTGTGCAGACGAGACGCCTGCACCACAATGCCCCGCTGCTCCATATTGCTGAAATGCTACCCGTTTGGGAGGGCAAGCCTGCTGGCGAGCCGTGCGTCCTGCAACCTCTGCGGCTCGGCGCGAGCCTCGCCTTCCCGGACTCGCCTCCCGGAGAGCCCAACAGCCGCGCCGTTTTCCGAGGGGTGCGTGGCCTTCGGGCCTTTGGCAGGGCCTAGGTATTCATTGGCAGGCGGCGGACTCGATGGCGGGTTTCTTCTACCACCACGATGGCTCCCTGCTCGATCACGTGGGCCGACTGGCTGAGAACGGTTCCAAGCCGCTGGACGACGTGAGGTGAGCGGGTGTTGCGCAAGCGGAAGACAATCGCACTGACCTCATCTGAACCGGCCGCGGCCAGAATCTCGCCGAAGTCCAAATCGAACGTCAGCAACACACGGTGTTCCACAAGTGCCTTTTGGAAAATCTCGCCGTTTGCCAGGCGCTGCAACCCCTGGTCGCGCAGATGCACCACGTCGTGCCCCGCTTCCCGCAACCAGCGGCACACCGCTTGCGAAACGCCCATGTCGGCCAGCAGTCGCATCACCGTTGGTCCTCAGGCCGGGTGGACCTCTTCTTGAGCAAGCCAGGCTGCATATTCGAGGGCGGCTTGCACATCCTCACGTTCCAGGTCGGGATAGTCCTCCAGCACTTTCTCAACGCTCGCGCCGTGGGCGACCTGACCCACGATCACGGATACCGGAATCCGCATGCCGCGGATGCACGCCCGGCCGCCCATGATCTTCGGGTCGAATGTGATTCGCTCAAACATCTGTCTCGGCCCTCCAAGAGTCGCCTGGCGTCAGATCGCGGAAAGGTGCTCCGAATGCGCGGGACTTGCGCGTCCTGCTGGGCTCACGCCGGCTACCCAAGCACTAGGAGCACCAACCGCCGGTCTGAAAGGCCCCACCCCGCCGCCGGGGCCGCCATGCGATCCTGCTTGCTTGAGCCCGAGCTATTCGCCGGCGTGGCAACTGCCTCCAGCGGCACCGCCTGGGCCTGCGCCGGGCGCGCGGCACACGCACTTCACATGCGTCTGATGATACCACGTTGACCCGCAGCACTATTAGACCACAAAGCTCCCTGGCCACCAAGCGATCGACCGCCTCCCTGGCGGCAGGAGCCCACGCTCTACATTGGGGAATGCGCTCGGCCCGACGTGGAGCGACAGTCGTGCCACCCGGCCGGCCGAGCCGTTTGTCGGACCCTCTCAGCCTCCCTCCTGCGCGCGACCCGGTCCCGCGTAGCCCCCGGGCGAATCTGCCGAAGGCTGCCCACCGGCCCGCGCTGCGGCCCCCTCGTTGTCCAGTGGCGACGGGGTGGGTAGAATCTGAGTTTCGCTGCTGCACCGCAGCGCAGGCGGGAGCAGGTGTGCGCAACCCCGCCCGGCCGGCAGCAGACGTAGGCCGGAACGAGTCGCGCAAGCGACGATGTTCCGGCACCGGTGCGTGCCGGAACGGCGCTCCGCTTGTTCCGGCCTACGATACTGCCTGTGGGCCCCGGGCCGACGACCCTTTGGGAAGGATGAAGGCAATGACCAAACGGCGGAACATGGTGGTTGCCCAGAGCGGCGGCCCCACGCCGGTGATCAACAGCAGCCTGCGCGGCATCATCGAGGCGGCCCGGGATTTCGCGGCCGTGGGCACGGTCTATGCGGCCCGCCACGGCATCGAAGGGGTGCTCAAAGAGGAGCTGCTGGACCTTTCGGTGCAGCCGGCCGAGGAGGTGGCGCTGTTGCGCTTCACGCCCGCGGCCGGTTCGATCGGCACCTGCCGCTACAAGCTGCGCGCCGGCCAGCAGGAAGACTACGAGCGGGTGATCGAGGTCTTCAAGGCCCACGACGTGGGATACTTCCTGTATATCGGCGGCAACGACTCGATGGACACGGCCGACAAGATCGCGCGCCTGGCGCAACAGCGCGACCTGGAGTTGGTGGCGGTGGGCGTGCCCAAGACCATCGACAACGACGTGGGCGACAGCGAATTCAAGCTGATCGACCACACGCCGGGCTACGGCTCGGTGGCCCGGTATTGGATGCACATGGTGCAGAACGCCAACGAGGAGAATGCGGGCTCGTGTCCGGCCGATCCGGTGCTGGTGATGCAGGCCATGGGGCGCAAGATCGGTTTCATTCCCGCGGCCGCCCGACTGGCCGATCCGGCGCGCGAGATGCCGCTCTTGATTTTCCTGGCCGAGAGTCCCTGCACGCTCAAGCAGCTTGCCGACCAGGTCAACGACCAGTTGCGCCGCAGCGGGCGGTGCCTGGTGGTGGTGAGCGAAGGCTTCGAGGTGGGCGAGCTGGGCGAGCTGCGCGATGCGTTCGGCCATACGGCCTACAGCTCCTCGCAGACCACGGTCTGCCAGCGCGTGGTCAACTACCTGAACGAGGTGGGGCTGGCCGCCAAGGGCGCGGCCCGGGGTAATGTCTCCGGCACCGACCAGCGCCACTCCATGGCCTATGCCTCGACCGTGGACCTGGACGAGGCCTGCAACGTGGGCTGCTTGGCCGCGGAGCTGGCCGCGCGCGACCAGAGCGGCTACATGGCCACGATCCTCCGCGAGCCCGGGCCGGTCTACACGGTGCGCTACGACAAGGTGCCGCTGGAGCAAGTGGCCAACAGCGAGCGCAAGTTCCCGGCCCGGTGGATCGCCCCGAGCGGGTGCGACGTGACCGACGATTTCATCCGCTATGCCAGACCGCTGGTGGGCGAAGACATGGTCGGTCTGCCGCTGGTCGACGGGCGCCAGCGTTTGACCCGCTTCCGGCCGGTGATGGCCGAAAAGAGACTATCCCCTTACGTGCCGCAGGCCGACCGCAAATAGGCCGGATCGCTCCTGCCGCAACGTTTCCTTCCGTTAAGCTGAATGACAAGCCGAGAACCAGCCATGATCGACATTACTCCCCAGCACGACTACCTGGTAGGCATCGACTCGGACGGTTGCGCGTTCGACACCATGGAGCTGAAACACAAGGAGTGTTTCATTCCCAATATCATCAAGCACATGAGCCTGCAGGGGGTGAGCAAGTATGCGCGCGAGGCCGCCGAGTTCGTGAACCTCTATTCCAAGAGCCGCGGGGTGAACCGCTTCCCGGCCCTGGTCGAGGCGCTCGAATGGCTCCAGCGACGGCCGGAAGTCAAGGCGCGCGCCATCCCGGTGCGCATCCCCCAGTCGCTGCGCGACTGGATCGCCCGGGAGACCAAGCTTGGCAATCCGGCCCTGGAGAAGGCGGTCGAACAGAACGGCGACGCGGAGCTGCGGCGGATTCTGGAATGGTCGCAGGCGGTCAACCGCGCGGTGGCCGACATGGTCCACGGCGTGCCGCCGTTTCCCTATGTGCGCGAGAGCATCGAGCGCTTACAGGGCAAGGCCGACGTGATGGTCGTCTCGGCCACGCCCCATGAGGCACTCCAGCGCGAATGGGAGGAACACGACCTGGCCCGATACGTGATCGCCATCTGCGGCCAGGAACAAGGCACCAAGGCCGAACACCTCCAGGTGGCGGCCAAGTATCCCGCCGGCCACGTGCTGATGATCGGCGACGCGCCGGGCGACCACAAGGCGGCCCGGGCCAACGACGCCTTGTTCTTCCCCATCAACCCGGGTGCGGAAGAGGCAAGCTGGAAACGCTTTTACGAGGAGGGGATCGAGCGATTCCTCTCGGGGCGGTTCGACGAGGCATATCAGCGCGCGCTGCTCGACGAGTTCGAGCGCTCATTGCCCGAGAGGCCGCCCTGGCCGGTGGATGTGTAGGGAATCCCCAATCCCCAATCCCCAATCCCCAATCCCCAATCCCCAATCC
>CAYXPN010000042.1:0-11689 GCA_964467075.1 uncultured Planctomycetaceae bacterium
AACGTATTAGGACTTGTAAAGGAATTGTTTGCCGAATTCGATGCGCAGCCCCGGGAAGTAATACTCTTACAAGTTCTTACTTGGCCACAGACGAAGGGGACAGGTCCATCTTTTCGGCCGGCGCCGTTCGGCGCGAGCAGCGTCCTACAGGCGAAAAATGGACCAGTCGCCGGGAACAAGCAGTGGCACTCAAGGCACTGCCGGACAAGCCAGCAGTGGCACCCAGGGCGCAAGCCAATCCATCCGCTGTTCGGTTCACGATGTTTATCAACGGTTCCTTGCTGGCTGGTGTGGCACTGATCGCGCTGCCGATTGTGCTGCACTTGATCATGCGCCAGCGGCCGAAGCGCCTGGAGTTCCCCGCCCTGCGCTTCGTGGAAAAGCGCCACGAGATGAACCGGCGGCGATTGCGCCTGCGCCACTTGCTGCTGTTGCTGTTGCGTGCCGGGCTGATCGCGCTGTTGGCCCTGGCCCTGGCCAGGCCGAGCGTGAACCTGGGCGGCACGCTGGGCAGACAGCAGGCCCCGGTGGCCGCTGCGCTGGTGTTCGATACGGCCCCGCGCATGGCCTATCGCCACCAGAACCGCACGCGCCTGGAAGAGGCCCGGGAGTTGGGCCTCTGGCTCTTGGCACAATTGCCCGCCGAGAGCCAGATCGCGGTGCTCGACAGCCGGCCTGCCTCGGCGGCGTTCCAGGTCGATCGCGGGGCGGCGCGCGACCGGATCGGCAAGCTCCAGACCACCACGCGCAGCGAAGCGCTTCCGCGCCTGATGCTCGAGGCCGCAGAGCTGCTGGCGCGCAGCGAGCTGGGCCAGAAGGAACTCTACGTGTTCACCGACCTGTCCCAGGCAGCCTGGCCGGAGGCGGGCGCGGCCCAGTTGCGCAAGCGGCTCGGCGAACTGTCCAAGCTGTCGATCTACGTGATCGACGTAGGGGTCGAGTCCCCTCACAACTTCGCCTTGGGACGCTTGCAGCTTTCCGACCAGGTGCTCTCCCAACAGGGCTCGCTGCGCCTGGAATGTACGCTCAGGCGCAGGGGGCCGGCCGCGGAACGGACCGTGGAACTATACCTGGTCGACCCCAACGGACAAGAGCAGCGGCGCAACGCCACCGTGGTCCGGCTGGAAGCGGACCAGGCCCAGCAGATCGAGTTCTCTCTGGCCTCGCTCAGCCCAGGAACCCACCAGGGCATACTTCGCACCGTGGGCGGCGACGGGCTGGCAGAGGACGACCTGCGCTATTTCACCGTCGAGGTGCGCCCGCCCTGGAAGCTGCTCGTCGCCGCGCCTGCGCCGGCCGAACGAAAGGCCTTGTACCTGACCGAAGCCCTTTCGCCCACCGGCATGCGCCGCCGGGGCGAGGTGCGCTTCGAATGCCGCGTGGTGGCGATCGAAGAACTCGGCGCTACGGCGCTCGAGCCCTACGACGCCGTGTGCCTGCTCGATCCCGTGCCTATAGAGCCGGCAGTGTGGCAGAAGCTGGCCGATTTTGCGGCCGAGGGCCGCGGTGTGGCGGTCTTCCTGGGACGCAACGCCCTGCCGGTGGATTCCTTCAACCAGCCGCCCGCGGCCCACCTCTTGCCCGGCCGTTTGCTCCGCCAGGCCCGCCGCCCGGACGGCGATTGCTATCTCGCCCCGCAGAGCTACGAACACCCGGTGCTGGCGGCGCTGGGCGCGTCGGCCGACTCGGTGCCCTGGCGCGCGATGCCGGTGTTTCGCTACTGGGAGCTCGAGCCGGCCGCCTCCGGGGTGGGCGTGGTCGTTCGCTTCAGCGACGGCCGGCCCGCAGTGCTCGAACGCCCGCTGGCCGACGGGCGCGTGCTGACCATGACCACTCCGGTCTCCGACGATCCCAACCAGGACCCCTGGAACCTGCTGCCGGTCGGCGCGGGCACCGAGGCCTGGCCGTTCGTGGTGTTGGTCAACGAAATGGCCGGCTACCTGGTCGGTGCCGGGCGCCAGCGCCTGAACTACGAGGCGGGCCAGCCCGCAGTGCTCACGCTGGATTCCGCCACCCAGCGCCAAACCTATCTGCTGCTTGCGCCCGACGGGCTGAGTTTTCCCCTCTCGGCTGACTTGAAGCGCCAGGTGTTGACGGTCACCTCGACCGAACAGCCGGGCAACTACCGGGTGAGGGCGGGAGGGGCCTCGGGCGTGGACCGGGGATTCAGCGTCAACCTGGACCCGGACCAGACGCGTTTGGATCGTTTGTCCAAAGAGCAACAAGAGAACATCTTCGCCGCGCTGCGCTGCCGAGTGGCCCGCACGCGCGAGCAAATCGACCGCGACGTGAGCATGGGCCGGGTCGGTCGCGAGCTGTTCCCCGGCCTGATCCTGTTGCTCGGGGCGATCCTGGCGGCCGAAATGTTGGTGGCCAATCGTTTTTACCGGGAGTGAAGGGAAGTCGGAAGTCGGGTGGCCGGGGCTGGACCGCAGGGAAGCCCCGGCGTCGGGTGGCACGCCCTCAGAAGGGCGTGGCTGGTGCGCCAGCGGCCACGCCCATCGCTATCGCTCTGGGAGTGCCACCCAACCGGCAGCCGGAATGACCAATGACCAAGCACCAATGACCAAATGACCCAGCACGAAAGCTGAGCGGTCCATGTTTCGACTAAGCTTCTATCCGATCGGCGGCAGCTACCTGCTGGTGGCAGGAGCGGGACTGGTGCTGGTGCTGCTGTTGGCGATCGGTCCGCGCGCGGGAAGACTCGATCGGCTCCAGCGTGCGGGGCTCGTGGCGCTGCGGGCGGTGGTGATCCTGCTGGTGATCCTGGCCATGTTGCGCCCCACGCTGGTCTATACGCGCACCGAAAAGCAGCAGGCCACGCTGGTGGTGCTGGTAGACCGTTCGCGCAGCATGTCGGTGCGCGACAGCCTGGGCAACCGCACGCGCTGGCAGGCGCTCGGCGAGGCCCTGGACGGCGCAGCCGGCGCGCTGGGCAAGCTGGCCGAGGATTTCGAGGTGAGAGTCTATGCCTTCGACGCTGAAGTCGAGCAGTTGCCGCTTGCCGCGGGCAGCCCCCTGCAACTGCCCGACGAACCCCAGGGACCCCAGACCGCCATCGGGGCTGCGCTGGAGGATGTGTTGCGCCGCGAGGCGGGCAAGCGCTTGCTGGGCGTGATCCTGCTGAGCGACGGGGCCCAGCGGGCCCTGGCCCCGCGCGACGCCGCGCCCCAGAACGCCGCGGCGCAACTGAAGCTGCTCGGCACGCCGCTCTACACCTTCGGGCTGGGCCAGGCCCACGGCCCGGGACAGGCGCAGGACGTGGCCGTGGCGCGTTTGTTGGTGGCCGGGAACGTGTTCGTCAAGAACGAGCTGGCCGTGCAGGGCGAGGTGCGCACCAGCGGCTTTGTCAATCGCGAGATCGCCGTGCGCCTGTTGTTCGAGACGGCCCCGGGCAAGATGGAAGTCGTTGCGCAGAAGACCGTGCGCCCGGCCGCGGACGGCCAGCTCCTGCCCGTGGATTTCCAGTATGTGCCGGAGGTGACCGGAGAGTTCAAGCTCACCCTCGAGGCCGTCGAACAGGCCGGCGAGCTGGTCACCACCAACAACCGGCAGAGCACGTTTGTCAACGTGCTGGGCGGCGGATTGAGGGTGCTCTATCTCGAGGGCAAGCCGCGCGTGGAGGCCAAGTTCCTGCGCCGCGCCCTGGACGCCTCGCCCGACATCAACGTGGACCTGCTGCGCATCGACCCGCGCGATCCCGGCACGCGCCCCGGCAACCTTGCCGAACGCTTCCTGCCGGGAAAGTGCGAGGTCTACATCTTCGGCGACCTGGACTCCATGGCCCTGCGCGCCGACGAGCTGCGCAGCCTGGCCGAAGCGGTAGACAAGGGAGCGGGCCTGATCATGCTGGGCGGGTTTCACAGCTTCGGTCCCGGCGGTTATTTCGACACGCCGCTTACCCGGGTGCTGCCGGTGGTGATGGATCGTTTCGAGCGCCAGAACTTCGACGAGCCGATCCGCGAGGATTTGCACGAGCCGGGTCCCTTGCGCATGGAGCCCACGCGCCTGGGGCTGCTCCATTTCGCGCTTTCGCTGGCTGCCGGTCGCCGGGAGAACCAGGGCGCGTGGGCCCAACTGCCGCCGCTCGAAGGCGCCAACCGCTTCCGCCAGCTCGCCCCCGGCGCGCTGGTGCTGGCCGACGCGCCCGCGGCCGACGGCAGCGACAGGCGCGTGCCCCTGCTGGTGGCCCACACTTACGGCAACGGCCGGGTGATGGCCTTCGCCGGCGACTCGACCTGGCGATGGTCGCTCCACGGACACCAGAACGCCCACCGCCGGTTCTGGCGGCAGACGATCCTCTGGCTGGCGCGCAAGGATGAAACGCAGCAAGGGCACGTGTGGGTCAAGCTGGCGGGCCGGCGCTTTGCCCCGGGACAGCGCGTGGAGCTTTCGGCCGGGGCCCAGGCCCCCACGGGCGAAGCGCTGGCGGATGCCCAGTTCGAGCTCGAAGTGGTGCTGCCCGACAAGTCGCGCCAGCCGCTCCAGGCAGTGGGCGAGGGCGACCACGTCAAGGCATCGTTCCGCGAGACACTCAGCCCGGGCGACTACGAGATCAAGGTCACCGCCAGCCACGACGGCCAGCCGCTGGGCAGCGCGCGCGGGCGCTTCCTGGTCTTTGAGCAGGACCTGGAGCTCGACAACGCGGCTGCCGACCTGGCCACGCTCGAAGCGCTGGCCGCCACCACGGGCGGAAAGGCCATGGCGCCCGAGCAACTGCCCGAACTCGTCCAGCAGCTCGCCCAACAGACCGAGGAACTGGAGGTGCGCCAACTGACGAAGACCTCGCTCTGGGACCGCTGGGCGTTCTTTCTGGTGCTGGTCGGAGTGCTGGGGGCCGAGTGGTATCTGCGCAAGCGCTGGGGGCTGGTCTGAGCGGCGTGCAATCTTCATCCTCTCACGCGGCAGACGTAGGATGGCTGCTCATGGAGGGACGCGCTTTGTCGCGTCCGTCATGCTGGAGGGACGCGCTTTGTCGCGTCCGTCATGCGCCCCTGCGGCCACGACGGAGCGTGGCCCTCCAACGTGCATACGCCCGGCTGGAGGGACGCGCTTTGTCGCGTCCGTCATGCTGGAGGGACGCGCTTTGTCGCGTCCGTCATGCGCCCCTACGGCCACGACGGAGCGTGGCCCTCCATCGACGTCGGGGCATGGCGAAGCGCTTTACGCAGCCACGCTGCCTGGGGATAATGGCACTGGGCCGATTCCGCGGCAAGAGGGCATCGGCGCGCGCCGGGGTGAGCCAAACGGGCTTCGCGAGAGGGTCGAGATGTTCGCACAGCAGGCTTTCGAGCGTTTGGCCGGGCAATGGGTGCTAAGAACCTGTAAACGAATTGTTTCCCCAATTCCGTGGCCAAAGCCGGGTGGCCGGGGCTGGAGCGAAGCGAAGCCCCGGGAAGTAATCCCTTTACAAGCTCTAAGGTCGGGAACCTTCGTCTGGAAATCGCTGTGGGCGGCTGTCTTGGCAATCGGCCTCTTCGCTCCCGGCCGGATTGTGCAGGCCGTGGCGGCGGACCAGCCGGCAACTGAGTCCCCCACCACAGAGCCCGCCGAGGCCGCGCCCGCGGACGGGTCGTCGTCTGGCCTGCCGCCTGACGGCGAATCCTCGTCCGACAGCGCACCGGCAGACGAATCCGCTGCGGGAGACTCACCAGCAGTGGAATCGTCGCCGGCCGCGAGCGCCGGTGGTGATACACGTGCAAACGAACCTGAGCCCGCGGCCGCCGAACTGTCGGCTTGGGTGCGCCAGCTCGGCGATCCGTCGTATCTGGTGCGTCGCCAGGCGGCCGAGCGCCTGGCCCGGGCCGGGCTTTCGGCCTCCCAGACGCTTCAAGCCGGCTTGAACGACCCCGATCCTGAAATCCGGCGACAGTGTCGCTGGATTCTGGCCGACGTGTTGGAGGCCGATTTCCAGCGCCGCGTCGAGGTCTTCCTGGCCGACCACCAGGGGACCGGCAACCACGATCTGCCCGGCTGGCAACGCTTTCGTCGCATCGCCGGCCACAACACCGCGGCCCGGGAACTGTTCCGACAGATGCTGGCCGCGGAAAAAGGGCTGCTGCTCTCGGCCGAGGCGAGCCCCCAGGCAGCCGCGGAAAGCCTGGAGCTGCGCTTGCGCGAGGTCATGAGCCGGATGTCGTCCGGGCCGGCCAAACAGCGCGTGCGCCCCTCGGCGGCCACCGTGGCCGCGCTGCTGTTCGTTGGCTCGGACCCTCGGCTCGAGCTGCCGGACACGCCGGCCTGGTATTCCTGGACCATGTCGGTGGTGCAGCAGCCCGAGTTCCGCAAAGTGCTCCAGGAAGAAGGCCCGCTGCAACAACCGGCCCGACGCCTGCTGGGCCAGTGGGTCCTCTGTCCGGTGCCGATCAACTTGCTTTACTCCAAGGTCTCGCTGGCCGTGCAATACGGGGTGCCCGAGGGACGCGTGCAGGCGCTGCGGCTGGTGGAAAGAGGCGAGTCGGTGCCGCCCCACTATCGGGCGTTTGCGGTCACAGCGCTGGCCAAGCTGGGCGGCAAGCCCGACGCAGGGGCGATTGCCGGGCTGCTCGACGACGACGGCCAGGTATACCGCGGCACGCGCGCGTTTCGCAACGCCGAGGGGGAAACGGTTAAAAAGGAGACCGTCACCCAGGTGCGCGACGTGGCCCTGGCATGGCTCGTGCATTTGACCGGGCAGGACCACGCGGCGTATGGAATGGACGACGCGGGAAATGAATTCGAGCAGGTGGTCAAGAGCCCGACCCGCAATCCCAACTACTCGCGTCTGGGGTTTTCCGATCCGGCCGAGCGCGAGCGGGCCTTGAAGAAGTGGCGGCAGTATGTGGCTGAGCATCCGTTGCCCCCACCGCCCGATCCGGCCGACTTCGATAATGACGCCGCGGCGGCCGGCGCCCCCGCGCACGGCGCTGCGGGGGGCAAGGCCGCTCGGCCGGCTCCTCAGGCTGCGCCGCCAGGCCAGCAGGCCGCGCCGCCGGCCAAGGTGCGCGCCGCGGCTGCGCCGGCAGCGGTGCCGGCTGTTGGGCTTGCTGCCAAGCAGCCGGGGCCCGCCGCTGCGCAGTCCGAAAAGCCAAGCCCCTCCGGGTTGCGCCTGCAACCGGCCGAGCGCGAGCAGGTGCAGAACCTCCGCCGCGCCGAGTCGCTCGTTGAGCTGGGGCAATATGCCGAGGCCACCCGCGTGCTCGACGAACTGCTGGCCGCACCCACGGACACCTTCTTCCTGCCCGAGCGCTCCCAGGCCCGCTGGCGATCGGTCAAGGATACGGCCGCGCGCCTGATCGCCGCCTTGCCCGAAGAAGGGCGCGCAGCCTATCGGCTGCGCGTGGAAACGCTGGCACGGCAAATGCTCGACGAGGCGGTGCGCTCCGGGCGCATGGAAGCAGTGCGCGCGGTGGCCGACCGCTTCTTCCACACACCCCCCGGCGCCGAGGCCGTGTTGTTGCTGGCCCGCGAGCGGCTGGAACAAGGGCAACCGTTCCATGCGGCCTTGTACCTGGAGCGGTTGAAGCGGGAGTCGGCCGACGCCGCACAATTCGAACCTACCTTGAGCCTGCTTTTGGCGGTGTGCTGGTATCGGGCGGGGATGGTCACCCGGGCCGAAGCCGCGGCAGCCGGATTGCCCGACGACGTGCAGGATGTGTACGTGGCCGGGCGCCTGCAACCTGCCTTCCCGGGGGCCGAGCCGGCGCGACTGTGGTTGGAGTCGCTGCTTGGACCTCCGCCGGCCGGCAGCGTGGGGCCGCAGTGGCCGATGCACTGCGGCGCGCCCGCGCGCAACGCCTGGGTCTCGGCGGCGGGTGCGTATCTGGCAGGCCCGGCCCTGGCGCCGCTGTCGAGCGATCGGGGCTTGCAGAACGCGCAAGCCGCTTTGGAGAAACAACTGCGCGACGAGTTCCGCCTGGGGCTGCCGGGCTTGCACCCGCTGGTGGTGGACGGCTGTGCGGTGTTTCGCACCGCCACCAGCCTGGCGGCTGTGGAGATCGAATCGGGCCGGCTCGTCTGGGAAGCGTTGCTGGAAGACCCGCTCCAACACCTGCTGCGCGATGCCGGAAAAAAGAAGCTCCCCTGGCAGTCGCCGGAGTTTCGCCAGGCACTGCACCAGCGCCTTTTCAAAAACCTCACCTTCGGCACCCTGAGCACCGACGGCGCGCGCGTGTTCGTGGTCGAAGACCTGCCCTTGGGACTGCCGCAGGAGACCCAGCGGATCATGGTCACGCGCCACGGGCGCCCGCGCCTGGCGCCGGGTGGGCTGAAGAGATACAACCTGCTGGCGGCCTACGATCTGGCCACGGGCAAGCTGGTCTGGGAATTGGACGGCTCGCCGGAGACGAGCCATCCGGCCGCGGCCGAGGCATGGTTCCTGGGGCCGCCCTTGCCGTTGGGCCGGCGCCTGTATGTGCTGGCCAAAGTCGAAGCGCAAACGCACTTGTTCGAAGTGGAGGCGGCCACCGGTCGGGTGATCTCGAGCCTCGCACTGACGCTGGGCGAAACGCCGCTCGAGCAGCCCGCCAGTCTGAGCGCGCGCAACGTCGCGGCACTGCAACCCGACGAGAGCCTGCTGGCCGGCCACAGCCCCTCGTTTGCCGACGGACTGCTGGTCTGCCGCACCCTGGACGACCATCTGGTGGCCCTCGACCTGGCCGCCAAAAAGGTGCTCTGGGTCGATCGGCTGCCCTCTACCGAACAGAGCATGCGCAGCCGCGTGGTCAAGCTGCTCCGAGCCCGGTTGGGACAGCTACAGCAGCCCGACCCCGATTCCCAGCAGCAGTGGATCGACCAGAGCCTGGTGATCGCCCAGCGAAGACTGCTCGTGCCCGCCCCGGAGACCGACGAGCTGGTCTGCCTCGAGCTGGGCAACGGACAGCAGCGCTGGGCCGTCCCCTGCGACGACGGGCTGTATGTGGCGGGCGTTTGGGACGGCCGGGTGGTGGTCGTCGGCCGGGGGAGCGTCTGGGCCCTGAGCCTCGAAGACGGTTCCTTTGCCTGGCCCCACCAGCGCGTCACGCTGCCCGAAGGTGCCCTGCCCAGCGGTCGCGGGCTGTTGGCCCCTCCGGGCTTCTACCTGCCGCTGAGCACTGCCGAGGTAGCGGCCATCGACCTGGTCGAAGGCCGGCTGGTGGCCCGTTCGCGCTCGCCGGGGCATCTGGTGCCGGGCAACCTGGTGGCATGTTCCCGGGCCGTGCTTTCCCAAAGCGCTGCGGGGCTCTGGAAGTTCGAGAGCCTCGATGCGCGGGCCCGGCGACTGGGCGCGGCCTGGGATACTGCGCCGGGGAGCAATCAACCAGAGGACCAACAGGCACTGCTTCAGCGCGGCGAGCTGTTGCTCTGCCAGGGCAAGGTGGCAGCGGCCGTGGATTTGCTGGTCAAGGCCGCAGAGGGTAAGCCCGACTCCCCGGCCGGGCGCCTGCTGCTGACCGCGATCACGGACGGGCTGGAGTTGGACTTCGAGCGCTTTGCCCCCCAGGCCGAAAGTTGGGAGGAGCTGCTCGAATCGAAGGCGCAACGGGCCGAGCTGCTGCGTCGCCTGGCCGATGGTTTTCGGCGCACGGGTCGGCACCAGGAGGCGTTCACCGCGTACCTGAAGCTGATCGACGTCGCGCAGGACGCCCCGGCACTGCGCCATGTGGAGGCCGCGCGCCGGGTGCGCACCGACTGCCGGCTGGCTGCGCGCCTGGAGCAGCTCTACGAAGCGGCCGACCCGGCCGAGCGCGCCGAGCTGGACGAGATGATCCGTCGGCGCCTGGAGGATCGGCCCCTGGAGGAACAAGCGGCGCGCGAGGCGTTGGCGCTATTCTCCTGGCACGCGCTGGCCGGCCAGACGCGCCTGAAACTGGCCGAACTGTGCGTACGCCGTGCGCAGGCGCTCGAGGCCGAGCAGCTCCTGCGCGAAGTGCTCCGCTCCGGCGCACCGGCCGAACAGCGTTTCGCGGCCGCGGGACTGGCCGAGCTGCTGGCCAGCGCCGGAAAGCACCAGGCAGCCGCCCGATACTACCGCTGGCTGGCCGAAGAGTATCCGAACACCGAGGTTGCCGGCGGGCGCACCGGGCGCGAGCTGGTCGATGCCCTGGCGGCCGACGACCCGGTGCGCCTTGCCCTGGACGGGACGAGTGAGTGGCCCACCGGCAAGGTCGAGACCCATGTGGACCCGAAACGGGCGTCGATCGCCTATCGCCCGCCGCTGACGGTGGAGGGCGCCGACGGCCGGTTCGATCCGCGGGAGACCATCGAGCTGGATACCCAGCACCGCAAGCTGCTCGGTCGCGACGGCTGGGCCCAGCAGCCCTGGGAGATCGCCCTGCCCGGTGATGCAAGCCAGTGGAGCGCTGCCTTGAGCCGCTATCGCTACGGCGCGGCCTGGCGGCGCGGCCATTTGCTGTTGCTGCGAATGGGCTCGCAGCTTTGCGCATTCGACCTGCTCCAGTCCCCGGCCCGGCTGCTCTGGGTCCACGAAACCGCTGCCCAGAGCCGCACCGCGGGCGTGGTGGTGTTCGGGCCGTTCGGGCCGTTCGGCGCGGGGGGGTCGTGGTCCGAGCGCGCCTTGCCGATGGTGATCGGCCCGCAGGCGGTTTACCTGCTCAGCGACTGGAAACTCACGGCGCTGGACACCCTGAGCGGCGAGGTGCGCTGGGTGCGCGACGATCTCGAACCCGGCGCCTGCCTGTTCGGCGACCAGCAGGTGTTGCTCGTGGTGCCCGAGGAGGGCGGCGAAGCCCTGGTCTTTCGCGCCCAAGACGGGCAATTGCTGGGGCGCTGCGCCCTGCCGCGGGGAAGAGAGCGCCTGGCGCTTGCCGGCCGGTGTGTCTTGACCTGGCAGGATGGGGTACAGGAAGCGCGGCTCGCCCTGGTCGATCCCTGGGCGCGTGAGACCGTGTGGGAGCACCGTTTTGCGCCCGGGGCCCAGGCGGCGCTGGTGGATCAACAGCGCGCCGCGGTCTTCGAGCGTTCGGGGCGGTTGGTGGTGATGGACATTGAATCGGGCCGGCTGCTCGCCCAGTCGCAGCTCGAGGCCGAGCCGGAGCTCGAAAGCCTGGGCGTGCTGGCCTGGTCGCAGGGCTACGTGGTGCTCGTGAATCGGCCGGGCCGGCAGGGCAATTCGCTGATCGGCTATCCTTACATCCGCCAGTTGCCCGTCCACGGACGCGTCTACGCCCTGGGTGAACAAGGCGGCGAGCCGCTCTGGTCGCGCACGATCGAGGACCATGCACTCTGGGTGGACCAGCCGGCCGAACTGCCGCTGCTGGTCTTGTGCAGCCGCATTCAGCACAGGGAAGGCAATCGTGTGGTCCAGCGCATGAGGCTCACCTGCCTGGACAAGCGCGACGGGCGCGTGCTCTGCGATCTCGATGAGTCGCGCAGCGCCTCACACATTTATCAGGTCCAGGCCGACCTTGAGAACAAGCAGGTGCGCGTGGCTACCTACCTGGGCACCATCACGCTGAGATACACCGACCAGCCCCAACCCGCCGGCGAGCCGCCGGCGTGAGCCGGCGGTTCCGTCCCGCACTCGGTTCGACGCAAGTGGTAGTTCGACCCGAACCGGGGGCTCACGCCCCCGGCTCGCCACGCGCCGACCTCCGACTTCGAATCTCCCGCGGTCCGGGGCTTCGCTGCGCTCCAGCCCCGGCCACCCGACCTCCCACCTCCGACTTCGAATCTCCCGCGGTCCGGGGCTTCGCTGCGCTCCAGCCCCGGC
>CAYXPN010000042.1:11789-24140 GCA_964467075.1 uncultured Planctomycetaceae bacterium
CACCCGACCCCCGACCTCGTCCGGCCCCTTCACTCCCCGGCCGGCCGGCTGTCGTCCCGCTTGCCGAAGACCAGCAAGAACCGGTCGGGCGCCGGGGCCTTCAGCTCGTCGAGCAAACGGAAGCCCGCCTTTTCCATCTCCTCTTCGACCAGTTGCGGCGCGATCTTGCGCCGGTGGCTGGCCTCGCGGTGCGCGGCGGACTTCTCCGCGCGGCGGTCGAGCACAAACACCCGGCCCTCGGGCACCAAGCGCTCGGCCAGCCTGGCCAGCAGCGTCTCGTGATGGAACAACAGGTGATACGTGTCGAGAAAGAAGACCGCGTCGATCGGTTTGTCCTTTAGGCCCGGATCGCCCTGTTCGGTTAGCACGCTGGGCAGTTCCACACCCGGGGGGAGCGGCGGGCGCTCGTCGCGCTGGGTGGCCCATTCCTCGAGCACGATCTCCACGCCGCCCTGCCCTGAGTGTTCCAGTATCGGCCCAATCAGCTTGCGCCCCTCGCCCAGGGCGATGAACACCACGCGCTCGTACTTGTGTTCGGCGGGCAGCAGTTGCTGCTGGAGTTCTTCCACCGAGAGCGGGGCGAACGGGTCCGCGTCGCGCCCGGGTTCGGCAGCTCCCTTCGGCCGCTGAAAGACCAGCACGAAATGGTCGTCATTCGGCCAGCAGTCTTCCGCACACTCGACGAAAAGAAAGCCCTCTTCGCACGCCACGCGCACCACGGTGGTCTCGGCGGTCCAGAAGTGCTTCGGCCCGCGATCTTCGTTCGGCACCCAGTCGCGCAACGTGCCGCGGTGGCGGTCCACGACCACGAAATACCCGCCCGGCTTCAATGTCCGCCAGATGCCGCGCAGCATCTGGCGCGGCTGGGTCACGTGGTGGTAAACGTAGTGCATGAAGGCCAAATCCACGCTGGCCTCGGGCAGGCATGGATCGTCCACCCGACCCAGCACCGCCTTGATCTGATCGAGCTTTCGTTCCTCCGCACCTTTGCCGATCGAGTCGACAAGTCCCTGGGCGATCTCCTCGGCAAACACGGTTCCCTCGGGGCCGACGATTTCGGCAAACACCCAACTGTCGCGCCCCTTGCCCGCGCCAATGTCGGCCACGGTTTCGCCCTCGCCCAGGCCCAAGCGTTCCAGGATGCACCGAAGTCGTCCGGCCCGGTCCGAAGTGTCTGCGCGCGCAGGCCGGCGCTTGGGTTGTTGCCGGGGCTCTGTTTTCGACTGCTGCCGGGGCTGCTGGGCCGCGGACTGGGCAGCTATCGGTGTTGCGCCCGGTGCAACTGCGGGTGCGCGCAGGCCCAGTCCGGCGCCGGGAATCAGAACCGCGGCGACCAGCACCAAAAGCATCAGTCTTCGAATCATGGCAGTGATCCTCAACGGCTGTCAGCGCCAGCGCTGGATCGGCGAACCGAGCGCCGCTCACAAGCGAGGCACAAAAGCTGCCAGGGGAAACGGCGAAACGGAAAGCACAAAGCAACCGGGCAGGGCAGACCGCAATGTTCACAGGGGGGCGCAGCTATTGTAATCCCCCCGGCCGGACGCTGCCACCACGCAGCCCGCAGCCGTCTGAGAGCAAGACCACCACGCAGCCCGCAGCAGCTCGAGAGCAAAACCAGCACAACGGGCGGTGAATCATCCCCCAGTCGCAGCAATCTCACAAAAAGGGCTAGACTTTACAGCATTATTCCGATATACATAGTAGAGTATTGGCTGGCGCGTGGCCGAAGGTACGCGACGCGGGCGAGCCGCGTGCCGCGGCGACCAGCCTGTGCGACGCGGCAACAGCACCCGACCCGGGAGAATCAGGGGACCGCAGATGAGCCTGCAAACCAAACCGGAAAGACTGAAGACCGACCGTTCATTGCGGCGCTACGAGGACATCCGCGAACTGATCGGCTCAAGGGCCGATCCCACGCCGCTGGTGCGCCTCGGGCGCGTGGCGCGTGGGCTGGAGAAGGAGCTGTTCCTGAAGCTCGAATGGTTCAACCCGTTCGGCTCGATCAAGGACCGGCCCGCCCTGTGGATGCTCAAGGCCCTGGAGCAAAGCGGCACGCTGGACGGCCGGGTGCTGGTCGAGCCGACCTCGGGCAACACGGGTATCGCGCTGGCCGCGCTGGCGGTGCTGGCGGGGGTGAAACTGACGGTGACCATCCCCGACGGCGTGCCCGAGGAAAAGATCACGCTGCTGCGCATGCTGGGGGCGGAGGTGTGGCCCACGCCCGACGATCTCTGTCCGATCGACCATCCCAAGGACGGCGCCATTGCCCTGGCGCGCTCGATGGTCGAGAGCGCCCAGGGGCGGAGCCGCTACGTGATGCCCAACCAGTACGCCAATCCGGTCAACGTCCAGGCCCACTACGAGACCACCGGGCCGGAAATCTGGAGGCAGACCGAGGGGCAGGTGCGCTGTTTTCTGGCGGGCCTGGGCACTTGCGGCACGATCACCGGCGTGGGACGCTACTTGAAGGAGCAGGACCCCGAGGTGCGCGTGATCGGGGTTGAGCCGCAAAAGGGCCACCGGCTGCCGGGGCTCAAGAACATGGAAGAGGCCAGGGAGCCGGTCATCTTCGACCGCAGCGTGGTGGACCAGATCGTGCGCGTGGACGACGAGCCCGCCTATGAGATGACCAAGCGCCTGTTCCGCGAGGAAGGGCTGATCGTGGGGCCCTCGACCGGCGCGATCGTCCACGCGGCGCTCGAACATTGCAAGCAGCAGTCGGGAGTGATGGTGGCGGTCTCGCCCGATAGCGGCTTCAAATACGCCACGTATTTCAAGGAAACCCTCGGCGACGAGGGATTGCCCAGGCTGTAGCCGGCATGGCGCCGGCGTACAGGACGGAAAAAGGTGACAGGCACCATTTGCCTTCAACGGCCCGCGACCAACCTCCGGTCGGTGCCCGGCTTCGCACAAATGGTGCCTGTCACTTTTTTCCGCGCAAGCCCATTCAAAGCTGCCGGGCGCGCCACCCGAACGCGCTCAGATGCGGAACAGATCATCAGCAAGCGGCAGACAGTGGGAGCAACGTGCGATGAGCCAGCGGCGTATCGGGCCGGCGGCCTACCGGATTCCGGAGAGTCTGCCGGAAGAGCTCGAAGAGCTTGGTCGCCGGGTGGAGCGCCTGAAAGCCGGCGAGATTTCGGACATCGAGTTTCGCGCCTTCCGCGTGCCCCAGGGCGTGTATGAGCACCGGGAGAGCGGGCGCTTCATGCTCCGCTGTCGCTTTCCGGCCGGCGTGGTGCTGCCCTCGCAGATGCGCTGCCTGGCCCGGGTCAGCCGGCAGTACGGCGACGGTGTGTTGCACGTGACCACCCGGCAGGACATCCAGGTGCATGCGGTGCCGCTGGAGGGCATGTATCCGGCCCTGGTGGCTTTGCTCGAAGGCGGCATCGCCTGCAAGGGCGGCGGCGGCAACACGGTCCGAAACGTGACCGGCTGCCCATTGGCCGGGGTGTGTGCGCAAGAACTCTTCGACGTGGTGCCCTATGCGGCCGCGGTGACCGAGTTCCTGCTGGTCGATCCGATCTCCTTCCAACTGCCGCGCAAGTACAAGATCGGTTTCGCCGGTTGCGCCCGGGACTGCCTGGGCGTGAGGGCCAACGACCTGGGCTTTGTGGCCCGGCGGCGCAACGGGCGCCTGGGTTTCGCGGTCTATGCCGGCGGGGGCATGGGGGCCCGCAGCCGGCTGGGCGAGCTGCTCGAAGAGTTCATTCCCGCCGACCAGGTCCATCTGGTGGCCGAGGCGGTCAAGCGCGTGTTCGACGCCCACGGCAACCGAAAGAACAAGCACCAGGCGCGCCTGCGGTTCTTTGTGGAGAAGGCGGGTTTCGAGGCCTTCGCCGCGCTGTATCGAGAGAAGCTCGAAGAGCTGCGCAGCTCGGGCATCACCCCGCTTCAAGTGCGCGAGTCCGACGCGCCGCGGCCGATGCGTCGCGCCGCGCCGTCGGAATCCAACACGCCTCGGGCAGAACCGAAGATCCCCTCCGCCCCACCGCAGGCCGAGGGCTTCGACCGGTGGCGGCGGCTGAATGTGTCGCCCCAGAAACAGGACGGCTACCACATCGTCAACGTGCCGCTGTTGCTGGGCGACATCCGGGCCGAGACCCTGGAGACCCTGGCCGGGCTGGTGGAAGAGAAGGGTGAAGGCGTGTTGCGCACCGATCAGAAGCAGAACGCCTTGATCCGTTGGGTGCCGGAAGACGCGCTGCCGGCGGTTCATGCGCGCCTCGGCCGGCTCGGGCTGGCGGAGCCCATGGTTCCGCTGTTGCGCGATCTGGTGGTCTGCACGGGGGCGGCCACCTGCAAGCTGGGCATCTGCCTGTCGCGCGGGCTGGCCGGGGCCATCCGTCGCAAGCTGACGAGCAACGGGTTGCCGCTGGAGAAGATCGAGGGCGTGAGCATCCACATCAACGGTTGTCCCAATGCCTGCGGCCGGCACCCGCTGGGCCAGATCGGCCTGCACGGCGCGGCCCGGCGCATCCGCGGGCGGCTGGTGCCCTTCTACGTGGTGCAGCTCGGCGGGCGCACGGGAGAGGACCAATCGCGCTTGGCCTCGGGCAATCTCGCGCTGCCTGCGCGCAACGTGCCGGCGTTTCTGGGCGATTTCCTCACGGTGTTTTGCCAGTCCGCGCAGTTCCCCGATTTCCACGCCTTCCTGGATGCCGAGGGCCGGACAACAGCCGAGCAGATTGCCGCCCCCTATCGCCAGGTGCCGGATTTCGAGGACGACAAGAACTTCTACTATGACTGGGGCGCGGACGAGCTATTCTCGCTGGCCGGACGAGGGCCCGGCGAGTGCGGGGCCGGCGTGTTCGACCTGATCGAAGTCGATCTCCACAGCGCCGAGCATGCCCTGGCCGAAGGCCGCCTCTTCAGCGCGGTGGCCCTCAGTGCGCGCGCGTTGCTGGTCACGCGGGGCGAGCAGCCCCAGCGCGAGGCCGAATCGCTCGCCCCGTTCCGCCGGCATTTCCTGGAGACCGGTCTGGCCGACCCCTCGTTCGACGCCCTCGTGCGCGAGGCCGAGCAGGCCGGCGCGGGTGCCGACCCGGAATCCGCTCTGGCCGACAAGGGCCGGGCAGCCGCGAGTTTCCTTGCCGCGGTCAAAGCACTCTTCGAGACGATCGACACCTGGCTACGCCCGGCCGCGGGCACGTGCCCGGTCGAGATACGCTCGCCTGCGCAGGAACCGCCGCCGGCCAACGAGCCGGCACCGGCCGGACCGCGTGCCGACAGCCAGCAGGACTTTCGCGGCGTGGCCTGTCCGCTCAACTACGTGAAAGCCAAGATGGCCCTCGACCAACTGGCGCCCGGCCAGGTGCTGGCCGTGCTGCTCGACGACCAAGGTGCGCGCAACGTGCCCGACAGCGTGGCAAAGGACGGCCACGAGGTGCTCAGCCAGGAGCGGGTCGGCGACCATTGGCGCCTGGTGGTGCGAAAGAAGGCCTGAGCCGCGGGCAGCAGTTCTCTCCCGGTGGTCGCCACCGAAAGCCAGACGATGGAAGAACCTGTCTGTTGCAGGGGGCTGGTCGATGCCTCACCACGCTCTGGCGAGCGTAGCTACGATCATCTGTAGACAGCCCGCGCTACACCTTGACCGGCCGGCCGCGGCGCCGGACGGATTCGGTCTGTTTCTGGCAGAGCAGGATGGCGTCGTGGGCCAGTTGGGCGTCGAGCACCTCCGATGTGTGCCCCCGGCGCACCGTGCGCACGACCTCGATCAGCTCCGCGATGAAGGCGTCCACCGGGTCGCCGCCCCCAAGCTTGGGGCGGCGCACGCGCCCCTCGTCGGTCAGCACGCTCAGCGGCAGCAAGGCATCCGGCACCTTGGCCAGGCTCGCGTAGTCGAACAGCAACGTGGCGCGTTCCAGGTAGATCTCGAACCCGTGGGTAAATGGCCGCCCCTGCTGGTCGATCACCCCGCTGGCCGCGGTGACCACCAGGTCCGGATCGTCGAAAAAGAACTGCGTGTGGAAACGCTCCACCACCTCGCCGCGCATACACCCCGCAGTTTGCACGGCCCGGGGCATACCGCACAGCAGGCGGATGAAATGGGCGTCGTGTACGTGCAGGTCGATCATCGGCCCGCCCGTGGTGGCTGGGTTGTAGAAGTCGGGCAGCCACAAGGGGTCGGAGATAATCCGCTTGAAGTGTCCGCCCAGCATGCGCCCGAACTTCCCGCTAAGGACCGCCTCCCGTGCATAGGCATACTCGGGGAAGAAAGGCAGCACGTGGCCCACCAGCAATTGCCCGCCGGCGCGTCGAGCCGCGGCGATCATGCGCCGGGCGTCGCCGGGCTTCAGCGCCACCGGCTTCTCGCAGAAGACGTGTTTGCCGGCGCGCAGGGCCTGGATAGCCACCGGCACGTGCAGCGCAGGCGGCAGGCAGATGTCGATCAGATCGAGCTGCTCGTCGGCCAGCAGATCGTCCAGATCGCCGTAGCAGGCGATGGCGCTCAGGTCCATCTTGCGCCCGCGCGGGCCGAAGTTGCCCCGGATCGAGCGCCAGTCGCCGCGGCGGCGCTTGGCGTCCTTTTCGCAGATGGCGACCACTTTGGCCCCGCGCACGCGCTGGTAGGCATGAAAGTGGATCATGCCCATGAAACCCAAACCGGCGATACCCACGCGGATCATCGGTCTTCTTCCTTTCATCGACAGACGGCACGCTGAGCCGCGGACACCCGCGGGCATGGTCCGCATCACCCGCCCGGCCGATACCACAGCGACTCCCAGTAGCGGCGGTCCAGCTCGTAGGGGTCCGCGGGCTGATCGTGGGCGAAGCCCGCCGGCAGGACGCCGTAGCGCCGCATCTCGCGCAAGTATTGCGGCGGTGGCTGGAAGCCGGGCATGTCGAAACGCTTGATCTGGTCCAGGTTCTCTTTGCCGGCCCGGATCATGGCCAGCAGCGCCTGGTAGTCGGCATCCTGGGTGTCGGCGAGCACAGCCCGGCGCTCGCCCTGCTCGTCGCGGCAAAGCTGCCAGCCGCCGGCTGCCTCGGCCAGCGGGGCCAGGAGGAGCAGCGATTTCTCCGGCCGGCTGAGGTTGTACGCGATGTGGCGGCTCAGGCGCAGGCGCGGGTCCGAGGTGGAAAACCGCCAGAACGACATGCCCCGCTCGTCCGACAGGGCCCGCGGCAGCGACATCTCCTTCTGATGGCAGCCCGCACACCGCCGGCCGATCACCTCCGCCGCGGCCTCGGTGGTGGGCCAGTCCCAGTCGGTGTTGACCTGCCCGTTCTGGAAGTAGCCGCCGATCGCGCCGCAGCCCAAGGCCCCGTAGGTGCCCGGATAGGGCGCCCCCACTTCGATCCACAGGCGCAGCATCTTCTGCTGGTGCGGCGTGGCCTTCGCGCCGTAGTGCTGGCCGTCGATCATCTGCAGGATGCGGCTGGCCGAGGAGCCCACGGCACGGGGAGGAAGGTTGCTCTTGGCCTGGTTGCGATTGTCGGAGAACAGGCGCCGGACCGTCATGTTGAAATACGCATGGGAATACATGGGCCCGCGATCACCGGTCAGGATCACGCCGCCGGCATACGGCCCGCCGCGCTCGGTCGCCTCGTAGCCGTGGCAATCCACGCACAGCCGATCCAGGATCGGCTGGATGTCGCGAGGAAAGTCGAACACCTCCGGACAGTCGGCCACCGGCTCGATACGGCTGGGCGCACGGCGCAGGGCCATTGCATCGCCCCGCGGCTGCAAGGTGCGCGTGCGCTGCTCGTGGCAGCCCACACAACTGGTCACCTCGCCCGGCTGCACGGTCAGGAAACTGTGCATGCGCTTCACAGCCAGATCGTTCTCGTCCAGGGCCACGAAGAAGAACGATCGCAAGGCCGGCAACTCAAGATACGCCGAGCCGTCCGGCTCGACGGGCACCGTGCCCACCGCCCGCTCCAGCGTGAACGAGCCGCCGTAAGTGAGCGGGTCCATGCCGCCCGTGTAGTTGATCGGCTTGGCCAGGCTTTCGAGCACCAGCAGCCTCTTGATCTCGCCGCGATTCACGCCCGCCATGTTGCGCCCCTTGTAGATGTCCATCAGCGCCAGCCGGCCGGTGGCCTGCCAAGGATCGACGCGATCGGGAATGATCCGCTCTCTCGTCCGCGCCGCCAGCGGGCGCGGCTCGTGGCATTCCAGCCCGGCAGCCTGCTGCTCGGCTGTGACCTGGTAGATGGGCAGGCTCCGGCCCTCGGCATCCACCAACAGGATTTCCCGCCCCCGCGCAGCCAGGAACAGGTCTTCGGAAAACGCCCACGGGTCGCGGTAGTTGCCTTCGCGCGTCACCGGCCGGGCAAAACTGCGCTCGTCCGGCCCCTGGCGCACATCGACTACAGTGATCCGGCCGTCGTGTTCCTTGCGCCCGTGGCCGGGAGAGAAAATGGCCACCACCCGGTCCGTGCCCGGGATGGGCTTGGCGTCGATCATCACCGTGCCCGGGTGCAGGTTGCCGTAATAGACCATCTGGCCGGTGCCGTCGGGATTGCTGGTCCACAGGTGGTGGTAATCGACCTGCGAGCGGTCCACGTATTCCCAGCGCGTGTAGAGCAGGCGCCCGTCGGGCAGGGGCCAGGGCGTGTTGTCGTGCTCCACGTTGGCCGAGATGGGCCGGAGGCGGCTGCCGTCGGCTTCGCAGCGATACATCACCGCCACGTGTGTGAGCCAGCACTGGACCCACCGCTTGCAGCGGCTGGAAACGAACACGATCGTCTCGTCGGGCAGATAGCAGGGCTCGATGTCGTCGTAGGGTCCGTCGGTCAACTGGCGCATCTGGCCGCTGTCGAGTTCCATTTCGTAAAGATGATAGTATCGCGTGCCGGCCGGGCGGTAGGAGAACAGCACCTTGCGCGCATCGTAGTGAACCACCGGATCGCGCACCGCACCCTCGGCGTCTTCGAGCAAGGTGGTCACCCGGCCGCTGGGCACGTGCAGCCGGCAGAGCTTGCCGCCGTCGCCGTAGGTCAGCCGGTCTTCGTCGTCGGCATAGTAGCCGAAATTGGCATACCAGTGGCCGTCCTTGCCCGGCTGGCGCAGGGCGAAGACGATCTCCTCCACGCCGTGCTCGGCCAGTCGCTGCTTGATCTCTTGTCGGGCCGCGGCTTCGGCCCGGCGGCGGGCTTCGGCCGCTTCTTTGCGCGCCTCGGCCAAGGCGTCGGCCGCGGCACCCGGCGCCAACTCAACTTCCCAAATGGAAAAGAGGTTGTGCGGCCCCGGCTTTAAACAGAGAACTCGCAGAAACCGGCCCTCGGCCTTCAGCCCGCTGATCTGCTCGCGCCCGCCGCGTCCCTCGGGCTGGTCGAAGACGGTCTGCCACGTGCGCCCGTCGGCCGAGACCTCCAGCCGATACTCCGCGGCGTAGGCCCGCTCCCAGTGGATCACCAGGTCCGAGACGGCCACTGAGCGGCCGAAGTCGATCTGCAGCCACTCGGGCTTGTCCGCAAACGGCCGGCTCGCCCAGCGGGTCTGCTGTGCGTTGGCGTCAATGGCATATTCGGCCGGGTATTGGGCGGAATGCTGTGAGGAAGCGCGGACCGGTCCGGCGGGCTCCGCGGCCCGGCTGGAACTCGAGCACGCCACCGCACCCCACCACAGCCCCACGCACAACAGCCCTACCACCGACACATCCCGCGGCCTCAAACCTCGCACAGCAACGCTCCTTCTGTTCTGGGGACGTTGGGTGGGTACACGGGCGAGCCTCACTGCGCTTGGCGATTGCGAACACCCGCTCGGCGAGCCGGCGGCGTGAGCCGCCGGTTTTCGCTCTCCTGCCGAGAGCCATTCCCTCGGAACGAGATAGCGAGCCGGCCGGTGCACGCCGCCCGGAATCACACGGCCGCCGCGTTGACGGTCACTCCGTCCGAACCGGGCACTCACGTGCCCGGCTCGCCACGCAGAATGTCCAACCGCGGTGCGGCGTCCCCTCACCCGGCTCGCTAAAGCTCGCCACCCTCTGCCGCCCTTTTCGGCAGAGGGTCACAGTCAGTCCAGCGGGCGGATTTTGATGTTGCGCCAGCGCACGAAGAGCGGTTCCGTGCGACCGCCCACCCCGTGGACTTGCAGGCCGATGATACCGTCGTGGTCCGATTGCGCATCGGTCAGATCGGCCACGGGCTTGCCGTTGACCCAGGTCTTGATGTTTGCGCCCTGGCAGACCACGCGGTACTGGTTCCACTCGCCGTTCTTGAAGGTGTCTTTCTTCTCGCGGTTCTGGCTGAGCCAGCCGCGCCCGGTGGCCTCGCCGTAGATGTAGCCGGACTCGCCCGGGGCGGACTCGATCTCCACCTGGGGCCCGTACACGCGGTCGTTCTCCTTGATGTTGCTGCGGATTTGCACGCCGCTATTGAGCCCGCCGTCCACCTTCACTTCAAAGAGCAGCTCGAAGTTGCGGAAACGGTCCTTGGTGCAGAGAAAGGAGTTTTGCGTGTTGGGCACGGACTGGCCCACAATCGCCCCGTCCTCGACCCAATACTTGGCCTGGCCGCCGTGCTGCTCCCAGCCTTCCAGGTCCTTGCCGTTGAACAACACGCGCCAGCCGTCCGCCTCCTCCGCGGCAGACGCGATCCCCACACACACCGCCACGGCCGCGATCAGCATTCCTACAATCAGTCCTCGCATAGTGCAGCTCCTTTTGTCGCTGGGTCGGAATTGGAAACGGTCTGAGAATCGGAAACGTGAATGCCCAAAAACAAAGGCAGGTGCCCCGGTGAAAAACAAAGGCAGGTGCCCCGGTGCCCGCTGGAGGAAGCTCTGCCGCCGGGGCAGGCGCAGGCAGCAGGCCCGACGCAAACCAGTATAGGCGGCCCGGCGCCCGTCTGCAACTTTGGCCACGATTTGCACGCCATGCCGCGCGTTTGTCGCTTTCCGTCTTTAGCCCGGAGCGGGCCAATCGCGCGCATCCGCGGAAACACGTGGGGCGACTCAAGCCGTCGGCGCAGACCCACCAAGCCCTTGCCGGTGGGTCTCGCTATCGCTCGACCCACCCTACGAACTACCACGCCCGTCGCTGGCGCTGCGGGGCGTGCCACCCGACCGCCGGCCTCCGGCAGACGGCATCTCGAATCAGGCAAGCAGCTTCTCGAACCGCGGATAGGCCTCGTCCCAGGCCGCGGTGTTCTGCGGCTCGTACTCGTCCAGCTCGAAGCTGCCGCGGATCACCTCGCGGGCCTCGGCGATCGAGCCCACGTCGCCGGCTGCCACGGCCTGCATCATCAGGTTGCCCGTGGCCGTGGCCTCCACGGGTCCGGCCAGCACGCGCCGGCCGCAGGCGTCGGCCGCGGCCTGGCAAAGCTGGCGGTTCTGGGTGCCGCCGCCCACGATGTGGATCGTCTCGATCCGCCGGCCTGCGAGTTGCTCGCACATGCCCAGCACGTGGCGGAACTTCATGGCCAGGCTGTCCAATGCGCAGCGCAACACCGCGCCTTCGTCGGCCGGCGCGCCCTGGCCCGTGCGCGCGCAGTAATCGGCGATCGCCGAGGGCATGTCCCGGGGCGCCAGAAAGTCGGGTGCGTCCGGGTCGATCAGCGCCGCGAGCGGCCGGGCCCCGGCCGACAGCTTGTTGAGGTCCTCCCAATCCCAGTCCCGTCCCGCCTGGTTCCACACCCGCCGGCACTCCTGCACCAGCCACAGCCCGCAGATGTTCTTGAGCAGCCGGATCGTGTTGCCCACCCCGCCTTCGTTGGTGAAGTTCAGCGCGAGCACTTCGTCGGTGACCACCGGCGCGGGCGACTCGATGCCCATCAACGCCCAGGTGCCCAGGCTGATGTAGCACCAGTCGGGTCGGCCCGCGGGTTGGCTGTGGGCCGGGACGGCCATCACGGCGCTGGCCGTATCGTGGGAGCCGGGCAATACCACGCGGGTGCCGGACAGGCCGCTTTCGGCCACGAGGCCGGGCCGCAACGGTCCCAGGTCGGTCCCCGGCTGTTCGATAGTCCCCATGATGCCCGCCGGCAAACCGAACTTCTCCAGCAGCTCCCGGGCCCAGTCGCCGCGCGTGGGGTCGTAGAACTGCGTGGTGCTGGCCTCGGTCATCTCGTTGCACTTCACGCCGGTAAGCAGCCAGTGAAACAAATCGGGCACCATCAGGAAGCTCTCGGCAATGTCCAGCAGGCGCGAGCCGGCCAGCTTCATGGCCAGGAGCTGGTAGAGCGTGTTGATCTGGAGGAACTGGAGCCCGGTGTGGCGGAAAACCTCTTCGCGGGGCACGCGCTCGAAGGCCTTTTCGAGCATGCCGTTGGTGCGCGCATCGCGGTAATGGTAAGGGTTGCCGAGCAATTCGTCGCCGGGGCCCAACAGCCCGAAGTCCACCCCCCAGGTGTCCACGCCCAGGCTGGCGATCTGGGCGCGGGCACCGGCGACTGCGGCGCGCA
>CAYXPN010000043.1:0-24020 GCA_964467075.1 uncultured Planctomycetaceae bacterium
AAGGTCTTGGCGTTCCTATTTTCTCGTCTGTTTCGCCTTTTCGTCCTTTTGTGCTTTCGTGGTTCCTCTGTAATGTTGCTACAGACTCGCTTTAGGCGTCTTTAGCTCCCGGCCCATCCGGCGACAATCGCCGCAGGACTCGCTCCAGATATTCCCGGGCCTCGCGCCCGGCTTCGTCCGGCTGGTCCTGGCACGGGTAAAGCTCCACGGTCACGAAGCCATTGTAGCCGGTGCGCGCGATCTCGCGCAGGGTGGCCTCCAGGTCGATGGCCCCGCGGCCCGGGATCAGGTGGGCATGGCGCCGGTTCGCGGCGATGTCTTCGATATGATAGTGGCGCGTGTGTTGGGCCATGCGCGCGACCCACTCGGCCGGATCTTGGCCCGTACAGAAGGCGTGGCCGATGTCGAAGTTCAGCCCCACCCAGGGCGAGTCGATCCAGCCGGCAAACTCCAGGTATTGCTCGAAGCGTTCGATCAACAGGCCCGGCTCAGGCTCGATGAGCAGCCAGACGCCGAGCTTCTCGGCCAGCTCCACACAGGGCATCAGCTCGTCGTAGAACACCCGCGCGGCCTCGCGCCAGGATTGTCCCGGTTCGAGCGGTCCGCCCGGCTCAGTCTGCACCGACGGCGCGCCCAGCTCCGCGGCCAGGCTGAGCACGCGCCGAGTGTGTTCGCGGCGCACAGCGCGGTAGTGGGGATCGGGCTCGATCCACGAGGGGTGCCAGTAGGGCTGGCGCGGATCGGCCACGGCGTTCATCATGAAGCCGTTCAGGTTGGCGATCGGCAAGCTGTGCTTCGCCAGGGCGCGGCGGATGGCCTCTTTCTGCTCGTCGAGCAGCCCGGCCGGCCAGGCATGGGGCACGTCGGCCAATAGCTCGATGCCTTCGTAACCCAGCGCGGCGATGCGCGCAATGGCTTCCTCGATGGGAAAACGCATGTAGGCGTTGGAACTGTAGGCGAGTTTCATCATGTCGCCAGGATATGGGGCGGACAGCCAGCGGGAAAGACCCGGCGCGGGCCCAACAACCGGCGGTTCAAGCCCTTCATGCCGAAGCGCGGCAGTGCGCGCAATGGCCGTTTCCACAGCCAAGTGCAAAGAGGCGTTGGAGCCGCAGGCGGGCTGTGGGCCAAAGAGCCTCACAAGACAAGCCACGTTCGGCAACGCGCCGCGCTGGTCCCGCTGTTCGAAGTAGTATGCTGGTTGGGAACGGGATGACCCGACAGTGTGCAATATCCTGACGTGGAGCTTACCTTGTTTTACAGAAACCCGTTTTCGTGAAATAATGAAGGGCCTTCAGGCGGTCTAATTTCAGTTCATGCAAACAAGCCTCAGTGAGGAACCGGCCTATGCCTCCCGGCAGAGCGGGCAAGTTCGTCGAGCAACCCGGGGGCTACCGGGCCTTCATTCCCGCCCCACCTCCCCCCCTCTCAACCCCCCTCGAGATGGGCGAGGAGATGGTCTGCCTCCTATCCGACGCGGACCGCTCCCTGGGTCGCCTGGACGGCGCGGCCACCACCTTGCCCAACCCGGACCTCTTCGTCGCTATGTACGTGCGACTGGAAGCGGTGTTGAGTTCACAGATCGAAGGCACCAAGAGCACGCTGGAAGACCTGTTGCGCTATGAGGCCGGGGCTGCCGCCGCGCGGGAGCCGAAAGATGTTGAGGAAGCGGTCAACTACGTGCGGGCGATGAACCACGGCCTGAGGCGACTCGGCGAGCTGCCCGTGTGTCTGCGGCTGATCCGCGAGATTCATGCCGAATTGCTCTCCGGCGTGCGGGGATCGGAACGGATGCCGGGCGAATTCCGGCGAAGCCAGAACTACATCGGTCCGGTTGGGGCAACACTCCAGACCGCCGGTTTCGTTCCGCCGCCGGTGCTGCAGATGCACGAGGCTCTGAACGACTTGGAGAAGTTCCTTCACGAGTCACGGTCCTTGCCGCCCCTGATTCACTGCGCGCTGGCACACGCCCAGTTTGAAACCATCCACCCGTTTCTGGACGGCAATGGCCGTCTCGGAAGGCTGTTGATTACGTTTCTGCTCTGTCAGCAAGAGGTTCTTCATCGTCCGTTGTTGTATCTGAGCTACTATCTGAGAATGCATCGCGCGGAGTACTACGACCGGCTCAACGCGGTGCGCTATCAGGGAGACTGGGAAGGCTGGGTCAAGTTCTTCTTGCGCGCGGTCGATGGGGCCAGCCGATCCGCAACTGAGACGGCCTGCAAGATACTCAGCTTGCGAGCGCAGCACCGTGCGGAAGTTGCAGAGTCGGGCGGCAATACTGCCCTGGCCATCCGGCTGTTGGAGATGCTGTTCGAGCAGCCCATCGTTACGGTTCGCAATGTGGAAGAGAAGCTGGGCTGCTCATATGCAACGGCTAGTAGGCTGCTCGCGGCACTTGAGCGCCTGAAGCTGGTGCAGGAAATCAGCGGCCGGCAGCGGGGACGCATCTATGTATATGGGCCCTATCTGGACCTTTTTCCTCGGTCTACTCCGGAAGGCGAGTAGGCAGCCCTGTGAGGAACCTCCATCAGAGCACGGCAGTCCGCCAGCGTACGATGGACGTATGAAACCCGTAAGGCGCGTGCCACAAAACGCCGCCGCCACCCCTAACTGCTCGCACTGCGATAGCTCAACAGCGAGCGGTTGAAAACCCAACGCGATGCGCCCAGGGCCCCCAGCGTGGCCAGAATCGCGAAGCCCGGCAGCAGCCAGTCGGCCGGCGCTTGAGGGGCCAGCGGAGCCACCAGCATGCGCGCCGGCACGTTGACCGCCAGGAGCACCGGCACCAGGAAGGTGAATGCAAAGCGCAACGGCGTGCCCCAGGTCCCCTGATATACCTCCATAGGATAGCGCGAAAACGTGGTGATGTAGAACCAGAAGCGATAGAGCGTCTCGTTTCTCACCAGCCACACGCTGGTCGAGGCCATCGCGATCATCAGGCTGTAGAACAAGCCCACGCCGCAGAGCACATACACCGGATAGAGCACCCACATCAGCGGCCCCGGTGCATAGCCCAGCCTCGTGAGCGCATAGGCCAACAGCACCAGCCCGAACCCCAAGTTCGCCAGCGACGACCATTCCATGCGTCTGAGTGAGACCAGGAACTGCGTGTCGATCGGCTTGAGCAGCACGAAGTCCAGCGACCCGCTGCGGATCAGCTCGCTCAGCTCGTTGGCATTGGGCATGAAGAAGGCCTGCACCAGGCTGTTGATCACGTGGGTGGTGGCCAGGAACACGAAGAACTCGTACTTGCCCCAGCCCGTGCCCGCCCCGATCATCGGCGTATAGCGGAACACCAGCACGTAGAATCCCAGGTTCATCAGCATCCAGGAAAGCGACGAGACCGCGTCGATCAGGAAATGGCCGCGGAAGGTCATGTCGCGCACCAGACTGTTGCGCGCAAAGGTGGCGAGCACGCGCAGGTACGCCGGCCGCGGCTCCGCGGCCGGCGCAGGCAAAGCAGGATTCGGGTTGTCAGCTCCGGTGCCGTGCATCACGTGCCCTCAGCCTCCAAAGCCGCTGTAGCGGCGCGTGCCGCGGCGCCAGGCCACGCGCGCCGCCACCATGAAAAACACCACCCACCCCAATTGCACGCACAGGCCCTGCACCAGCGCCGCGCCGCGCACCTTTTCCAGAAAGACCGCGGCCGGAAAATACGCCAGATACTGCAAGGGAATCAGCTCCACCAGGCGCCGCCACATGCCCGGCAACATGTCGATCGGAAACATGTGGCCCGAGAAGAAAAAATTGAACAGCATGTAGACGAACAACAGCGAGCTGACCTCCAGGAACCAGAACCCGAGCATCCCGATGGTGGCCTCCAGGAAGAAACCCAGCAAGAACGCCAGCACCAGCGAGAGCACATAGGCCGCCATCACCGAGGGCTCGGGCCAGCCGTCGAAAAACCCCCGGCACAAGTAGAACACCAGCACGAACGGCACCAGGGCCACCGCGTAGTAAACCCACTTGTGGGCCAGCCGGTACAAGAGCAGGAAACCCAGCATGTCGATCGGCTGGATGAGGAACTTCTTGATCGTGCCCTCGCGGATATCGCGCGCAATGCCCGAGGCCAGGCCGGGCATGCTCGAAAACGCCCGGTTGACCATGGTGAGCAGATAATACGCGATCATCTGGTGGTAGGTATAGCCGACGATCTCGGGCGTGCCGGAGCGGTCGGGCCGGCTGGCCTCGACCGCGGCGAACACGGCCCCCCAGAGGAAGATTTGCGTGACGATGGGCAGGAAGCGCATCAGTGTGCCCAGCGCAAAATCGCCCCGATAAACCAGCCGTTCCTGAAGGCTGATCCGCAAGATAGTCCACCAGACTTGGGCTCGGGCGATCATGGGGGGGGCGTGGTTGGTTTGTTTGAGCGGTTTGCTTCGCAGCAGGTAGCCACGCTCGCCAGAGCGTGGATGGTTATGTGGAGCGCAGGTAGCCACGCTCGCCAGAGCGTGGACAGCGAATGGTAGCCACGCTCGTATGTTCGGTAGGGGCGACGCATGCGTCGCCCCTACAGGCCAACCGTCTGGCTTTGGGCGGCTACGGGCATCCACTGCCGGCCGGACTGCTATTCCTCGCTTCCCTCCCCCAGCAGCTCGGGCACCTGGCTCAGTCGCACGTCGGGCAGGACTCCGGAATGGGAGAAAACCTCGGCGATCACCTCTTCCAGCGGCGGGTCCTCCACGCTCACGTCCACCACTGCGTGGCGGCGGAGGATATCGCCCAACACCTGGGTCACCGCGCTGCGGGCCACGCGCAGGCGCGCGCGGGGCGGCTCGCTGGTGAGCAGATCGCCGTAGCGGTCCAGGTCGGCCGGGATACGGCCGTCGGCCAGTTGCAGGGTGACGATCTTGTGGCCGCCGAAACGGTCCACGATCCCCGAGAGCGAACCATCGTACACGATCCGGCCCAGCATGACGATCACCACGCGCCGACACAGCGCGGCCACGTCCTTCATGTAGTGGCTCGTCAACAGGATGGTCACGCGCCGGCGCTGCTGGTATTCGCGCAGGAAACGCTGGATGGCGTGCTGGGCCACCACGTCCAGCCCGATGGTCGGCTCATCGAGAAACAGCACGTCGGGCGAGTGGAGCAAGGCGGCGATCAGCTCCATCTTCATGCGCTCGCCCAGCGAGAGTTCTCTGACGGGCTGGCCCAGCAGCCCACCGACCGCCAGCATCTCGGCCAGCTCGTCGCGCGTGCGCTGGAACCGAACCGGGTCGATGCAGTAGATCTGCTGGTGCAGCCGGAACGACTCGTTGGCCGGCAGGTCCCACCAGAGCTGGTTCTTCTGCCCCATCACCAGGGCGAACCGCCGCCGATAGGCGTTCTCCCGCTGCCAGGGCACGTGGCCGAGCACACGGGCCGTGCCGCTGGTGGGATAGATGACCCCCGAAAGTAGCTTCAGCGTGGTGGTCTTCCCCGCCCCGTTGGGCCCGAGGAAGGCCACGAACTCGCCGGGCTCGACCCTGAGATCGATGCCGCGCACGGCTTCGACGGGCCGATATTGGCGCCACACGAGCCCACCGATCGAGGCCAGCAGGCCCTCCTTCTTCTGGTAGACCAGGTAGGTTTTTGCCAGTTTGTCGATTTCGATGGCCGCCATATTGGCGATTATATGCCCGGCACCAGCGGGGGCGAAGGCATCGGGCCTCGATCGCCGCGGGAGGCGACCCGGAAACGCCAAGCCCCGCGGCCTGCTGATTCGGCAAGTCCGTCCGGGTGGCGCCAAAGCGCCGCGGCCCGCTGACTCGGCAACTTCGTCCTGGTGGCAACAGAGCGCCGGACCCTGCTGACTCGGCAATTTCTCTCCGGTCGCAGCAGACCGCCGCCGTGGCGCAGGTCGCCCCCGACCCCTTGCTTGACACGTTTCCGCCTACACCCGATTGCCCCGTTCCGCTATAATCTTCCCAATACATTCGATCACCGTAACCGTTCACGGGCCGCTATTGTCGCCTTTCGCTCCGCGAAAGTGGCGCTGCTTTCGCGGAGCGAAAGGCGACTATCCACGCGAAATGGCCCGAAAACGGGCAGCGGCCCATGAACGGTTACCGATCACCAACTCAAGCTTGGTTGTGGG
Organism: uncultured Planctomycetaceae bacterium; assembly: GCA_964467075.1. Lineage (GTDB taxonomy): Bacteria > Planctomycetota > Planctomycetia > Pirellulales > Thermoguttaceae > CAYXPN01. The sequence continues at coordinate 6,083 of CAYXPN010000043.1, forward strand.
AGAGCCCGTGGCGAGGGATGAACTACGGGTGGGGATCGGCCAGGACCTCCACCGACTGGCCCCCGGTGGTCCGCTCCGGCTGGGCGGGGTGGAGATTCCCCACGACCACCACCTGGTCGGCCACAGCGACGCGGATGTGTTGCTGCACGCGGTGGTCGACGCCCTGCTGGGGGCCGCGGCCCTGGGCGATGTGGGCCAGATGTTTCCCGATACCGACGCGGCCAACCGCGGGCGCGATTCCGCGGAGATGCTCCTCGGCGCGCGCCAGGCCATCGAGGCGGTGGGCTGGCGCGTGGGCAACCTGGATTGCATCGTGCTGGCCCAACGGCCCAAGCTGCTCCCCTATCGCCAGACCATCCGCCAGCGCATTGCCGAGCTGCTCCAGATCGAGCCGGAGCGCGTCAGCATGAAAGGCAAGACCGGCGAACAGGTGGGGCTGGTCGGGTCCGAGGAGGTGATCGTCGCGCAGTGTGTGGCCCTGCTCACGCGCCGCTGAGCGCGACCCCGGCGCGCCCTCGGGGCAGCGGGGCGTCGCGCCGCGTCTGCCGGCAGCGTGTCCGGTCGGGAAACCGCCGAGCAAGTTCGATTGCCGGGATGTTTTGCTGCGAGTGTAACCGTTCACGGACTGCTGCCCGTTTTCGGGCCATTTCGCGTGGATAGTCGTCTTTCGCTCCGCGAAAGCAGCGCCGCTTTCGCGGAGCGAAAGGCGACAATGACGGCCCGTGAACGGTTACCTGCGAGTTCGAACGGATTGAGGCCTGCCGCCATGATTCGCGTCTACAACACGCTCAGCCGCACCAAAGAACCCTTCGAGCCGGTCCAACCCGGCCGGGTGGGCATCTACCTGTGCGGACCCACGGTCTACAAACCCAGCCACATCGGCCACATGGTCGGCCCGGTGATCTTCGACACCATCAAGCGCTACCTGGTCTACAGCGGCTACGAGGTCACGCTGGTCGTGAACATCACCGACGTGGACGACAAGCTGATCGCCGAGTCCAGCCAGCGCGGCATTGCCATGGCCGAGCTGGCCGCGGAGATGACCGCCGACTATATGAACAACCTCGAAGCGCTGGGCGTGGACACCGTGGACCACTTCCCGCGCTGTACGGACCACATGGACGAAATCCTCCGTTTCATCGCCACGCTGATCGAGAAAGGCTTCGCTTACGTCTCCCAGGGCGACGTGTATTTCGAAGTGGCCAAGGCGCCCGACTACGGCAAGCTGAGCGGCCGCGGCAGCGAGGCCGTGCAGGGCGAGGGCGGCGGCATGGCCGAGCGCAAACGGGCCGGCGCCGACTTCGCCCTCTGGAAAAGCGCCAAGCCGGGTGAGCCTTCGTGGCAGAGCCCCTGGGGGCCCGGCCGGCCGGGCTGGCACATCGAATGCTCGGCCATGAGCCGGCGCCTGCTGGGCGAGACGTTCGACATCCACGGCGGCGGCCTGGACCTGGTCTTTCCCCATCATGAAAACGAGATCACCCAGAGCGAGTGCTGCCACGACAAGGCCATGGCCAAATACTGGCTGCACAACGGCCTGATGCAGGCCGCGGACCAGATCGGCAAGCTGGGCGGACGGCTTACCCGACCGGTCGAAGGCGATCCGGACAGCCAGGCGAGGGCCAAGATCAGCAAGTCCACCGGCTCCAGCGCCTTTAGCGAGCTGCTCGAGGAGTTTCCCGGCGAGATGGTGCGTTTCTTCCTGCTTTCGACCCATTATCGCCGGCCCATCGAATTCAGCGCGGAGCGCTTGGAGGAGACGGCCACGGCCCTGGAGACGTTCTACCGGTTCTTCAAGCGGCTCGAGCGCGTCTCCGGCCGGGATTTCTATGACCTCCGCGCCCCAAAGCGCCGCGCCGAGGGCGAGTTCGACCCCGGCGGCTCGCCCCTGCTCGTCGAGGTGGCCCAGTGCCGGCAGCGTTTCCTCGAAGCCATGGACGACGACTTCAACACCGCCGGGGCCATGGCCGCCATGTTCGACCTGGTCCGGGCCCTGAACCGGTTTGTCGACCAGCAGCAGCTCGAACAACCCGACCGCAGCCCCGCCGACGTGGAAACGCTCACGCGCGGGGCCACGGTACTAAAGGAGCTGGCCGGCGTGTTGGGGCTGTTTCGCCGCCCGCCCGAACAGAAGGCCACAGGTGACGACGAGCTGCTCGGCCGGCTGCTCGATCTGTTGGTCGACCTGCGCGCCGAAGCCCGCAAGAAAAAGGATTTCGCCACGGCCGACCGCATCCGCGACGCGCTGGGCGAGTTGGGTGTGGCCCTGGAGGACCGGCCCACGGGCACGGAGTGGGCCAGGCGCTAGCTCGTAGTAATCATACGCCCCGAGGTAGCTACGCTCGCCAGAGCGTAGGTTCGTAGGGTGGGTCGAGCGATAGCAAGACCCACCTACAAGGCAAATTGGTGGGTCTGCGCCGGGTGCCACTGCTGGCTTGCCCAGCAGTGCATCGCGGGTTATTTCGGTGACTGGCCATTGGTCATTGGTGCTTGGTCATTGGTCTTTCCGACTTTCGGCTTCCGCCTCAACCGGGAGCTGACGCTCCCGGCTCGCCAGTTGCCTGCACAGGATCGACGCCCATGACGGAACCCGGGCAACGCATCTTGGGAGTCGACCCGGGCCTGAACGTCACCGGCTACGCGGTGGTGGAGATCGCCGCGGGGGGCCCCCGCCTCTGCGAGGCGGGCGTGATTCGCGGCACCCAGCGGGGCGCACTTGCCCGGCGCCTGGAGCGAATTCACCAGGGCATCGCCGAGGTGATCGCCGGCCTCCGTCCGCAGGTAATGGCGGTCGAAGAACTCTATTCCCACTACAGCCGGCCGCGCACCGCGATCCTCATGGGCCATGCCCGGGGTGTCTTGTGCCTGGCCGCGGCGCAGGCCGGACTGCCGGTGGTCCCCTACTCGGCCACGCAGATCAAGAAGGTGCTCACCGGCAGCGGCCGGGCCCCCAAGGGCCAGGTGCAACGGGCCGTGCAGCAGGAATTGCACCTGGACCGGCTGCCCGAGCCGCCCGACGTGGCCGACGCCCTGGCCATTGCGCTGTGCCACTGCTATCTTAAGGACCGGCCGGCCGTGTTGCGGGACTGAGGGGCGGTCGTTGTTTTGCTTTGCACTTGCGGAAGCGCCGGGCGTGCAAGCAGGCATCATACCACTGCGGCTGCACTGCTGGAAAAGCCACGCCGTAGCACCCGGCACGCACCCTACGACTTGTTGTCTGGTAAGATTTCAGCCATTTGGAGCGACGTGTCGCGCGACCTCGAGCGTGCCGCCGAATTGGGACACGGGGTGGGTGGATTGCCGATCGCACCCTTTTAGGGCTGGGAATGTGGTAGGGTGGCTCCTATCCCCGGGGCTCCGCTGCGCTGAAGCCCCGGGCTACTATATCACGCCCCGTTGGGGCTGACGAGTTCCGATGAATCGAAGCCCGTGGAGTGAAGCGGCGCCGCGGACGTGACCGCAGCACGTCGCTCCAGGCGGCACGCGCACATCAGTGGAGGGCCACGCTGAAGTCGTGGCCGCGTGACTGCTGGCTCAATCCGCTGAAGTGTTGCCGAATGTCGATGTACGCAACGCGCCTCGCGTTTTCAATCGCTGGGCCCTACCAATCGCCGGGGACTGGCCCATTTTTCGGCTGTATGACGCTGCCCGCACCGAAAACCACCAGCCGAAAACATCGACCTGTCCCCTTCGTCTGGTCAGCCCTTACTGCCGCTCCCAGGGTCGCTGGAGCGTGGGCGACAGGGCATAGCGTTTCATCTTCACCAGCAAGCGCCCGCCGGCACCCGGGGCCAGCTCCACGGCAAAACAGGAATTGTCCACAGTGACGGCCTGACCGCCGGCCGGCTTCACCGAGAGACACCGGTGTTCCGCATAGGCGCCCGTCTGCACGAGGACCGTGCGCGGCTCGTGCGGGTTGGTGTTGACCAGTATGAGCGTGGCGCTGTCGTCGGTCATGCTTTCGACCAGCGCGGCGCAGTCGTCCGGAAGCCCCACGCGCCGCCGCTGTGGGTCGAAATACAAGAACCGGCACAACAGCAACTGGCCGTGCCACAGCGGCATGATCCCGCCGGTCGTGCAGTTGACCAGCGGCCCGCACCAGCCGCACTGCCGGGCGTATTTCTTGCTCGGCGCCTCGTCGGCCGAGGGCTCCTTTTCGAGGGCCGCCAGATCGGCCCGGGCGCGGCGAAGCGCTGCGTCCAGGGCTTCCTCGGGCCAGGCGGGGTTCTTGCCGACGAGGAAGCGAATCCAGTCGGGCTCATACCCGCCCTCGTGCCAGGCAGCGTGCCCGGCCATTCCCTGGATCGGCCGCTTAAGGACCCGCTTGAGGTCCGCTTCGGCCATGGTGGCCAGATAGAGGTTGGCCACGAGCGAGGCGTATACGCCCGCGGCGTTGCCCAGTCCGCCGTACCAGCCGTCCTTGCCGCGATAGCGCGGCACGTCGACGAACCCCTGCTCGTTGGTGAAGCGGTGTTTCCAGAGTTCGTCTGCCACGCGGCGCAGCTCGTCGTAGTAGCTTGTATCTCCGGTCAACAGCAGCGCATTGGCCCAGCCGGCCTTGGTCCCGCCGGAGACCTGGAACAGCCCGCCGAAGGGCTTGAAGTCCCAGCCCATCACGCCGCCGTACCACTCCGCGGGCACGCTGCCGTCGAGCCGCACGATGGAAGGCACGATGCCGCGGTTGGCCCGGGCGCGCTCGCGCCAGGCGTCAATATACTCCAGGGTCCGGCGCTTGTGGTGCGGGTCGCCGGTGAGCATGAAGGCCACGGTGCCGAAGCAGGTGGTCGTCAGATTGGCCGGGCCGTCGTGGGCGCAGTCCAGCCAAGCGTCCCAGAACTCGGTGGCGCGGGGGTCCCAGTCTTCGCGCGTGGCCTTCAAGACCGGTCCGGCACCGCCGTTGTTCATGCTGCGGATGACCCGGTGCTCGGGGTCATAGTTGGGCACCTCGGGGCAAGTGCCGTCATAGAACGAGGCGTATTTCAGCGCGAGCCGGCGATACTCCGGATTGTCCGGCGCGCAGAGCGCGCCGAGCCAGAAGCCTTCGTAGTGCTCGCCGTTGTGGTGCCAGTCGAGGTGTTTGGCCATCTCGTTCTCGAACAATCCCAGCTCGGCGCACTGCTCGAGACTGCCCTGCCAGGCCTTCCAGAAGGTGTTCCACGTGTCCTCGTGGGCCCCCAGGGCGCACAGCAGGGGAAACTTGTAAATGGTCTCAAAAAAGTCGTCAGGGGCCTGCACCCCGCCGCCGTGCATGAATTGGACGCTCGCCCAGCCGTTTTCGCGCAGATACACGCGGTCGAACTCGCGGGCGATCCGGCCGTGGATTTCCAGCAACTCGCGTTGTTTCAGTGCCCAGTCGGGCGGCTGCATCTTGCTTTCTACTCTCAGGGTGATCGGGGCCGGGGGGATGCCGGCCTCGGCGGTTGTGATCGTCTGGCTCACAAGCTCGATCCCTTCGCCGGTGCCCAGGTTGCGCGAATACTGCTTCTTTTCAGGGCTGTTCCAGTGTTCGTGCACACCCAGGCTTCCCAACGGCGTGCCGTCGCCCTCCGGATCGTACCGCACGCCCGAGGGCGCGCGCCCGGCCAGGGCCGCTTCGTGCAGGTAATTGTCCACCGCGCCGACCATGCGGATCGCCGTCGGCTCGGCCGCAAAGAAGTCCACGGCCACGGACTCGATGGCCACCGGGTCCTGGGAGGCAAACACGCTGCCCGTCCACCCGCCGGAGAAAGGCGCGGACTGCCATCGTTGCGGGAGGGCCGACTGCCGCGGGGCGGCGTAGAGCGCGTCGATCAGGTAGAGCACGGTCTTGCCGCCGAAGTGCTGGTGGCCCATGAAATCCACCAGTGGGTTGTAGGAGCCCATCGGGCGCGTCGGGGCGTGGATCGCCTCGTGCAGCTTGATGGGATTCCAGCCCTGCCCGGCGTCGCCATCTCCGGCGCCGCGCCAATACACCGAGCCGAAGTGGTTCTTCGCACAGAGCGTGACTCCGGCCAGATCGTGGCCCTTCATCACCGCCACGTTGATCAGGTACGTGGCACTCGTGACACAGACGGGCAGGTGCAGCTCGACGTGGGTGCCGAGCTGCGCATCATTGCAGTGCAAAGCGACCGTCTCGTCCGGCTGGGCCTTGTCGCGGCCCTCGTCGCCGTCGCAGTCCACGAAGCGCACACCGGGAAACCGCTTGTGGCCGGGCACAAAGATCGTATCGGGAATCCAGCGCGAGGCGTCGTAGACGATGATGTCGTCCGGCTCCACGCCCGCCTCTTCGACCAGTTGGCGCAGCAAGGCAAGGGTCAACTGCGGCGTGTTGTAGAGCCCGTCCGTCGTCTTCGGCCGCCGCTTGGCACAGTTGAGATTGAGCTTGACGACCACCGTCTCGCCCGGCTGGTAGCCTGCGCTGCCGCGTCCGCGTGTGCGGTTGAAGTGGCGAAACAGCCTCGACCAGGCCTCGGCGTCGGTCTCCGCGCCCGCGAGCGCCCGAACCGCGCGCCTGAGCATCCGATCGGCCCGCGCGGGGTCGGTCCACTTTTCCTCAAACCACCCGCCCCGATCGGTCTCGCCGTCCCACTGGGCGACTTGCGGGTCGTGAATCCAGACGACCCGGCCGGGAAAGATGCCCTGGGCGTCGCCGATGGGTTGGTTGGGCGGATCGTCCGGGGCCCATCGGCCGGCAGCCCGGGTTCCCGTGTCTGCTGCCAGCGCGCCGGAAAGCGCGATGCCGATTGTGGTGCTAACCAGGCACAATCCCAGCATGCAGTAGCAAAGTGCTCTGTTCATGTATCCATCCTCGACTGACCAGGCGGTATCGCAGCATCCATGGAGGGCCACGCTGAAGTCGTGGCCGCGTGGTTACTGCTTCAGACGGCTGAAGTGTTATGGAAATCCAACAGTGACTTCGCGATCCGGAAGTGGTTGCGCTCCGCGGAGCGAATCGATCCCGGCCCGCGCAGCCCGCCATGCCCCTGGCGCGAAGATGATTCGCTTGGCTGGGCGCGGCCAGCGGAGCCGTACCGAATTTGCACCATCGTACTGGATTTGTCAACAAACTCGTCAACAAAAACTCGGGAACGAAGCCGGGTGTTCGCCGCTCTTGGGGGCAGCGGTGGCGGGTTCTCCACGGCCGGCCGGAAACACCCATTCTGCCATCTGCGAGATCAAGATGCCACCTGCCCGCGCTCGCGGCAACAGAGGTGACGCCGATTCGCCCCGCTCAAGCCGCGGCCTGAGAGGCGGCATCCGCTCGCCGTTGAACCCTCCGGGCGGTGCGGGGCCGCCCGGCGCGAGAATATGGTGCAGGCCGGGTGCCCCGGATGGGGCGTTCCGTCGGCGGAAGAAACACGACACCGCAGCGTCGAAGCCCGACATCCCGAGGGCAAGAATCCCCTTGCAGGCGCCGGAGGATTGCGCCATAATGGCGGGCGACAAGAAGAGGGTGTTGCGCTCGTGGTGTAGCGGTAACACGACAGCTTCCCAAGCTGTAATTGAGGGTTCGACTCCCTTCGGGCGCTTCAGGGCGAGCAGCGGCTCGCCTTTTTTGTTTCCAGGTGCTTTGTGCGGCCGGCTGGCTGTCCGGGGTGGCCCAGGTTGCTTGTCAACCTGGCCAAAGGGGGTCGGGAACCTTTTTCGGCCAGAGCGTGTTCCACTGGGCGGGTCGTCACCCGAAAAAGACTCCCGACCCCGTCCGCTCGCCCGAGCGACCGCAAGACCCACCGACGAGACTGTCCCAGCGCCAAGGAGAGAGAACACTTTAAATGAACAAATCACTGCGAACGATCGTCCTGGCGGCCGTCGCGCTGGCGGCGCTGGCGGGCGAAGCGCGTTGCCTGGTGAATCCCAACTTGCAGCCGATCCATCTCTACGAGCGATACAAGACGGTCGTGGGCTGCCGGGTGGGCGAGGTGGACTACGAGAAGCACTCGGCCACGCTCGTGGTCACCGCGGTGGCCAAGGGCACGTTCGCCCCCAAACAGCTCGTGCTCAGTGCGGCCGACGAGCAGACCGCCGCGGCGTTCGAGGAGCTGATGTTCCGGGACATGACGATCGTCGCATATGTGGGCGGCCTGCGGCGCGGGAGCGAGTCGAAGATTCTCTTCTATCCGGGCGACGGCCGCTGGCAGGCCGGCACGGTGGAAAACGTCGAAGACACGTCGCGGTGGCAATGGACCGAGGACCTGGGGCCCGAGGAGATGTTCGGCACCTTCAACGGGGCGGCCGAGCGCCTGGTCGAAATGATGGTTGACATGAGGCGGGGCACGTACTACTACCCGGCGGTGCCCATCTGCCAGTTCAAGGACGACCTGGTGGTCGACCGGTTCGATTCGCCCATTCGCGGAGTGGCGCTCTATGACGGCGACGGCGACGGCGATCTGGACATCTACGCCTGCTCGGCGAGCGGCGACCGCATCTACCTGCAAACAGCGCCGCTCGAGTTCACCAATCGCACGTCCGCGCTGGGGATCGAAGGGGTGGCCGGCCCGAGCGTGAGCTTTGCCGATGCCGATGCCGACGGGCGCGCCGACCTGCTGGCCGGCGGCGTGCTCTTGCTGGGAAGCGAGAACGGGTTCCGCAAATCCGACCTGCTGCCGGCTTCGGCCAGCCGGAACGTCAAGTGCGCGGCCTTTGTCGAGCTCAATGGCGACGGCTTTCCCGACGTGGTGGTCTCCCGAGAAAAGGGCGGCCTGGCGGCGTATCTCAACCCGGGCGATTCCGGCGGGGCGTTCCGCGATGCCACTGCCGTGCTGGGGCTTGACGCGGAAGCCTGCGGCGCCGGCCGGAGCGGCTTCTTTGCCCCCGGCGACTGGAACGACGACCATCGCACCGACATCTTCTATGCCGTGGCCAACGGTCTGCTGCTCTTGCAGGACGCCGAGGGGCGATTCCAACCTTTGCCGCACGGCCGGTACTTCGATTTGTCGACCGGCGGGGAGAACCAGGGGCTCACCGGCGCCGGCTGCTTCGCGCCGCTGTGGCGGCCGGGGAACCTCGACCTGGTCTTCACCTCGGAGTCCAACGTCAATTTCGTCGTGAACCTCGACGGCCGACTGCAAGAGATGTCGAGTTACGGCAATGAGCTCACCGAGGCCACGTTTCAGATGCTGCCGCTCGTGGCCGAAGACCTCAACGCCGACGGAAACGTGGACATCTACGCGGCCAGCCGCTCGAACCTGCCCAACATGTTCTACACCAACCGCGGCTACGGCTCGTTCATGACGCCCCACAAGTACAAGCCCGACGCCTTTCCCGGCGAGGCACACCAGCGGGGCGCGTGGGGGGTGGCCGCGGGCGACGTGAACGGCGATGGGGCCAACGACCTGCTCTTGGGCGGGGTGGACGGTGTGCTCACGCTGGTGCTAAACGATGCGCTCGCCGGGCGCGGTGCCCACGAGCATCCCTCGCATCACCAGCAGAAGCTCGCCCAGACGAAGCTCGTCACCGTGCGCATCTCGGGCCCGAAAGGCGTGCTGGGCGCCCGCGCGCAACTGGCCGACGCCGAGGGCCGCGTCGTCGGTCTGCGCGTGATCGGCTCGAATGTGGCGACCGGCTGCCGCGGGCCCGACACGGTGAACCTGGCCGTGCGCGAGCCGGGCAGATACAATCTTATTGTCCGGTACTCGGACGGCCTCGTGATTACCAGGCCCGTCGACCTGACCGGAGAGGACCAGCGCCTCGTGCTCAACGTCGAGCGATAGGCGTTCACAGAAAACAGTAGCCACGCTCGCCGGAGGGTGGACGGAAGCGGCAGAAAACTGCTCCCCCAGAAGCAGTGCCTCGCTGCTGAGGGCACTGCTTGCGCGCCGCGCAAGCAGTGGCACACGGCGTAGACGGAAACGGCTGAAAACCACGCGCGTGCGAGCACGTACCGCACAGCATCCACGTGCTACACTCCTGAATCGGCACCTTCCTGACAACGTTTCCTGCCATGCACTCAACCGGCCTGTTGGATTCGATCTCGCTCTTCGGCGTGGTGCCCGTCTTTGTCAACACGGGCGCGGCGTTATTGCCCGCGGTGCTGGCCGGCGTGGCCAGCGTGCTGGGGCTGCTCTTCAAACCGCGCGAGCTGGCGCGCCTGTGCTGGCGCAAGCCGTGGGTGCCGATGCTGGTCGTCGGAATGGCCGTGGGCGGCTATTTCCTGATCGGCTGGCTGCTTGACACCGCGGCCGCCGGCGCCGCGGGCGCCACGGCGACCGCTCCCTCCGATACGCGCCCGCGCCAAGGCGCCCAGGCCCGCGGCGACTGGGCCGCGGTGGCCCTGGAGCTGATCCGCCAAGAGGAACGCGACTGGCGCACGGCCTGGCTCGAAGAGCGCAGCCGGCGCCAGGCCCTGGAAAAGCGGGTGGACGAGCTTGAAAAACAGCTCCAGGAGCAAGCCGCCCCGCCCGGCACCACGGGCGGTGCGGATTCGGGAACAACCCCACAAACGCCACACGCGCAGGAAACGGCCGCGCCACGCCAGGCCGCCATCTACCGCGGCGGCCCGGCTCGTTGCGCCTATGCCGGCGGCGGATCGCCGCTCAAACTGAAGCCGTTCTGGGAGTACAACGACGCCTTCACCATGTACCTGGCCTCGCCGCTGGTGGTGGGCGATGCCGTGTATGCGGCTTCGTGCGTGCTCGACCCGCCCAGCAACTACGGCGCGGTCTTCTGCCTCGACGCCGCCACCGGCCAGGAGCGCTGGTACACCGACGTGTTCAAAGACCCGGCGACCGGGCGCGAACGGGAGCTGAAGGCCTTTTTCAGCTCGCCCGCCGTGACCGCCGACGGCAAATACCTGGTGATCGGCCAGGGATTGCACTTCGACGACGATTGCGAGCTCGTCTGCCTCGATGCCCAGACCGGCGCCGTCCACTGGGTCGTGCCCACGCCGCTGCACATCGAAAGCTCGCCCGCCATCGAAGGCGACGTCGTCGTGGCCGGCGCGGGTGCGGTCGAAGGCGAGGACCTGAAGCCCAAGGGCGACCCCGGCTTTGTGTTCGGCGTGCGCATCTCCGACGGCAAGCTGCTCTGGAAGTATCCGGTCAACGACCCGGAAAGCTCGCCGGTGGTGCGCGACGGCGTGGCCTACATCGGCAGCGGGCTCAGCGGCAGCGCGGTGGTCGCCCTGCGCACCGCCACGGACGAGAAGCTGGCCGCGGAGGGGCTCGACCGGCTCGTCTGGAAGACCCCCACGCCCTATCCCGCGGTCGGCACCGTCACGCTGGTCGACGAAATGGTGCTCGTCGGCTGCGGCAACGCCAACTACGTGTTCATGTCGCCCGACCCCAAGGGCGTGGTCGTGGCGCTGGATCGGGCCACGGGCCGGATTCGCTGGCAGGCCGGCGTGGGCAACTCCGTGCTCGGCGCGATTGCCGCGCGCGGCGGCCGGGCCGTGGCCGCGGTGCTCGACGGCGAAGTGGTGGCGATCGACCTGGAGCAGGGCGACGTGCTGTGGCGCCGGCGGGTGCGCGAGCACTCGCTGCTCAAGGCCGGCCCGGCGCTCAGCGAGACCCACGTGTATGTGCTCACGCACGACGGCTACCTGTGTGTGTTGGACGCGGAGAGTGGCGAGCTGGTCGAGCAGCACTACGTCAACGCCCCCGACAAGCCCGGCGAAATGGGCCTTTCGACCAGCTCGCCCTTTATCGCCGGCGGCAAGGTGTTTGTGGGCAGCGAGACCGGGGGCCTGCGCTGTTTCGTGGGGGAGGAAGTGCGCTGATGTCCCTCGGGTCGACGATCCTGCCGCTCAGCCAGTGCGACGACGCGGCACTGTGCGGCGGAAAGGCCATCAACCTGGGCCGCATGATGCGCGCGGGCCTGCCCGTGCCCGACGGGTTCGTGATCTCGACCGCGGCCTATCGCCTGGGTTTGCAGCATGGCGGCGAGTTGCCCCACTCGCTGGCCCAAGAGATAGCGGCTGCTTATCGCCGGCTCGGCTCGCCGCGCGTGGCCGTGCGCTCCTCGGCCACGGCCGAAGATCTGGCCGAGGCCTCCATGGCCGGGCAATACGAAACGCTGCTTGGTGTGCAGGGCGAAGAGGCGCTGCTGGCCGCGGTGCACCGCTGCTGGCGGAGCATCGACTCGCAGCGGTTGCGCATCTACCTGAGCGAGCACGGCATCGACGCGGCCTCGGTGGCCATGGCCGTGGTGGTGCAGCGCCTGGTGGCGGCCGACGTGGCCGGTGTGCTCTTCACGGCCAACCCCCGCACGGGCGCGCGCGACGAGATGCTCATCGAGGCCGCCTGGGGACTGGGCGAGGCCGTGGTCTCGGGGATGGTGCAGCCCGACGTGGTTGTGCTCGATCGGGCCAGCGGCGAGGAGAAGACCTACACGGTGGCTGACAAGGCCGTGTGGATCGGGCCCGGCTCGGACGGGCGTGCCACGCCGGTCGCTCCCCAGCGCCGCCGGGTCCGCTGCCTGAGCCCACAGAACACGCGCGACCTGTGGGACCTGTCACGCCGCGTGGCCGAACATTTCGGCAGCGAGCAGGACATCGAATGGGCGATCAGCGAGGGCCGGCCGCGGCTGCTCCAATCGCGCTTCATCACCACGCTGGAGCAGACAGACGCGTATCGAGAGTGTCTCGAAGGCACTGGCGAGCGGTTGCGCGAACTGAAGGCCCGGGGGCGCGGCGACTGGGTGCGACACAACATCGCCGAGACCCTGCCGCATCCCACACCGCTCACCTGGAGCGTGATCCGGCGTTTCATGTCCGGCAGCGGCGGCTTCGGCACGCTCTACCGCAAAGTCGGCTTCGAGCCGTCCGAGCGCGTCTGCCGCGAAGGCTTTCTGGAGCTTATCGCCGGGCGCATCTACACGGATCTGGCGCTTGCACTCGAGATGTACTTCGAGGGCTTCCCTTTCCGCTACGACGCCGACCTGTTGCGCTGCCGTCCCGACGCAGCCCAGCAGCCGCCGACCATTCCCGCGGGCTCGTGGCTCAAGCGAGCCGCAACAGCACCCCGCCTGGGCGCCATTGAGCGGTCGCTCTTGGAGCTTGCCGCGGACTGCGACCGGCAGTTGCGCGAGCAGACGGTGCCCGAGTTTGTCGCCTGGGTGAACAAAGAAAAGCAGTGCAACTTGGCCGCGCTTTCGGCCGAGCAGTGGCTCGAGCTTTGGCAGCAGCGCGAGCGCCGCGTGATGGACCTCTTTGCGCCCGAGCTGCTGCTGCCCAGCATGATTGCGGCCATGGGGCTGGAGCGTCTGCGCGCGTTTCTCCACGAGCATTTCTGGAGCGACAATCCCGACCATCTGCTCAGTGTGCTGGCCGTGGGCCAGCGGGCCGACGGCACGATCCGGGCCAACGCCGCGCTGCGCGCGGTCGGCACCGGGCAGGCTGCCTGTGAGCAATGGCTGGCCGACTACGGGCATCGCGGGCCCGATGAGTTCGACCTGGTGGCGCCGCGCTGGCGCGAGCAGCCCGACGAGGTGCGCCGCATGGCGGCCATGCTGGCCCACGGCCCGGACCCGGTGGCCGTTCACCACCAGCGCCGTGCCCAGGCGGAGCAGTGTGCCGCGGCGTTGCGCGCGAAGCTGAGCCGACGGGATCGCCGGGAATTTGACGAGCGCCTCTTGCTGGTGCAGCGCTACCTGCCTTGGCGCGAGGACGGCAAGGCAGCGCTGATGCTCGGCTACGACCTGTTGCGCGATCTGGCCCTGGAGGCCGGCCGGCGTTTGGGGATCGGCGCGGACGTGTTCCTGCTCACACTCGACGAGCTGCGCCAGGCGCTCGCTGGCGCCGCAGTCCCCCAACAGGCGATCCAGGCCCGGCGGCGCCGCAGGGCGGCTGAGAAGCGCGTGTCGCTGCCGCTTTGGATCGGCCCGGACGAGATCGAGAACCTCGGCCGGCCGCCGCAAACCAGCGCCGGGCGAACTCTCCAGGCAGTGCCCATCTCCACGGGCTCGGCCCGCGGACCGGTGCGAATCGTCCACTCGCCGCGCGAGGCAGGCGAGCTGGGGCGCGCCTACGTGCTCGTCTGCCCCAGCACCGATCCAAACTGGACGCCGCTGTTCGCCGGCGCCGCGGCGTTGGTGCTCGAGTGCGGCGGCATGCTCTCCCACGGCGCGGTGGTCGCCCGCGAGATGGGTATCCCCGCGGTCGTGCTGCCCGAGGCCACGCAATTGCTCGTGGACGGCGAGACGATTACGGTCGACGGCCAGTCCGGGACGGTGTTGCGCCAGGGTGCCGCAGACGAGGCCGCGGAGCCGACGGCTGCCGATCCGAATGATGTGCGCATTGCGCCGGACCAGTTGCCGCCGGTGCGCGGGCCGGGCGAGCGATGGGCCGCCCGGTTGCGCAACGTGTTCCTCCTGATCTGGGGCGTCTACCTGGCCGCGGTCTTCCTGCTGCCGCAGGTCTGGTTGCACGACCCGTCGATGCGACTGCTCGATGCCGCGTTCTGGCCGCTGGTGCGCGCGCTGGGCAAACCGGGTGCCGTGGCCGTGATGGCCGTGGGGCTCGCGCTCATGACCATGATCGGCCAGCGCGTGCTGACCGACCACGGCCGCCTGGTGGCCGCAAAGCAGCGCGCAGGCCGCCTGCGCAAGGAGGCCGGACGTTTGCCGGCCGGCGCGCCAAGACGAACGGCCTTGGAGCGCGCGGCCGCGGGCGTGCAAGGGCGCTTGCTGGGCGCGGCGTTTGTGCCGCTGGCCGTGCTGCTGGGTCCCATGGTGATGTCGTTCGTGTGGCTGCCCGAGCGCGTCGATCCGGCGTCCTGGAGCGCGCCGCCCGGCGCGGTTGCCCACGTGACGGCCACCATCGACGGCGAGTATTCCGCCCCGATCCGCCTGGAGGTCGACTCATTGCTTGCGCTCGATGAGCAGAGCGCGGCCGTGCAGCCGGTCCCGCGGGTGCGCGCCGCGCTTAGGCGGCTGCTCGCCCGGTGGCAAGGCCAAGCCGCGGCACGCCACGGCGCCGCACCGGGCAGCGCCGCAGCGGAAATCCCGCAAGCGATGATCGACGATCTGAAGCAATACCTCAACGGCCGCATGCCGGCAGAAGACCTCACGTGGGTGATTCGCACGCCGACCAAGCCCGGGCGCTACTGCGTTGCTCTTTGGGCGGGGGACGAAGCGCCGATCCGCACGTGGCTGGTGGTGGGCGACCGTTTTCCGCCCGAGCCAAAAGAAGACCTTGGCGACGGGCGCGGACCGGTGCAAGTTGTGAGGTCGCCCCCGGCCGATGGCCCGGTCCGGCGAGTCACCGTCACCTACCAGTTTGCGCGCACGCTGGGCGATCGCGTGTTCTTCGCGCCCCTGGAAGGGATTGCCTGGCAGGCGTTGGAGGATAGGGGCTGGACACACTGGGACATGGGCTGGCTGCCGACCTACATCGTGGTCTACCTGCTGGCGCTCTTTCCGCTGCGCTGGTTGCTTCGGGTGCCTTAGAACTTGTGCAACACTTCAACCAACTGGAGCCACGGCGTGGCACAGGGTTACGGACACCCAGGGGCGTGATTTCTGGGTCCAGCGCGGGCAAATCTGGAAGGAAGCTCGGGAAAAGCCGGGCCGTCTGCCACCTGGGGGGTTGCTGGGCCGTGGACTAGATGTTCATTGATTTGCGATCTAAGCAAACTTGAGGCGGCCATTGAGCGTATTGTACGTCTTGAAACAAGGATCCGTGGATCGCGACAGCAAGTGGTGAAGCATACTTAACGCCTTGCTGCCAGGTGTCTTACGTCGATTTCATGTCGGGCGGCGCCCGGGAGGCTTTTTGGGGTTGACCCGCCATGCATAGTGTGCAAAATGTTTTGATAGGAAGTATATGGCCTGGACGAGGTTTCGAAATGGAGAACCTGAGTATCGAGAACCAGGTGATCGTCGCCCTTCGGCGAATCAGCCGAGCGATCGACCTGCACTCGCGGGCATTGGTTCAGCAGCACGGACTGACGGCCCCGCAATTGGCGGCGTTGCAGGCGGTCGGTGATCTCCAGCCGGTTCCGGTCAGCGGGGTCGCTCGGAGCATTCATCTGAGCCTGGCTACGGTGACGGGCATTTTCAATCGGCTGGAAACCCGTCAGTTGGTGAAGCGTTCGCGAGACGGGCGCGACCGGAGAACCGTGATGGTGGAGCTGACCGACGGCGGGGCCGAGTTGCTCAAGTCCGCACCGTCGCTGCTGCACGATCGTTTTCGCCGCGAACTGGGGAAGCTGCAAGAATGGGAACAGACCCAACTGCTTGCGTCACTTCAGCGCATTGCTGCGATGATGGACGCAGGCGGGATCGAGGCTGCTCCGATCCTGGGCAGCGGCATTGTTACCGCACTGCCTGAAGATGTGTCGCGTTACCTGGAGGAGGCGGTCAAACCTGCGGAGGAGGCACCCGATCAGCCTGAGGCGCCTGATGGCCGAAGCCCACAGACGAAGTAACGGAACTGCTCAGGGACAACCGTTCCACGAACGGCAGGCAGCGATTCCAGTCCGGAAAGGATCACCATGTTTCAGATCACAGACCGAGCGGCGCAACATTTGAAAGCTGCTCTCTCCAGGGCGGAAGAGACGGAGAGCGCTCTTTTTCGGATACGTGTCGCCGGCAATGAAGTACAATTGGTGGTTGACTGCCAACGCCCCGGCGACACGACCATCGAGCACGAAGGGGAGGCGCTTGTAGTGCTTGATCCGAATGCGGTGAACCTCCTGCACAACCGCGAGCTGGACTTCCAGGAGGCGGCGTCCGGCCTGGTCTTGAAGGGGACCGGTTAGTTCGGGGCGGGAGCATGCGGCCCGTGCGCCGCGCAGCACGCGGGGCCCGTGCCCTGATTGTTGTGCGGACGATCAGGTTTACCGAGAGCGATCGAGTGGTGCGAGGAGGCGAGGGCTTTGACGGCCGCAGGACGAGCCGCGGGCGCTCCGCATCCCGCTCCGGGGAGGTTGCCGGCAGGTAGCCGGCGGCCCGGTTTGAGTGAGGCCTCGAAAGTCAGGAGTCATGCCATGTTTGAGATTACAGACACCGCCGCCCAGCGATTGCGCAAGGTCCTGGCGGATGTTAATGCGCGTGAGGAGGTTTGCCTGCGGCTCGGCGAGACGCAGGAGGGACTCAGAATGGTCCTGGATCAGCAGCGGCCGGGCGATGTGGCCGTCACCAGGGACGAGGAGGTGTTGCTCGTGATCGACGCCGCCACGGCCGGTCGGCTGGACGGCCGCACGATGGATTTCGATGAGAGCACCGAGCAACTGGTCGTCAGTTGACTGAGCCTCTGTGTGTCGGAGATGCCGACGGCAGGCGCCGGCGGATCGTAGCCGCCGGCGACCTCGTGGCTCGGAGGCAAAGGTTTCAGCAACGAGTCTCGCGGAGGTGCCCCATGCTGGTCTTGTCACGGAAGCTGAATGAGGAGATTGTGATCGGCCGTACGATCCGCGTGAGGCTGCTGAAGACGAGTCGCGGGCGGGTCCGGTTGGGAGTATCGGCGCCGAGAGGGATTCCTGTGCGCCGGGCAGAGTTGACGTCAACCGAGCCGCCTGTGCGCCCCAAACACGAGCCTTTGCGGATTCGGGCAGCGACCGCCAACAGATAGAGGAGGTCTTCACCAATGACGCGAGTTACAGTGGGAACCCGAGTAAAGCTTGCCGGCTTCGAGCCGGGCGAAGAAGAAGTATTCCACATCGTCAGTGCAGGCCAGGCGAACCTGTTGGAGAACGAGATTCCCATAGACAACCCCCTGGCCCGGGTGCTTGACGGCGCGGAAGTGGGTGATAAAGTGAGGTTCCATGCGCCGGCAGGCGAATTGGAGCTGACGATTCTCGAGATCGGCCGGCTGTAACCTCACTTTTTCGCGGTGATCCGCGGAGACAGCCCGCTCGGCCGAGCAGCCCGCCGTCTGCCAGGGTTTCAAAGGGAGGCTACCCGATGGCGATCAGACCCAAAGACCGAATCATGATGATCTCCACGCACGGCTACGTGTCGGCAAACCCGGTGTTCGGGATGCCGGACACCGGCGGGCAGGTGGTCTACGTGTTAGAGTTGTCGAAAT
>CAYXPN010000044.1:0-23888 GCA_964467075.1 uncultured Planctomycetaceae bacterium
GACGAAGCGTGGCCCTCCATGCCACCGGCGTGGATCGCACTGCTGGACAAGCCAGCATCCCCGTAGGGTGCGTGCTTTGCACGCACGCGACGGACGATCACACTGCTGGACGCGCCAGCAGTGGCAGCCGGCACTGGCAGAGCCAGTGGCACTCACGCGTACAGGATTCGGGGCCCAACGGAGGTGCGGCCATGAAACGGTTTGCTCTAATGGTTGCGGTCGGCGTCGCGGCCGCTGGAGTGGCCTCGGCCCTCAGCGGCACCGCAGCGGCCCAGCAACAGGCCACGGCCGTGCAATTGCCCACCTATTCGTTCTTCGGGCTCAACACCACGGTTTCCGTGCCGGATCGGGGCGCAGCGTATCTGGGCGGGATCAAACGGGCCGCCAGCGGGCGCAACGAGTTCGGGGTGCCCATGCTCGGCAAGCTGCCCTTCTTCGGCCGTCCCTTTGCCAACCGCGGCATTGGCACCGAGCGCAGCGCCTCGCATATGCACGTCACAGCGACCATCCACGACTTCGAGGCCATGGAAGAAGCGCTGTTGGGTCAGGCGCCGGGTTATGCGTCGGCTGCGCCGCAGCGCAGGCTCAGCACGCCGGCCGCGGCGCTGGGCCACATGGTGCTGCCGCGCGATCCGCGTCAAGGCCAAAGCTGGCAGCTCCGCCTGCCCGAGCCCCTGCCGCGTTCCGGGGCCCCTCGGGCCACGGGGCTGGCCGAGGCCCAGCCGCAGCCCGTCCCGCAGCCATCAGGCCACCTGTACGACGCGCAGGGCTACTTCGAACGCGGCCAGGCCGCTGAGGCCAACGGAAAGGCCGGGGTTGCCCGAATCTACTACCAGATGGCGGCGCGTCAGGCCACAGGGGAACTGAAGGAGCAGGTTCTTTCCCGGCTGGCAGCCCTGAGCTCCGGCGATCCTTCGTCCCGGGTTGCCCAGTCGCAACCGCAGTGAACCCTTCCACGGCACGCGATCGATTTGGCCGACAACGGCAAGGGCGCGGTGTGGTTCTGCGCAGAGCAGCGGCAGGGTGGTTTCATTCCCGGCGGGGTGAACCCGCCGGCTCGGGCTTCCCGCCGGCCCAGACCGGCCGGCCTGCTTTGCACATCCGGCCCGCACCCCTCGGACTGCGCTACACGGACGGCGTGCTCGGGTATAAAATCAGGTGCTTCTCGATGGTTTTCGTGTGATGAGCCGCGGCACTCCCGGACCCAATCCTCCGTCAACAGCGCCGCCTTCGGGCGCTCCGCCCGCTGCGCCCCAGGTGGACATGCGCGCCAGCCCGGAGGTGCAGGCCTACCTGCGGAGTCTGAGGGCCGAGGACCGCAAGCTCGGGCGCCGCAATCGGGTGCTGGCCGTGGCGCTGGCAGCGGCGCTGGTGGTGCTGCTGGTGGCGCTGTGGAGCGTTTACCGGGCCACGATCGGCTCGTATGCCGTGCTGGCCGACATCCAGGTGCGCCAAGAGGCGATCAGCCCCGGGCGGCTGGAGTTGAGTTACCGGGTGCTGTCGCCGGGAAAGGTGTTTTGCCGGCGCACGGGCGGCGGGATTGTGACGGAGCTGGTTGACTACTATCACACGCCTTGCGAGGTCCAGCGGCCCTGGTCGTGGGTCTATCGGCCGGGCGAGCCGATCGAGCTGGTGGTGCACTACCGCCGGGGGCTGTTCGGCGGCACCTATCAAGAGAGCTTTGCCACAGTGCGGCGCGTGGACATCGTGGTGCTGATCGACACGACCGGTTCGATGAGCCCGAGCATCGCAGAGCTGAAGGCGCGGTGTGTCACCTTTGCCGAGCAGCTTCGCCGGCAGTCGCTCAAGCCGCGATTTGCACTGATCGGTTTCGGCGACGTGAGCGAGCCCGACTGGCTGGACAAGCACGGGTTTACCTCGGACATCGAGGAGTTCCAGGCGTGGGTGAGCGGCCTTGCGCGCTTCGACGGCGGCGACCTGCCCGAGTCGGCGCTGGACGCACTGGAAGAGGCGCTGGCATTGCCGCTCGACCAGCAGGCCCTGCGACGTTTTTGCCTGGTCACCGACGCGGAGTATCACGAGCCGTCGCGCAGCGGGGCCACGGCGCAGCAGATCGCCGACCGGCTGGCCCATGAGGGGGTGCTGCTTTACGTGTTCTCGCGACCGGACTATGAAGACAAGTATCGGGTGTTGTTGGGCAGGCTGGGCAGATTCCAGGAAGTCGAGAACTTCGGCAGATTGCTGGCTGAGGGCCGGGTCTTGGAGGACTAGTGTTTAACGGCTAGCCGAAGGCGTCGGCGCGATGGACACAGTCGCCTGCGGCTCGCCACTGAAACGAGCCGAAGGCGTCGGCGCGATGGACACAGTCGCCTGCGGCTCGCCACTGAAACGAGCCGAAGGCGTCGGGGGCGCCGGCGTGATAGAGTAGCCAAGGTGCAGTAGGTTCGATGAATCGTTGCCCCTCTTGTGGCCGGGAGATTCCGCGGCAGGCCACTGTCTGCCCCTATCCGGACTGCGCGCGCCCGCTGGGCGCGGGGCCGGCAGAGATGGCCATCCCCCCGCCTCCGCCCCCGCCCAGCCCACCGGGCAGCGCGGCCGGGGCGCCGGACGCCGCTCAGCCGGGTGCGCAGCCCTCCCCGCCCCCGCCTCCACCTCCGCCTGCTCAGCCGCCGGCATCGCAGCCTACCGCGCCCGCGCAACCGCCGGCCTCCCAAGCTGCATCGCCGGGTCAGCCGCCAGCGCAGCCCGAGTCCTCTCAGCCCCCGGCGTCTCCACCGGCCCACGGCGGGGTTGCGCCGCGCAGGACCGGCTATCCGCTGGGCGCCCCCCCGCCGGGGACCGCACCCGGTAGTGTCCTGCCCGCGCCACCACCCCCGAGCCAGCCCGCCGGGCAGACACCGCAACTGCCGTCGACGCCACCACCTGGGCAGCCGGCCGGGGAAATCCCTTCCGCAACACCGCCGCCTGGGCAGCCTCCGCGTGAGATGCCTTTGACGGGACCGCCTGCTCCGGGGCAGCCGGTGGGCGAAAGGCCGTCGATCGCGCCGCCTGCTCCGCCGGGCAGCACCCAGCATCCAGGCGCAACACCCGGCGCCGGGGCCCCCTTGGCGCACGACACCGCGGCCGAAGGCCAAGAGGCCGGCACTCGGCCGGACCTGGAGTTCGCCGGGCAGGAAGTTGAGACGGGGGAGGTCGTCACGGTCGGCCAGGTGGATGAGCACCTGGAGCTTCTGCGCCGGCGTGTGCGCCGCGGACGCCGGCGGAGCATCCTGCTGGCCAATGCCGCGGTGGTGGCGATCACCTTGGGGCTGGTCTGCTGGGGGGCCTACTATGCCACCTCCACGCTCACCTACGCCAGGCTGAAGGACAATGTTCAACTGCTGCGCGACCCGGCCGACGACGAGCGACTGGTGCTGCTCTACGAGCCGTTGAGCCAGGGACGGATCGGCTTCCGCCGCGCCGACGCCCAGCGCGAGACCGAGCTCATTGACCGTGTGTTGCCCGAGGAAGTGGGCCGACAGCAACGCTTCCAGTGGCGTATCCAAGGGCTGGGCGCGGGCGAGGTAATCAAGGTCACCTCGCTTTGCGGCTGGAGCCTGGGCACAACCGAACTGCGAGTGCCCGAAGCTGCGGCCAAAGGCGCACCCGCGCCGCAGATCCGCCTGGGTTCGGAGGTGCTCAGCGGCCGGATCATTAGCGCGATCGACAATCGGCCGGTCGCTGGTGCGCGGGTGCGGGTGTTGGGCACGCCGCTGGCAGCGCAGACAGACGAAGAGGGCTACTTCCGCATCACCGGCGCGCCCAGCGGCCGGTTGCCCATCGAAGTGGCCGCCGAGGGCTTCACCACCGAGCAATTCGAACGCCGCCTGGAAGGCAGCCGAGAGACGCCGTTGCGCGTGGCGCTGAGCCCGGGGATGGAGCGCGGCCAGATGCGGATCGTGCTCACCTGGGACGATCCCGCGCTCGATCTGGACGCCCATCTCGAAGGCCCGCTGCCCGAGGGCCGGAAGTTCCACGTGTACTACCACCAGCCGGGCGATCTGGGCAGCCGGGAGTTCGTGCGCCTGGACACCGACGCGCGCAGCGGCGGCGGGCCGGAGACGATCACCGTGTTGGGCGTATTGCCGGGCACGTATCGCTACTGGGTCCACGACTACACCCACGGCGACGAGCCGCAAACCACGGCCCTGGCCCGCTCCGGCGCAGAAGTAAAGCTTTATCAGGGCGGCCAGACGTATCGCTTTCGGGCCGGGCACGAGATGTCGGGCAATGTGTGGGACGTCTGCACGATCGAGGTTGGGCCCGAGGCCGCGGTGGTGCAGAAGGTGGACGAGTATCGCGCGCTGGGCACGCAGGCCCTGGGGCTCTATGCCAAGCGCACGCTGGCCGACCGCCCGCAGTGGATCGGGCGCTACGGCGGCAGCCCGACGAGCGAGCAGGCCGTGTGCGAAGGGCTCGAGTGGCTGGCCCGCCACCAGGCGGCCGACGGCTCTTGGGGGCCGTACTGTTTGGGGCCGGGTGGGGGGTCTCAATGCGAGAAACCCGACGTGTGCACCGGCGAGGGCGAGCCGTATGAGATGGCGCTGACGGGCTTGGCGCTGCTGGCGTTCCAGGGGGGCGGGCATTACTACTTCAACGACGCCCGCTACAGCGAGACGGTGGGCAAGGGGCTGGACTGGGTCGTGGCCCATCAGAAGGCCGACGGGGCCTTGGTGGGTTCGAAGCCGCGGGGCGGCTATCCCGAGTATCACAAGTACCACATGTACGAGCACGGCATCGCCGCGTTCGCCCTGGCCGATGCCTGCGCCGCGGCCCGGTCCCTGGGCCGGGAGCCGCACGAAGCTTACCTGAAGGCCACCGAGCGGGCCGTAGACTTCATCGAGGCCAACCAGCACACCGACGGCGGCTGGCGCTACACGCCCGACTTGAAACGCCCCGGCGACAGCTCGGTGACCGGCTGGCAGGTGTTGGCGCTCAGTTCGGCGCGCGAGGCCGGCATCGCCGTGAGCCCCGAGTGCATCGAGAAGATTCGCCTGTTTTTCAAGTATCGCGAGACGGGCGAATACGGACGCACCGGCTACGACGATCGCATCCCCCAGACCGACGCTACGACGGGCGTGGGCATGTTGGCCCGGCAGTTTTTGCTCGACGAGCCGGATGCCCCTTTGATCCACGAAGCCGCGGCGTATCTGGCCGACCTGGCCGAGATGCAGTGGGGCGACCGCCGGGCCGACGAGGCCAACACGGACTATTACCTGTGGTACAATTGCACGTTGGCCATGTTCCAGGTCGGCGGCGAGCCGTGGCAGCGATGGAACGATCTGGTGCGGGATACGATCGTGGGCCTCCAGCGCCACCAGGGCTGCGAGCGCGGCAGTTGGGACCCCAACAGCCGATGGGGTCGATTCGGAGGGCGCATCTACACCACCGCGCTGGCCACGCTCACGCTGGAGACCTATTACCGCTATACGCCGCAGCGTGAACTGGATTCCGGCTCCGTGGAGTTGCACGCCAACCCTGCTTCCGAACCGGCCGGGCCCGGCTCACCCCCGGGCGACCAGGAAGCCGTGCCGCCGCTGATCCTGCCGTCCCGGGGCGACGAGCAGTCCAGCGGTTCGGACCCCGCGCCCGAGCGCTGGCCCGCCCACCCGCGCGAATCCGAGCAGGCCGATCCAGACCCGGCGCCGGACGCCGCGCCCGCGACCGATCCTCCCGAGCAGCCAGGAACGGACCCGTGAACCAGTGGGTCGAGCGACTTGCCGGGGCACGCACGAAAATGTGTGGGGCTGCGCTGGACAGGCTGCGCAAGGCTGCGCCAGCGGCGTCGGCCGACGACCCAGCAAGACCACATGCGTCACGCGCGTTGGTGCAGGCGGCCTTCGACGCACTGCTGGACGTTTGTCGCCACAGGAACGACCGGCCGGCGCAGAGGTGGGCCGCGCGCTTGCCCGCGGCGGCCTTCTCGGACGAGTCGGCCGGGGCCGGCGTGTGGCCCGTGCTGGACGCGCTCGAGGCCGCGATTCGTCCGTGGCTGTTCGACGCCCTGGCGGAAAAAGGCGCGGCGCTGGCGGCCCTGGAGCAACTTGCGCAGGCCGGGGGCCGATTGCGGGCCCACCTGCTCTCCCGCGCGCGCCAGGCCGCGGCCGCGGCAGCCTATGCCGATGCCGAGGCGCGAAAACGCGCGATCCTCGAATCCTCGCTCGATCCGATCATCACCATCAACCACGAAGGGCTGATCATCGAGTTCAATCGTGCCGCGGAGCAGGTTTTCGGCCATCCGCGCAGCAAGGTGCTGGGCACGCGGCCTTCCGAAATCCTCTTTCCGCCCGAGCCAAACTGCGTCCAGCAGGACCGCATCGACCGCTATCTGGAAGTAGGCGAGGGCTCGCTGCTGGGGCGGCGCATCGAAGTCGTCGCGGTCCGCGCCAGCGGCGAGACCTTTCCCGCCGAGATGGCCATGACCATCAGCCTGGAACAGGGCGAGCCCGTGTTGTCGTTCTTCGTGCGCGACATCAGCCAGCGCAAACGGGCCGAGCAGGAACAGGCTCGTTACGCCGCGGAGCTGGAGCGTTCGAACCGCGAGCTGGAGCAGTTCGCCTACGTGGCGTCGCACGACTTGCAGGAGCCGCTGCGCAAAATCCGCATGTTCAGCGACCGGCTGGAAATGAAGTGCGCACAGGCACTGGACGACACCGGGCGCGAGTGCATCCGCCGCATGCAGAGCGCCGCGCAACGGATGCAGGCGCTGATCGACGGCCTGCTCAGCCTCTCGCGCGTGACCACGCGCGGCCAGCACTTCGTGCCCGTGGACCTGGCCGAGATCGCCCGCGAGGTGGTCTCCGACCTGGAAACGCAGATCGAGCGCGTGGGCGGGCGCGTGGAGATCGGGCATCTGCCGGCCATCCAGGCCGACCCGCTGCAGATGCGTCAGTTGCTGCAGAACCTGATCGGCAACGCCCTGAAGTTTCACCGCGTGGACGAGCCGCCGGTGGTGCGCGTCCACGGCCGCTTTGTCCAGGGGCGCGAGCGGCGCCGGCCGGGCGGATCGCTGGCCGAAGAGCGCTGCCGGATCGTGGTCGAAGACAACGGAATCGGTTTTGAGCCCCGCCACGGCGAGCGCATCTTCGGCGTGTTTCAGCGCCTGCACCCCCGCGACGTGTTCGAGGGGACGGGCGTGGGGCTGGCCATCTGCCGCCGGATCGTGGAACGCCACGGCGGCACGATCACCGCCCAGAGCACCCCCGGACGGGGCAGCACCTTTGAGGTGATCCTGCCGGTGGTACATCCGCGCTCGGACAAAGGGTGAACCACTGCGAACCCTTTGCGCGGAGTCGAGCCGCGGCATGACGCAGCAGCGCGCTCGCGAAGCGGCGAACTTTGGCGAGGAGTAGCCGTTACGGGCAAGAGTCGTAGAAGCGGCATCTTGCCGCTTCTTGGTTAAGGGCGGCAGGCATCTTGCCGCTTCACGGCTGAGACCCTGGCCAGTAGGACACGCGGCAGGATGCCGCGTCTACAGGGCCTGTGAACGCTTGCGGGGAGGAACGGATGGAGAAAGCACTGCGGGTCTACAACGTGTTGATGGCGGACGACGACGCCGAGGACTGCCTGCTGGTGCGCGACGCCATGCAAGAGGCGTGCCAGCCCTGCCGGTTGCACTATGTGCGCGACGGCGAGGAGCTGTTCGATTTCCTGCGCCGGGAAGGCGAGTATGCCGATCCCCGCGTCGCCCCGCGTCCCGACCTGATCCTGCTCGACCTGAAAATGCCGCGCATGGACGGACGCGACGTGCTCCGCCGCCTGAGGACCGACCCGCAGTTCCGCCGCATCCCCGTGGTGGTGCTCACCACGTCCACGGCCGAGGAGGACGTGCATTTCGCCTACGACCTGGGCGTCTGTTCCTATATCGCCAAGCCCGTGACCTTTCGGGCCCTGGTGGATATCATGAAGGTGATCGGAGGCTATTGGTTCGGGCTGGTGCGTTTGCCCGCGGATCGCTGAGATGGAATCCTCGCGCGTCAGAATCCTGCTGGTCGAGGACGACCCGGACGACGTCTGGGTGCTGCGCAACCTGCTGGGCGATCGCTGGGACGGGCCGTTCGAGCTGGTCCACGTGGAGCTGCTCTCGACGGCGCTGGAGCGCTGCCGCGCCGACCGGTTCGACGTGATCCTGCTCGACCTGACCTTGCCCGACAGCGCGGGGCTGGAGACGTTCTTCAGTCTTTGCGCGGCCGCCGAGCAGGTGCCCATCGTGGTGCTTACCGGACTGAAGGACGAGACCGCGGCTATCAAGGCGGTGCAAAGCGGGGCCCAGGACTACCTGATCAAGGGCCAGGTGGACGACAACGCGCTGGTCCGCTCGATCCGCTACGCGATCGAACGCAGCCGGCGCCACCGGGCCGAGGAGGTCCTGCGCAGCACCACCGAGGAATTCCGCGCCGCCCAGGAAATCCAGCAGCGCCTCTTCCCCAGCTCGTCGCCGAAACTGGAGAACTTCGACATCGCCGGGGCCCTGCACCCGGCGCGGGCCACGGCCGGCGACTACTACGACTACATCCCCATGCTCGACGCATCGCTGGCCGTGGTGGTGGGCGACGTGAGCAGCCACGGCATGGGACCGGCCCTGCTGATGTCCGAGACCCGCGCCTGCCTGCGCACGCTCGCCCAGACGTCGTCGGACGTGGGCGACATCCTCACCCGCACCAACCGCGTGCTGGCCGTCGACACGAGCGACTTCCATTTTGTCACCCTCTTGATGGCCCGCTTCGATCCGGCCCGGCGCGTGATGGTCTATGCCGGCGCGGGCCAGCGCGGCTACCTGATGCACACTTCCGGCGAAGTCACCGTGCTGGACAGCACCAGTCTGCCGCTGGGGGTGCGCGAGGACACGATCGTGCCGGCCGCACCGCCGATCGAGCTGCAAGCCGGCGAGATCGTGGTATTCTTTACCGACGGGGTGACCGAGGCCGAATCGCCCGGGCGCGTGCGCTTCGGGGTGGGACGGGCCCTGGCCGTGATCCGGAGCGAACAGGAGCAGTGCGCGCGCCGGATCGTGGACGCCCTCTTTGAGGATTTGCTGGGATTCACCCGCCACCAGCCTCAGCGAGACGACATGACGCTGGTGATCGTCAAGGTGAAGTAGAGCCGGGGGCCGATTTCCTTACGAGTTGCAAAAGGAGCCTGCCATGAAATCTTTGTTGAGCTGCCTGGGTGTCTGGGTGCTGGTGTTTGCGTGGACCGGCGCGCTGCCCGCGGCGTTGTGTGAGAAGTGCCGGGGCAGGATGTACACCACGGATATCGGGGTGTGCAGCTCCTGCGGAGGCCACACGTCGAGCGGGGCCTTCAAGCTCTGCGCCAAGTGCAGTGCTGCGCAGCGACGCTGCCAGCATTGCCTGGCCCCGCTGGCGGCTGCTCCGAGGCCGGTGCCTCCGCGGCCTGTTCGTCCGAGACCCGCCCCTCCGAAGCCCCCGGCGGCCCCTCCGGTGGCCCCGCCCAAGAAGCCCGAGCCCATCCGCCTCGACAGGCCGCACACCTATGTGTGGGAGGCATGGAAATATGTCTTCAACATCACGGCACCGGGCACGCGCAGCGAAGGGCGCTGGGGCAAGCTGTACTACGCGGGCAAGGAACTGCCGCCGGCCGAGGTGAACGACTACTACCAGACACCCTGGGGCAAGCTTTATTGGGTGGGCATGCCCCAGGCGCGCTGGGGCGACCACGGCTGGATGCCCCGGCCCAATCCCGCCTCCGACCGCCAGGGCCGCCTGCTGCCACCCCCGGGCGCCGATGCATCGGCGTTTCGCTTCAGCATGGCTCACAACGGCAAGACCGTTGAGGTCCCGGTGGGCGCCGTAGTGACGATCCGCCTTGAGGGCAACATCACCACCGGCTATAGCTGGCAGCCCGCAGAACTCGAAGGCGAAGCCCTCGAGTCGCTGGGCAAACCCGAGTATGTGCAGCGGCCCCATGCGCCCGGCATGGTTGGCGTGGGCGGTGTGTTTGTGTTCAAGCTCAAGGCCGTCAGGCCGGGCAAGGCGTCGGTCAAGACGGTCTATGTGCGCCCCTGGGAAAAGGACAAGCCGCCCGAGCGCACCTTCAGCCTCACTGTGGAAGTCAAGCCCGCAGAGCCGCCCGCCGGCAATCTGAAACCCGGCGAGCCCGCGGCGTGAGCCGCGGGTTCCGTCGGCAGAACAGGCCCGGTCGCCACGTCGTCAGACCCAGCGGCTTCCGTCCAAACCGGGAGCTGACGCTCCCGGCTCGCCGGCCGTCACAGCCCGTAGGGTGCGTGCTCGCACGCGCGGCTCGCTGCAAGATCATCGTCACACCGATGCCCGAGTTGCCCGAAGTCGAAACCATGTGCCGCGCCGTGGCCTCGGCCGCGGGCTGTCGGATCAAAGGCCTGCGGCGCCCGCGCTCCCGGCTGCGCCCAATCGCGGTGACTCCTTCGCTGGCGCGCTTTCGCCGGCGCGTGTTGGGACGCAGGATCGCCGCGGTCAGCCGGCTGGGCAAGCGGGTGGTCCTGGAGCTGGGCGACGAGGGCAAGCCGGCCGACCGCATCATCTTCGAGCCGCGCATGACCGGGCTGGTCTTGCTGCGCGATCCGCCCGACCAGGAACACCTGCGCCTGGTTCTGGAGCTGCAAGGGCGCGGGCCGCGGGGATTGCTCTTCTGGGACAGCCGCGGGCTGGGCGTGGTGCGCTTGCTCGGGCCCGAGGAGTTTGCCGCGACTTGCGGACCCGGTTGCATCGGGCCGGACGCACTGGAAATCCCCGCGGGCGAGTTGCGTCGCCGCCTGGGGGCCAGCCGCCGGGCGGTGAAGGTGGCCCTGCTCGACCAGAAGGCCGTGGCCGGGGTGGGAAATCTCTACGCCTCGGAAATGCTCCTCCGCGCCAAAATCCATCCCCAAACGCCCTGCTGCCGGCTCAGTGTGCAGGACTGGCGGCGGCTGCACCGGGCCATGCGCGCGGTGCTCCAGGAGGCCATCCGCAACCAGGGCTCCACCCTGCGTGACGGCACGTATCGCATCGGCCGGAACCAGCCCGGCCAGGCCCAGCTTTACCACCGTGCCTATCAGCGCCACGGCCAGTTGTGCTTGCAATGCGGCAAGCACTCGATCGTGCGCATCGTCCAGGCCCAGCGATCCACCTTCTATTGCCCGCACTGCCAGCGCCTTGGGCGCGCCCGGCGTTGAGTTCCGAGGCCCGGGCTTCGGGCCGGTGTCGGTGGAAATCCGTGTCTCGCGTCGTGTTTCCGGTAAAGGCGATTCATTGTCCTGTAGGGGCGACGCATGCGTCGCCCCTACAGCGTCTGGCCGGAAAGATGCTGAGACGATCTGTCCGCATTGCAGCGGGCCGAAAAGTCCCTATACTGGGGTCCAAGACGCGGGTGCCCGCTGGGCTGCGGTCGCGCGATTTGCCGCTTGCAGCGCGTTGCAGGCGGTCGGCAGAAAGAAGGAACCTTTCGATGAACGGAAAGCTGAACCGTCTTTGTCGCACCGGTCGTGCTTCGGCGCCCATCCTGCTCACCGCGGCCATGCTGGTGGCGAGCCTGCCCGCGGCCCAGGGCCAGTTGCGCGGAGTCATTCCCCGGCTGGGGCCGTGGGACCAGGAATTGCCCGAGCAACAGGCCGGCGGTGCGGCCGTGGACGCCTACAACCGCGGGGTGCAATCCTTGCGCCGCGGCGAGCACCAGAGCGCGGAACTCGCCTTCAGCCAGGCGATCCGCCTGGACGCGCAGTTTGCGCGGGCATATCGCGAGCGCGGGCTGGCCCGGGCACAACAGGGCCGGCTGGCCGAGGCCCTGGTCGATCTGAACACGGCGCTGCGTCTGGATCGGGAGGACGCGGCGGCCTGGTTCAATCGCGGTTTCGTGTATTTCCAGCAGGGCGACTACGACAAGGCCATCGCCGACTACGACCAGGCCGTGCGCCTGCGTCCGGACTATGCGTCGGCCTATCGCGATCGCGGCTACTCGCATTTGATGAAGGAGCAGCCGGCCGAAGCCTTGCGCGACTTGAACATGGCCGTGCGTCTGGCACCGCGCGATGCAGCGGCTTATGGCAGCCGGGCCGAGGTGCTCTGGAGCCTGGGCGAGCTGGAGCAGGCCCTGGCCGACTACAGCCGCGTCGTCGCGCTGGAACCGGACAACGCGGATGCGCTGTGCAACCGCGGCCATCTGCGCACCTTGCTGGGCGATGCGGACGGCGCCATGGCCGACCTGAACCGCGCCGTCGAGCTCGCGCCCGAAGGACCGGTGGCCTGGTTCAGCCGCGGATACGCGTTGGTGCATCGCGGCGAGCCGGCCAAGGGCATCGCCGACTTCGACAAGGCCATCCAGCTCGACCCCGAGTATGCCGAGGCCTATCGCGAGCGCGGCTTCGCCCATAGTCTAGGGGGCGAGTTCGACCTGGCCCTGGCCGATCTGAACCGCGCCCTGGAACTGGCCGCGGACGATCCTGAGGCATGGTTCTGTCGGGCCGTGGTCTACGCGCGCCACGATGATCTCGACAAGGCCGTGGCCGACTACACGCAGGCCGTGCGCCTGGACGACGAGTTCGCCGAGGCCTACTTCGGTCGGGCCCTGGCGTACTCGCAGCAGGACGCCACGGACAAGGCCCTGGCCGACTATCGGCGCGTGGTGCAACTGGACCCGCGACCGGCGGAGGACTACAAGCAATGGCGCGGCCCGCAAGAGGTCGCGGCCGTCGGTCCGCTGGTGGATCGTCTGGAGGCTGCCTTGCAGGAGAGCAAGCAGAAGGCCACGGAGTTTTACCGACAGGGAGTGGAGCGCCACAAGCTGGACGACCTGGCGGGAGCCCTGGAGGCCTACAGCCGGGCGATCGAGCTTTATCCGCGTTATGCGGAGGTCTACTACAATCGGGGCCTGGCCCGGCGCAGGCAGAACCAGTGGCAGGGTGCGATCGACGATTTCACCGCGGCAGTGGCCCTGCAACCCGACTTTGCGGCCGGCTATGCCAACCGCGGTTACGTGTTTTACAGGCTGAACCGGCTGGCCGAAGCACTGGCCGATTTCGAGGAAGTCCTGCGCCTTCAACCCGGCAACGAAGACGCCAAGAAGAGCCGCGAGATTATCCTCGGCCTGCTGGGCCAGGGACAGTAGTGCGCATTGTGGTGCGGCCGCCCCGGCTGCACATGGCTGACCCGCTTTGGAGCGGTAGCCACGCTCGGTGAGAGCGTGGATTGCCACTGGGTCGGATGGTCGTTCAGGGTACGATTCATCCACACGAGTTATCCGCCGTCTGGCTTTCGGCGGCTACGCGCACGGATGCGTTTCGGAACAAAGCGCCATAACAAACAAAAGGAGCCGACCATGAGCGTCTGGAACCGAACACTGGCCATCGGACTGTGCGTGGTGTGGGTCGTGTGCGCGGTGGGTTGCGGCAGGTCAGACAAACCCGGGCCGCCGCCCGCTCCGCCCGAAGCTCCGCCGACAACGCCCGAGACACCCACTACCCCCGAAACCCCCACCACGCCCGAAACGCCGACTACGCCCGAGACACCCACTACACCCGAAACCCCCACCACGCCGGAAACACCGAGCACCCCGCGGGAGATGAAGATGAGTGTGAGCAGCAAACCCTACGGCGCCATGCCCGA
The DNA here is from genome assembly GCA_964467075.1 of uncultured Planctomycetaceae bacterium. Taxonomy (GTDB): domain Bacteria; phylum Planctomycetota; class Planctomycetia; order Pirellulales; family Thermoguttaceae; genus CAYXPN01. The sequence continues at coordinate 13,575 of CAYXPN010000044.1, forward strand.
CGGCACCCAGGTGGACGAGTACACGTTGACCAACAGCCAGGGCCTGAGCGTGAAGATCATCACCTACGGCGGCATCATCACCGCGGTGGAAACACCCGATCGCAACGGCCGTTTCGCCAATATCGTGCTGCACCGCGATTCGCTGGCCGACTACCTGGCGGACCATCCCTATTTCGGCTGCATCGTGGGGCGCTATGCCAACCGCATCGCGCGCGGCCGGTTTTCGATCGACGGCGTGGAATACACCTTGGCCACCAACGACGGCGCGAACCACCTCCACGGCGGCGAGAAGGGCTTCGACAAATACGTCTGGCAGGCCGAGCCGGTCGAGGGCGAGGGGTTCGTGGGCGTGAAGCTCACGCACGTGAGCCCCGACGGCGACGAAGGCTATCCGGGCACCCTGAACGTGACCGTGGTCTATACGCTCACCGACAACGACGAGCTGAAGATCGACTATACGGCCACCACCGACAAGCCTACCCACGTGAACCTGACGAACCACGCCTACTGGAACCTGGCGGGCGCAGGATCGGGCGACGTCCTGGGCCACCAGTTGATGCTGGCTGCCGGCAGCTACCTGCCCGTGGACGACGGGCTGATTCCGCTGGGCAGCCCCGAGCCGGTGCAGGACACGCCCATGGACTTCACCCAGCCGGTGGCCATCGGCGCGCGCATCGACCAGGTCGAGGGCGGCTACGACCATTGCTATGTGCTCAAGAAGGCTCAGCCCGACGAGCTGAGCCTCGCGGCGCGCGTGGTGGAGCCGGGCAGCGGGCGGACCATGGAAATCCATACCACGCAGCCGGGCATCCAGTTCTACAGCGGCAATTTCCTGGACGGCACGGTCTCGGGCGACGGGGTGGAGTACGAGCAGCACTACGGCTTCTGCCTGGAGACGGAGCACTTCCCCGATTCGCCCAACCAGCCCGAGTATCCCACCACGCTGCTCAGGCCGGGCGAGACGTATCACCAGGTGACGGTGCACAAGTTCGGCGTGGAGCGGTAGGGGAGCATGTGTGTGCCCGAGCAGCGCACAAGAGCGCGAGCGTCGGACGAGCGCCGCGCGCGCCGCGGGCAGAAGCGTGGATTCGCAGGGCAATGGCACGGAAACACGGTGGTAGGAGCAAAACCGGCCACCTTCGGCGGAACACGTCGGAATGTCTGTAGGGCCGCCTATCTGTCGGTCCCTTTCTAGAAGGGAACCACCATGATCACGCGCGAGACCCTGCTTGAGAAGCGCGAGGCCATCCTGGAGATCGCCCGGCGCTACGGGGCCCACGACATCCGCATCTTCGGCTCGGTGGCCCGGGGCGACGCCACGGAGTCGTCCGACCTGGACCTGATCGTGCGATTCGATCCGGACCGCTCGCTGTTTGATCACGGCGGGCTGGTGATGGACCTGCGGGAGCTGTTGGGCGTGAAGGTGGACGTGATCAGCGAGGGGGGGATGCGGGAGCGGTTTCGCAAACACGTCATGAAGGAGGCAATTCCTTTATGAGATCGGATCGCCTATTGTTGGAAGATATACGTGAAGCCATCGAAGAGGTGATCGGTAGCACACCGGCCACAAGAGCCCAATTCGACGCGGACAAGTTCTGCCGTTCCCATCTGCTCCGTCAGCTTCAAATCATTGGCGAGGCAAGTCGAAGATTGTCAAACGCGCTGAAGGACCGGCATCCGCAGGTACCTTGGAGGCAGATTGTCGGCATGCGGCATGTCCTCGTCCACGACTACTTCGAAGTTGACTGGAACGAGGTCTACAATGTAGTGCTCCGCGACGTTCCCGCGCTCAAACCGCAGATCGAAACGATCCTCGCGGCATTTCCCTCTGAGGAATCCTGAACGCTCGAGAAGGAACTTCGCAAACCGCACTCCGCCGTGCCCCGCGGCGGCGCGCGATACGCTTTTCCCGACGCGCAATTCGTGCGCGGTTTCCGGCGGCGGCTTAAGCCAAGTTGCGTGCTAGCATCGTTTTTCCCGTGATTTGTTCAGCTAGCAGGTGATCTGCTAGCTCCAGAAATACCGGGAATCAGCGCGCTAGCACGTAACTTGGGTTAGCACGCGAGGGTGCGGGCGTGCTTTGGGCGCGATATGGTGCGTTGCAGGGCGGACGCGCAACCGAGAATCGGCGCTGGGTGGTCGGCGCGGCTCAAGACTCGCCGATCTCGGCCATCACCGCGTCGGGGATGTTGAAATTGGAAGCCACGTTCTGCACGTCGTCGTGGTCTTCCAGGCGCTCCATCAGTCGGAGCACCTTTTGCGCCGTGGGGGCGTCGAGGTCCACGGTGTTCTGGGGCAGCAGAGTGACCTTGCTCACGTCGGGCTCCAGACCCGCCTGGCTGAGCGCCTGGGAGATCTGCTGGAACGCCTCGGGCGCGCAGGTGACCTCGAAATTGCCGCTGTCCAGGCGCACGTCGTCGGCGCCGGCTTCCAAGGCGATTTCCAGCAGGGTCTCTTCGTCGGTCTGATCGGCCGGAATCAGAAACAGCCCTTTGCTCTCGAACATCCAGGCCACGCAGCCGCTGGTGCCCAGCTTGCCGTCGGAGAGTTCGAAAATCTTGCGGATTTCCGCGGCCGTGCGGTTGCGGTTGTCGGTCAATACGTCGCAGAGCACGGCCACGCCGCCGGGCCCATAGCCCTCGTAGATCACTTGCTCGAGGTTGCCCCCTTCCAGTTCGCCCGTGCCCCGCTTGATCGCCCGTTCGATGTTGTCCTTGGGCATGCTCATGGCGCGCGCGTCGTCGATTGCATAGCGCAGGCGCAGGTTCATGGCCGGATCGCCGCCGCCGGTGCGCGCGGCCACGATGATCGCCTTGGAGAGCTTGCTCCAAAGCTTGCCGCGCTTGGCGTCGACCAGTGCCTTCTTGTGCTTGATGCCTGCCCAGTGCGAATGGCCTGCCATCGGCACACCTCTGTGGTTGTCTCGTGGGTCTCTGATTCGCGTGGGGGCCGGTTGCCGGGGCATTCAGGGCTGGGCCGGCTGCGCGTCCAGCCGGTCGAGCTTCTGCTCGACGGCGTCGGCCTCGCGCGATTGTTGCTGCTGCCGAAATCCCTCCAGGGCCCGCTGCCACGCGCGCCGCGCCTCCTCCAGACGCCCCAGCTTCCGTTGCACGTCTCCCAGGTGGTCGAGGATCACCGGATCGGGCTGGTCGGCCGCGGCGCGTTCCAACTCCGCCAGCGCCGCTTGATGGCACCCTAACCGGTAGTATACCCAACCGAGGCTATCGCGGTAGGCGGGATTGTCGGGCTCGGCCGCCACGGCCCGGCGGATCATGCGCAGGGCCCGGTGCAGGTGCTTCCCCTGGTCGGCCCAGAGATAGCCCAGGTCGTTCGACGCCGAGACATCCTCCGGGAACTCGTCCAGCACCCGTTCGAGGTGTTCCTCCGCGGCAGGGAGCTGGTCGCTCGTGACGCAGAGGTTCGACAGCGCCAGCCGGGCGTCGCGCAGCTCCTCGCGCACCAGCGGCGAATCGTACTGCTCGTCGAACCGTCTGATCAGCTCTTCGTAGGCCCGGCGCGCCTCGTCGTGTCGATCGCCCAGATACAGCACCCAGGCCACACGACCCTGGAAGCGGGCCGAGTCCGGGGCCAGGCGCGCGGCGGTCTGGGCTGCCTGTAATGCCTCGTCGGTCTTATGGTCCAATGCCAGGGCGATCGCCAGGTAGTAGTGCAACAGCGGCTCGCGATCTTCGTCCGGCTGCCGGTCGATCGCGCCGCGGAACACCTCGGCTGCTTCGGCCGGCCGATCGGCCGCCAGCAGGCGCGTGCCCCACAGGCGCACCAGGGCGGGGGCCTCGCTGGGCTGTTGCTCGATCACGTATTCCAGCAGCTCCGCGGCCGCCTCGAAGCGTTCCGCTTCGAGCGCCAGCAGGGCTGCGGCCGGAATCGTCTGGTCCTCGATGGGCGCCGAAGCGTCGCGTTTGCGTGCCAACGCGGCCCGGTGCAATGCCCTGAGCCCTTCAGCGTCGGCCGTGAGCTGCTCGAGCACCGGGCCCAACACCTCCAGCGAACCTTCCTGCCGGACGATCCGGCCCAGCGTGGCCAGCAACGCCTCGGGCGGTCCGGCCCGCCGCAGCGAAACCAGGTTTCGCCACGCTTGTTCGACAAGCTGTGGTTCTCCGGTGGGCAGCCTTTCGGGCGATTGTTCGAGCAGCTCGTGGTAGAGGGCCTCGGCCTGTTCCTTCTTGCCCGCGGCGAAGTAGCGGCCCGCCAGGTAGAGGCCCAGGCGCACGTCCTCGGGGTGTTCGGCACGCAGGTCTTCGAGCTGCGGCAGGAGGTCCTCGCGGCGTCCGAGGTGTTCGAGCACCTCGGCCAGCAGTTCGAACGGCTCGACGCCTTCACCGGAGAGCCCTTGGTCGAGCACGGTGCTGAGGGCCTCGAAAGCCTCTTTGTACTTTCCCTGCTGCGCGTGAACGCGAGCCAGATCGTACTGGAGTGTGGTCGGGTTGGGCTCTGCGCGATCGGCCTCGATGAAGGCGTCGTGCGCGGCTTGCGCCTTGCCGGCGCGCAGGAAACACTCGCCGATCAAACGCCAGGTCGAAGCCGGCTCGTCGAGCAGGGTCTTGCGTACCTGGTCGTCGATGCCGTATTGATCCGGATGGTCCAGGGCATGGAGCACGATCTCGAACACACCGGCCGCTTCGCGGAAACGGCCCACCAGATGATACAGCCGCCCCATTTCCATGCGCAACAGGATGTCGGCGGCATCGCTGTCCGGCCCCTTGGCCGCCACGGTCTGCTCGTACATGACCACCGCGTCTTCCAGTCGCCCCAGGCGGGTCAGATACACACCGAGCCGGCGCAACATGAGCGGGTCTACATCCAGGCCCGGCGGCGCGATCAGGGCATAGCGCACGGCTTCGTCGTACCGCCCGAGGCGCGCGGCCATTCGGACCACCGCGGCATAGGGCGCCGCCGCCTCCGGATCGCAGCGCACCGCGCGCTGGTACAGGCGCAGCGCCTGCGCATCGTCGGACCGGCGCTCGAGGGTGCGTGCCGCGGCGAACAGGGCCAGCGCTTCGACGCGGTCCTGGTCGGCTCCGGAGCGGGGGCGTCGGGGATGGAACGGCTGGGGAGGGTCTTCCAGGGTCGTCGGCGCGCCGTCGCCGGTCTGCGCGCCGGCGGCCTGCGCCGCGGCGCACTGTGCGCAGCGAACCGCGCCCAGAGCAATGCAGATCGCCCCCAGAACCGCTGCCAGCCGGGTTCCAACAGGCGCCCGTGCCGGCAGGCCCTTCGCTGTGTGAGCGGGAACGTGTCGGGGACGCTGAACGATGTTGCCGACCAGATCGCGGCGCATCCACCCGGTCCTGTGCTGTCGGTTCAACGTGGTTTGCGCTTGGAGAGCTTCTGGGTGCTGCTCTTCTTGGCCCGGCGCCGCTGTGGGCTCTCTGCCGAAGCGGTTTTCCCATTCTCAGGCGCGGAGGCGTCTTTTTTCTTCCTCGAGCGGCCCGAACCCTTGGCAGCGCGCGCGCCCTTTGTTGCTTCGCTCTCGGCGGCCTCTTTCTTGGACCTCTTGGGGGCCGGCTTGCGGGCGCCTTTCGATCGCCCGCCGGCGCCTTCGGGTTCGTGCGCTGAGCCGTCGCCGGCCGCGCGGCGGCGGGCAGCCCGACCGGGCCTATCCCGCGTTCGGCGCCGGGGCAGATTGGGACCCGCCTCGGGACTGATTTCCAGCAGCAAACTATGGACCGACGGAGAATAAGGGTTGATCGTCAGGTCCGCTCCCAACTGGTGCAACAAGGAGCCGAACTCGACACCCTTGGCCTTGGAGATCGCCCGCTCCAGGCCCGGCACCACCCCGGCCGCCAGGTCCTTGTCGCTGATCAATTCACAAATCCGCAGAGCCCGCAGCGTGCCCGAATCCACCGGAATCGCATGGCCGCCCAGGGCCGACTGGACCACGTAGGCCACGGCGAAGCGGGTCGTGCCGTCGAGTTTCTCCAGCCAGGTGATCGTCGGCCCGAGGTTTTTCTTCCGGCAGTCTTCGAGGTCGAACGAGTAGGTTGCTTCGAAAACGCTCTGCAACACACGTTTCACGCGCCCGGCCGCGGCACGCGGGTCGGGCAAGACCCCCAGCACCTCGCAAAGCTCGGTGATCGAGCTGACGCGGACCTCGTTCCAATCGTAGAACATGTGTACCAGAGCGGCGAAACTCTCTTCCGCTACGTCGTAACGGGCGTCTTCCAGGCAACCGGCAAACAGCAGGTGCTCCAACACGGACCGATCCGAAGCCGGGGCCACCGGGCGGTAGTGCCTCTTGAGCACCTTGTGGACGTGGGCGAACTGCGCCGTGCGACTGACTGATGTCATCAACTGGCCTCGTGGGGATCGAATGGCTCTTGATTGTCAGATTGCCGATATGCCACCGCGTGCCACGCTTGTGTCCGAGAAGACGGCCTGCCGCTTACTCGGCCTCGGCTGACCAGCTCACCGGGGTTCAATCAGCGGGCGACTACCGGCACCGGCCGGCTCACGGTTCCGGCTCCGAGAGATCGGCGCGCGGGGGTTCATCTTCCTGCGGATCGGCTTGCTCTGGTTCGTCGCTCTCGTCGGCCGCTGGGGCGTCCGGCGCGGGGAGGACTTCCTTGAGGATGCGGGCGATTTCGATGGAATGTTTCACTCCCTGATCGAGGATGAATGTGAGCTTGGGTGTGTAGCGGAGCTCGATTTCGCGGGCGAGCCGGGCTTGCAGATAGCCGGCCGCGCTGCCCAGCCCGCGGAGGCATAACTGCTGGCGTCCGGCGTCGCCCATCACCGAGACGTGGACCTTTGCGTAGCGCAGATCCGCGGAGACCTCGACGTAGGTGACTGTCACGTCGCGCACGCGAGGGTCCTTCAGTTCGGTGAGGATGGCCATGCTGACCACCTCTCGCACCGCTTCGGCCACTTTCTGGGCGCGGCGCGAGGTGGTGTCGAAATCCGCGGTCTGATCGGGCGCGGCGCCGGGCACGGTGCGGCTCATGCCGGACCGGGGGCGCCGGCGGTCGGCAGCGGAGCGATGGGGCCGACGGGATCGGCGAGGCGACATCACAGGCTCCCCAGTCCTTCAGGTGAACAAGCGAGCGGAGCAGGGTTCAGCAGCCGCACTGCGGCCGGCAAAGGCCGAAGACCGAAGCGATCACAGGGTACGCGCGACTTCTTCGATCTTGTACGCTTCGAGAATATCGCCTTCCTTGAGGTCATTGAACCCGGCCAGTTTCATGCCGCACTCCAACCCCTCGCGCACCTGCCGGGCATCGTCCTTCTCACGCTTGAGCGAGTCGAGCGGATAGTCGCCGATCACGCGGCTCTCGCGGATCACGCGCACCCGGGACTCCCGCTCGATATTGCCCGCCAGCACGCGGCAACCGGCCACGGTGCCCACCCGGCTGATCCGGAAAACGCGCTGCACCAACGCGCGGCCCAATTCGCGCTCGCGGCGCAGCGGCTTGAGCATGCCCTCCACCGCGGCTCTCAGATCGTCGGTGATCTGGTAGATGATGTCGTAACGGCGGATCTGCACGCCGAGCTGGTCGGCCAATCGCCGGGCGGATTCGTCGGGAACCACACTGAAGCCGATGATCACCGCGTCCGAGGCGTCGGCCAGGTGCACGTCCGCTTCGGCGATTCCGCCCACCAAAGCCTGCAACACGCGGATTCTCACCTCCGGATGCTCCAACTTGTCGAGTTCCTTGCGGATCGCTTCGATCGAGCCTCGCGTATCCGCCCGAATGATGAGATTCAGCGTTTGCACCTCTTCGTCCTGGCCGAGGCGTTCGAAAAGGTTTTCCAGGGTCAAATGGGGGCGCTGGCGCGTGAGCTCCTGCTGGCGCTGTTGGTCGAACCGTCTTTCGGCCAGTTCCCGGGCCAGGCTGATGTCGGGGAGCACGTAGAAACGCTCGCCCGCCTCGGGCGGTGTGTTCAACCCGATCAGCTCCACCGGCATGGACGGGCCCACCCGCTGGTGACGCCGGTTCATGTCCAACGTATCGAACATGGCCTTCACCCGGCCGTAGGCCGTGCCGCAGAGCACCACGTCGCCTACGCTCACTGCACCCCGACGGACAATGACTTTCGCCACCACCCCGCGGCCTTCGTGCAGGGCGGCCTCCAGGCAGGTGCCCACCCCGGGGCGGTCCGGGTCCGCGGTCAGCTCGTGCAGTTCGGCCACGGTCAACGCCGTGTCCAGCAACTCTTCGATCCCCTCTCCCGTCAGCGCACTGGTCTTGACCACTTCTGTCTCGCCGCCCCACTCGCTGGCAAGCAGTTCCGCGGCGGCCAGTTGCTCGTAGACGCGTTGGGGATTGGCCCCCGGCAGGTCGATCTTGTTCAGCGCCACCACGATCGGCACGCCCGCGGCACGGGCGTGATGGATGGCTTCCTCGGTCTGGGGCATCACGCCGTCGTCCGCGGCCACCACCAGCACGACGATATCGGTCACGTTCGCCCCGCGGGCGCGCATGGCCGTGAACGCCTCGTGGCCCGGCGTGTCCACAAACGCGATCACGCGTCCGTCTTTCTCGATGCGATAGGCACGAATGTGTTGGGTGATGCCGCCTTTCTCCCCGGACACCACGTCGATGCCGATGATCCGGTCCAGAAGCGACGTCTTGCCGTGGTCCACATGACCCAGAAACGTGACCACCGGCGGGCGCGATTGCAGCTTGTCGGGTTCGTCTTCCTGTTCCAGGGCCGGCAGGAACTGTTCGGCCAGATCGACCGCGCGGTGCAGTTGCACGTCCGCTCCCAGTTCCGCGGCCAGCAGCTCGGCGGTCTCCGCGTCCAGGTCCGCGGCGATGGTACACATCTGGCCCATTTCGAGCAGTTTGCGCAAGATCAGTCGCGCAGGCACCCCCAAGGCTTCGGAAAACTCCCGTACCGTGCAGGGCAGGTTCACGATGATCTTTCCTTTGCGGGGCGCCGCGGTGTTTGCCCCGGTGCGCCGGATGCGCGTGCGCCGGACCGTCGGAGTGGTAGCTTCTTCGTCCTCGTTCTTTCGACGTCGGCCCGCGGCAGCACGCTTGCGCTTCAACTGCCGGTGTTCGCGCCCCCCGAGCGTGCTGGACAGTCCGTCCCGCGCGGCCGGCTCGAGCTCCTTTTCCTTCCCCTTCTCCTTCTTGCCCGCTCCCCGCACACGCGGCCGGGCGGGCGGCGCGGCCTCCGCGGGCGCAGCTTCTTCTTCCGGTGCGACGCGCGGTGCAGCCGTCTTGTCGCCCCCCTTGCGTTTCTCTTCCTGGCGCCGCAGATGCTCGGCCAGCGGCTTTTCACCTGCCTTGCCCGCACGAATCGCGTCGGGCGGAAGTCTGATTTCCGGTTTCTGGGCGGGCGGCTCCTCCGGCTTTTCCTTTACCGGAGCCCTCTTGGCCACGGGCACCGGGGCCAACTTGATCGGCGGTGCGGCCTTTTCGGCCGGCTGGGGCTCGACCTGCTCTTCCTTCTTTTTTTCCGGAACCGTGGGTTGTCTGTCTTTGGTCGGAGCCGGCTTGCCGGGTTTGCTGGGCAGCACGGGTATCTTGCCCGAACTCGCCGCAGTGGGGGCGATGTAGTCCTCCCGACGGATCGCCTGTTGGCCGGCCGGTTGCCCCCGTGCGCCCGCAGCAGTTGGAGCAGAGGAGGTCTTGCCCCGCTGCATGAATGCCTTGACCTTCTCCACTTCTTCGTCGCTCAAGCTCGCCAGCGCAGACCCCTTGCCCGTGATACCTGCCTTCGCGCAGATATCGCACAGCGTGCGATTGTCGATCTTCAACTCTTTGGCGAGTTGGTAAATACGGACAGGCACGAGGTCACTCCGGGCTGCCTGCTGGCGTAACGGTCAGTTTTCCCGGCTGCCGCACCCGAGCGGCCACCGGCAACATGCGAACGGTTTCCCGGTCTCCCAGGTTGGATGCCCCGCAACTCCTCTATTCTGTATACCTCATTCCGCCGGCGTGCCGCGCGGGCGCGACAGTCGTTCTCCGGTCTGCCGTGGTGGCTGCCGGGCAGCACCGACATCCACCCAGCAGCCCACCACAAGGGGCGTGCCCGCCGAGCCTCGCACGTCCCGGCAGCAGGCATCCACACGCCGGAGACCGCTGTGCCTCAAACTGCGGGCGGCACTTCCTCCGAGGTGGATGCCTGTTCAGGGGGGGAAGCGGTGGTGGGCGCGGCAGCCGAATCGTTCTGGTTCGATGAATCGCTCTGGCCCGATTCCGGGCCGGACTCGGCCGCCACGTTGGGTGATTCGGCAGGTGGCTTGTCGGTCTCCGACCGCGGTTGGTCGGCCTCGCCAGCGGGCGGCTCGTGGCTCTCGGCCGTGGGCTCCAGGGCGGAATCAGCGGGCGGCTCGTGGCTCTCGGCCAG
>CAYXPN010000045.1:0-23694 GCA_964467075.1 uncultured Planctomycetaceae bacterium
GGTCGGTGGCGGGTTGGACGTGGGTTGTGTAGAATGTGAAGAGCGGTCGGCCGGCATACGGGCTGCGGCGTTTGACACGCCGACCGCACCTGCCTCAACGTCGCCCACCCCATACACCCTCCGTGGAACAGACTGAGCACCCGCCAGTGAGGTCTTTGCGATGAATGTTCGGCTGCGTCTGGTTGAGGCATGTGTCTCGGCGTATGCGCTGTGGCTGCTGTGCGGTGGGCCGGCGATGGCCCAGCAGGACACCTCGGCGCTGGCCACGGTTCAATACCGCACGGCGGTGCGGGCCCAGAACGAAGGCTTTTACGAACAGGCGGCCACCGAGTGGATGGATTTCATCCAGGACTATCCCGACGACGCGCGCATCGATCGTGCCTACCACTATCGCGGCGTCTGCTATCTGAAGCTGGACAAGCCGGCCGAGGCGATGGCCGACTTTCAGAAGGTCGTCAGCGATTACCCACAGTCCGAGCTGCACCAGGCGGCCGCCTTGTACCTGGGGGTCACCCAGTTCCGCTTGGGCCAGCAGGGCGACGCCAAGATGTACGACGCTGCGCTGGGGACGCTCAAAAAGCTGGTGGCCGACCATCCTGAGGGCGAGTATGTTTGCGAAGCGCTCTTCTATCAGGGCGAAGCGCTCTATGCCGCGGGCAAGAGGAAAGAGGCGGCTGCGGCGTATGCCCAGGTGGTCGAGAAGTTCCCCGATCATCGGCTGCTGCCCGATGCCCTGTATGCCCTGGGCGTGGCCCAGGAAGAGGACGGCAATTATCAGGCCGCGGCCGAGGCCTACGATCGTTTTCTGAAGGACTACGCCAACCACGAGCTGGCCACCGAAGTGGGTATGCGCAAGGGAGAGACGTTGTTTGCGGCCGGCAAGTACAGCGAGGCTGCCGAGCGATTTGCCGCGGCCGCGTCCAAACAGGGGTTCCCCCTGGCCGACCACGCCACCATGCGCCAGGCCGCCAGTCTAACGCAACTGCAGAAGTACGCTGAAGCCGCGGCCCTCTATGCCTCGGTGCCGGAGAAATTCCCCCAGTCCCGCGACGTGCCCGCGGCGCAGTTGGCCGGCGGCAAGTGTTACTATCTGGGCGGCAACTACGCAGAGGCCGCCAACCTGCTCGAGGCGACGCTTGCCTCGGGCGGCCAGTCCGCGGCCGAGGCCGCCCACTGGCTGGCCCGTTGTCGACTCAAGCAGAACCAGCCGGCGCAGGCGCTGGAGGTCGTTGAGAAGACACTTAAAGACGTTAAGGACGGCCCCTGGCTGGCACGACTGATGCTGGATCGGGCGGACGCGGTCTATCAAACGCCCGACCGCCGCAGCGAGGCCGCGGCCTTGTATGCCGAGGTAGCCGAGAAGCACGCCCAGGACGAAGTGGCTGCCGAGGCGCTCTACATGGCGGGGTTTGTGGCGCTGGAGACAGGCGATTTCCAGGCGGCGCTAAAGCACACCGCGGCGTTCCAGTCGCGCTGGCACGAACATGAGCTGGCCGCGGACGTGGGGTTCGTGGCCGCGGAGGCCAGCTTGCAGTTGCAGAAACCGGCGGACGCCGAGAAGCAATTCGCCGCCCTGCTGTCCCAGCATTCCAACCATCGCGATGCGCCGACGTGGGAACTCCGCCGTGCCCTGTGCCTGCAGCTCCAAGGCAAACACGCCGAGACGATCCAGGCCGCCGAGCCGCTGGTGGGCCAGTTGCAGGGCACGGCGCTGGCCGAGGCACACTATCTCGTCGGCAGCAGCCAGGCCGAACTGGGCCGGTTCGACGAAGCGCTGAAGTCCCTCCAGGCCGCGCTCCAAGCAGGGCCCAAGTGGCGCCAGGCCGACGAGACCCTGCTGGCACTGGCCTATGCGCAGCACCAACTGAAGCAAACCGACCAGGCAAAGGCCACCTTGCAGAAACTCATTGCCGACTTCCCCCAAAGCCAGGTGCTCGACCGGGCCCATTATCGGCTGGGCGAATATGCGTTTGCCACCGGCGACCTGAGAATTGCGGCCGCCGAGTACCAGCAGGTCTTGGACCATTGGAAGCAAAGCCCGCTGGTGCCCTACGCACTGTACGGCCTGGGCTGGGCCCGGCTGAAACAAGACGACCTGGCCGGCGCCGAGAAGTCTCTCGATCGCCTGCTGGCGGACCACGCCGACCACGAGCTGGCCGCCCGCGCCCACTACGCGCGCGGCGTGGCCCGGCAGCAGCTCGACAAGTTCGCCCCTGCCATCGAGGACTTGCAGGCGCTGCTCGCGGCCGATCCGACCAAGACCGAGCGGTCCGACGCCCGCTATGTGCTGGGCCTCTGCCAGGTGGGCCTGAAGCAATACGACGCCGCAGCGGCCACCTTCGAGCAGTTGCTGGCGGATGACCCGAACTATGCCCGCGCCGACAAGGTGCTCTACGAATGGGCATGGGCCCTGAAGTCGCAGCAGAAAGACAAAGAGGCCGCGGCCGTCTTCCAGCGCCTGGCCGACGAGCACGCCGACAGCCCCCTGGCCGTGGAAAGCCTCTATCGCGTGGGCGAACAGGCCTACGCCGAAGAGCAGTACAAGCCGGCCGCGGATGCCTACTATGCCGCCATGACCAAGGCGGGCAAGAGCGAACTGGGAGAGAAGGCGGCCCACAAACTCGGCTGGGCCTATTTCCGGCTCGACGAGCTGGAAAACGCACAGAAGACCTTTGCCTACCAGGCCTTCACCTGGCCCGAAGGCCCCCTGAGCTCTGATGCCGCGTTCATGGAGGGCGAGTGCCTGTTCAAACAAGGCAAGTACGACGAGGCCTTGAAGGCCTACGGCCGGGCCAAGCAGCCCACGGGCAAGCATTTCGACGTGCTGGCGCTGTTGCACAGCGGGCAGGCGGCCGCGCAATTGAAGCAATGGGATCAGGCCCTGGAGCTGCTCTCCCGCTGTGTGACCGAGTTCCCCGATTCGCCCTATCTGTCCGAGGCGCTCTGCGAGCAGGGCTGGGCCCAGCAGAACCTGGGCCAACTGGACGAGGCGCTGAAGAGCTACGAGCAGGTGATCGCGCGGACCCAGCAAGAGGTGGCTGCCCGGGCCCAGTTCTTGATCGGCGAAATCCAGTTCCAGCGCAAGCAGCACGACGAGGCGATCAAGAGCTTCTTCAAGGTCAGCTACGGCTACGGTTATCCCCGGTGGCAAGCCGACGCCACCTTCGAGGCGGCCCGCTGCTTCGAGGTGCTCAAGAAGCCCCAACAGGCCGCCAAGCTTTACCGCGAGTTGATCGAGAAGTTTCCCGACAGCGACAAGGTGGCCGAGGCCCGCGACCGCCTGAGCGCCTTGGGTGGTTAGACCGCGGAAGCGGTGTGAACAGATGTAGCCACGCTCACCAGAGCGTGGGGGCAGTCCAGCGTTGATTTCCCCGGGGCAGCCAGGAAACCCCTCGGGCGTTTCCCCCAACCACGAGGTTCAGGCCGATGAGCAGTGTATCGAGACGTGCGGGCGGGGAGCGGAGTGCGCGCCAAGCGCTTCTCAGCCTGGTGATCCTGGTGCCGGCGGTGCTCGGGTGGCTTTGCGGGTCGGCCGGGGCCCAGCAGTTCGGCCCCCAGTCGGTGTTCGCCGCGGAGGATCAGGCCGCGGAACAGGCGGGCGCCGAGGCGGTCGATCCGGAGGCCATGGCCGAGCAGGCCCTGGCTGCCGACGAGGCGGGCGGCACCGATCAAGGCTCAGGCACCAGCGGCCTGGGACCCGAGAAGATCAACCTCTGGCGGCTCGCCAAGCGGGGCGGCAAGCTGATGTTGCCGATCCTCGCCATGTCGCTCTTGGTGGTCACCTTCGGCGTCGAGCGCATCCTGGGACTGCGGCGCCACAAGGTCCTGCCGCCCGAACTGATCGACGGGCTGGGCAAGCTGGCCTCGCAAAAGGGCGGCCTCGATCCGCGCCAGGCCTACAAGCTCTGCCAGCAGCACCCCTCGACCGCGGCCAACGTGCTCAAGGTGATGCTGCTCAAGGTGGGCCGGCCACACAGCGAAGTCGAACATGCGGTCACCGAGGCCAACCAGCGTGAGGCCGCACGCCTGCACACCAACGTGCGCTGGCTGACGCTGGCCGCGGGCGTCTCGCCGCTATTGGGCCTGTTGGGCACGGTTTGGGGCATGATCCAGGCGTTCATCGTCACTGCCAATATGCCGCTCAGCCAGAACCGCACCGAGAGCCTGGCCGAGGGAATCTACGTGGCGTTGGTCACCACGCTGTTCGGGCTGTCGGTGGCGATTCCCGCGGCCATTTTGGCCCACTTCCTCGAGGGGCGCATCCAACAACTGCTGCGCGAACTGGACGAGATGTTGCTGGGGCTGATGCCCCAACTGGAACGCTTCGAGGGGCGGCTGCGCGTGAGCAAGGAATCGGTGGACTCGACCACCCTGGAAGGCCTGCGCGAGGAACTCGCTGCCACCGCCACGCGCGGTCGCGGCGAAAGCGGGCATGAAGGCGCGGCCAAGAAACCGGCCGCCACGCCGAAGTAGGTTGAGCCCGCTCCCGGGGCTGCCTGCCGCATCCGCCGCGATCATCCGAGGAGACCCGCTTGCCATGGCCGTGACGATCCCCAAGACCTCCGCTTTGGCGCAGTTGAGCCTCACGCCGCTGATTGACGTGGTCTTCCTGCTGATCATCTTCTTCCTGGTGGCCACGCGATTTGCGGAAGAGGAGCGCGAGATGCGCCTGGCGCTGCCCGAGGCCAGTGAGGCCCAGCCGCTCACCAGTCCGCCCATTCAACTGAGCATCAATATTGACGAAGAGGGCCGGTACTACGTGAAACACAGGCTGCTCAGCATCGACCAGCTCCAGCGGGAACTCGACACCGCGTATGTGAACAACCCCGGCCGGGTATCCGCGGTCATTCGCGCCGATCGGGGCTGCCGCTGGGAGTTCGTGGTGGCGGCCATGGCCGCCTGCAACCGGGCGAAGATTCGGGACTATACCACCACGGTGCTTCCGCGCGGGGACTAGCGCAAAGCCGAAAGCCGAAAGCCGAAACGCGGCTCGTTTAACGGCGAGCCGTAGGCGACTGTGAAAGCCGGAGGTCGCAAGTCGGAAGTCGGAAATCGGGCGCGTGGCGAGCCGGGAGCGTCAGCTCCCGGTTCAGGCGAACCCTCCCATTGACGAATTACAACGAGCCGTGTGATTTACCCCCACGGGAGCGCAAAGCCGAAAGCCGAATCCCGAAATCCCCAATGACCAGGCGCCCATGACCAAATCGGAAGTCGGAAGGCGGCAACCCGTCCGAACCCATCCTGCTGGTCGCAAGGAGTCTTAACCATGTCCGATCGACTCCGGATGGTCCGCAAGGTCCAAGTGGCGCGGGCCGCGGATTTCGACGACCAGCTCTGGCCTATCAACTGCACGATTCTGATCCTGGCCGGCTTCGTGGCCGGCATCGTGATCGCCCAGAGCAGCTTCTCCGAACCGCGGTTGCTTTACAACGGGTGGACCCATCTGGCGAGCGTGGGCCTGATGGTGGGACTGCTGTTCCTGGGCGTCTGGTGGCTGCAGGGCAAGATGCTGCGGCGGTTGCAGCTTTGCATCCTGCTGAGCCTGCTGGCCCATGTCTGGCTGGTGTACGATCTGCACCGGCACTACCTGGTTTTCGAGACCCAGCCGGACGAAATCGCCCAGCAGGTCACCGATCCGTATGCCCCGGCTGTGGTGCCCGAGTTCCACTTGCAGATGCCCCAACCACGCCCACAACCGCAAGAGCGCGAGAGCTTCGAGGAACCGATCCCCACCGAGATTCCTTTGGAAAGCGAGCCCGCGCCGCTCGAACCGCAGCCTGCAAAGCAGGAGCCGCTGGCGCTTGAGAAACCTCCGGCCGAAGCCGAACCCCTGGCCCGCCAGGAGCCCTCGCCCTTGGAGCTGCGCCGTGCGGAGCTGAGTGCCCCGCGTCGGGCCGACCTGGCCGCGGGCGGGCAAATCAGCCGGCAGCCGTGGAAAGACCACCCGCTGCCCGGCCCACCCGTGCCTGCGCCCGAGCTGATGGCGGCTGCCCCGCGCCCGAGGGCGGCACCGAACCAGCAGTTGACTGCCATGGGTCGCCAGGCTGCCGAGCCGCCGCCGTTCGAGCGGCGCACGTTCCGCGAGCCGATCTCGACCGAGCCGCACGAGGTGGTGCGCATGGCGCGCCAGGCCGCGGAATCGGAGCCTCTGCCCGACGTGCCCACCACGCCCAATCCCACGCGCCAGTTGGCCATGGCCGCAGAGGTGCCGCGCACCGAGGCCACGGTGCCCGAACCAGAAGAGGTGGTGGCCCAGGCCGAGCCGGCCGAACCGCAGCCGACCCCCGCGCCCAGCCCGCGCCGCCTCTCCGAAGCACCCGAGGCACCCCAATGGGCTGCCCGACCCGTCCCGCGACCCACCACTGTGCCTCAGGCCCTGCTGGCTGCGGCCCCTCGCACACCGCAACGACCCGACGCAGAGCTGGCGAGCCAGCCCGAAGAGCGTCCTTCGCGATCCGCCCGGCTTCCTGCTTTGCCCACCATCGCGGCCCGAGCAGAGGCCCCGGCAGCAGCCGCTTCGCCCACGCCCGCGGTCGAACCGCCCGTGGTCGTCGCCGAAGTGCCCCGGCAGCAGAACCAACCCGCATCCGGTTCTGCCGCCGAGCAAACCCCGGATTTGGGAGTGTCTTCCACTGCGACCAGGGCCTTGCCGCGGCGCGTGATGCGCGCTGACGACCAACCGTTGATCAACCCGCGGCCCGCGGCTCCCCGGCAAACCCGGATCGCGCTGGCCTTGCCCGAGCAGCCCGTCGGCGCAGAACAGGAAACTGGCAGCATGGAAAGCGCGACTGCCTCGCCGGGCCCCTTGCAGCCGGCGACCGTGGGGTTGGCCAAGGCGGCCAGTGGACCGCCCGAGGCAGCAGCGGGCCTGACCAGTGCCGGGCGGTCGGTGGCGCCGATGACCCATTTGGCGCAGTTGCCCGACACGCCCGCGCGCCGGGCCCGGCCAACAAGTGACGAGGCTGGCGCCGAGCTGGGACCCAGCCGGCCGTCGAACTTGCGCCGCGCCCAGCCGGGCGGCGCGCCTTTGCCTTCCACTGCGATTGCCTCCGAGGCCGAGGCTACGCGACCTGCCCGGGCCGGCAGCCCCTTGCCCAGTCGCCTGGAGGCGCCGTCCGGGGCCGCGGTCGTTGCCCGTGCCGGAGCCCAGGCACCGTCCGCCCCGCGCGATGCTGCCGCGGGACCGGCCGAGATGGCCGTTGGCTCCCAACAGTTGGCCTCGCGACTCGGGCAACCTCGGGCCGGTGGTCTCGGCGAGCCGGCCTCCTTGGCCACCGCGGACGAGCCGCGGGTGGCCAGGGCGGATCGCGGCTTATCCCTCAGCCTGGCACCCGCGGCCGAGCGTGCGGCCATGGCTGGGGCTGCTACCGGAGGCGAAGCGGCAGCGGGCTTGCCCTTGCCCGCGCCTTCGGCCCAGGCCGCGGCCTCGGGCAGACAGGGGCGCCCGGTTCTGCCGGTCGAACGTCCCGCGCTGGGTTCCGGCGCCGAAGGTGCCAGCGGCACAGCCGCCCGAGTCCCGGTGGCCCAGCTCGCCCGCGTCACCCGCCACGAATCGGACAACCCCACGGGCCTGAGTGGCGGAGGTGCCAAGCAGCCCGCACCGGCAAGGGCCGCAGTCGGACCGGGCTTGGTCGCGCAGGCTGAAGGTGCTGAGCCAGCGGGTGTGACGGGCACCGGCCGGGGTGCGAAACCCGGCAGCCCGTTGGAGGCCGGTCCGCTGGCAGGGCTCGATCGCCAGGTTGCCGGTCTGCCCGGCAGATCGTTCGCGCTGCCTGCCGCAGGGTCGCTGGCCGCAACCGGCGGCGCACCGCAGGCCCCGTTGCCCGAGGCGCTGGCCCGGCGCGACACAGCCGGCCAGCGCGGAGCCGGCGGAATCGACCTGGCTCCCGGCCGGTCGGCCGGCCTGGCTCGTTCGCGCACCGGGGCAGAGCTTCCGGCCATGGCCGAGCCGGTCGAATCAGCGTCCCCGGGCGGCAGCGGCGGCATTGCCCAATCGCCGGGCGCGCTGGCCAGCTCACTGGACGTGGGCCCCGTGGCTTCGGTGCGGCGCGCGGCAGCGGGCGGACCAGAAGGCGACAGGCCCGTGCCCGCGGGCCTGAGTGCATTGGGCACCGGCACTGCGGGGCGTGCGACGTTGGCGGGGCTCGTGCCTGCCGGCCGGGACGAACCGCCGGCCTTGGCCGCTGGTTCGGCGCCGCAGGCGCTCGGACGCACGGCCGGCGGTCCGGCGCTCGACAGCCTTGTGCAGGGAGCGGCTGAAGTGCCCGGCGGCCAAGCGGCCCAGCTCGGCGGCCCCGCGCAGCCCGAAGGCGGCGCACTGGGCGGGCTTGCCGAGAGTGCAGCGGCCCAAGTCGGACGAGCCGGGGGAGCCGGCCTGGCGGAACTCGGCCCGGTTCGCTTGGGTGCTCCGGCCGCGCGAGGCACCGCGGGGGCGGCATCCGTGCGCCTGCTGCCGAGCGGGCGCGACGACGTGGCCCTGTTGGCCCAAGGCGGGGCCCAACCCGGCACGCTGCCCAAGATGACCCGGGCCCCGTCCGCGGCACTGCCCGGCGAGGCCACGGAAATGGCGGCCGAGGGTCCCACACCGGGCCAGCCGGCCAGCGCGGGCGAAGGCATCCTCCAGGCAGCGACCACGGCCCCGACGCGCCAGTGGGCGGGACTGCCCGGCGAGTTGAACCAGCGCGTGTCGATTGATCTGGCCGACGTGGCCGGACCCACGGCCACCACGCCCGGCACCGTGGCCGGGCCCCGACGCCTGCCCGAAGGCATGGACGACCAGCCGGCACTGGCCGCGGAACGGGGCGGCGCGGTGTTGGGCAAGACAAACCGGCCCGGGCTGCCGCGGGGAATCGCCGAGACGGCTGAGCCGCAGCCATCCGAGGGCATTCCCGCGGAACAGGTCGCCGTGTTCAGCGAGCCGACCGACGCCCTGGAACTCGGCGCGCAAGGCCGGCGCGAAGGGGGTCTGCCGGTCCAGGTGGCTGCCCTCTCCGGGCCCGGCGGATTGAGTTTCGAGCCGTCGCCCGAGGTGGGCATCCCCAATCGGAAAGCACGACCCGAGAGCGACGTGGTCCACATGATCTCGCGCCGCTTCGTGGTGCCCCGCAGCGGCGGCGACTTGTCGATCGACGGCGCGGTGCGCGAGCCGACCGAGCCCTACCGCCAGCGCGCCCCCGGGCGCCGCGGGGAAACGGCGCTGGCCTTCGGCGGCGGCGAGGACACGGAGATGGCCGTGGAGGCGGGGCTGGATTTCTTCGCCCGATTCCAGTTCCCCGACGGCCACTGGAGCCTGGACCAGGTCCCGCCGGGCGTCGAAGTGCCCAAGGCGCAACTGGGCCAGATGCGCTCCGACACCGCGGCCACCGGACTGGCGTTGCTTACCTACCTGGGCGCGGGCTACACGCACCGGAGCGACAAGCACCGCAACACGGTGCGCCGCGGACTGGACTGGCTGGTGCGCACGCAGAATCCCGAGACCGGCGAGCTGTTTGCCATGGCCGACTCGAGCGAGCCCACCGCGGTGACCCGATTCTACGGCCACGGCATCGCCGCCATTGCCTTGTGTGAGGCCTACGGCATGACCCAGGACCCCGAGTTGCGCGAACCGGCGCGCAAGGCCGTGCAGTACATCCTCAACACGCAGCACGCCACGCTGGGCGGCTGGCGGTATTACACCGACCGGCGCACCGGGCGCTCGACCGAAACCGACACGTCGGTCACCGGCTGGATGCTCATGGCGCTCAAAAGCGCCCAGATGGCCGGCCTGGACGTGCCCCAGGAGGCGTTCGACAAGATCGACCACTGGCTCGAACTGGCCCACGCCCCGGACGCCGAAGGACGCTACGTTTACAACCCCTATGCCCTGGACACACCCGAGCAGCGCCACGGACGCCTGCCCAGCCGGGCCATGACGGCCGAGGCCATGCTGATGGCCGTCTACCTCGGCCGCGGCCCGGACGATCCGCGCCTGCGCCAGGGGGCCGACTATCTGAAGGCCAATCTGCCCGAGGTGGGCACTGCCGAGCGGTCCTTGCGCGACTGCTACTACTGGTACTATGCCACCCAGGCCATGTTCCAGATGCAGGGCGACCACTGGCAGGCCTGGAACGAGCGCATGCGCCCGTTGCTCAAGGCCAGCCAGGTAGAGCGTGGGCCGCTGGCCGGCAGTTGGGATCCGCTTACGCCGGTCGAAGACCGTTGGGGCAAGTCGGGCGGACGCCTGTATGTCACCTCGCTGCACCTGTTGATGCTCGAGGTCTACTACCGCCATCTGCCGCTGTTCCAGGAGTTGACCCGGTAGGGCCGAACTGTTCGCAGGGCGACGGGTGGCCGGGGTTGGAGCGTAGCGAAACCCCGGGAAGCGCCGCGGCTTCCGGCCGCCCTTTTGGCGTGCGCAGCAGCCCCGGCCACCCGTCACGGGCTTCTCAAGAACTGCTGTCCACCGGTGGATCGACCGGCGGCGGCAGCGGCGGCAAATGCTCGACCAGGCCGGCCAAGAAACGCGCCAGCCGGTCCGAGGCGACCAAGGCGTTTTCTTTCAGTCGCATCAGGTCTTTGGCGCTTTTCGGCCGTCGCCACACGGCCCCCAGCGCTGCGCCCCAGCGCCCGGCCTTGGAGGGTTGTCTGAGCAGCGTTTCGACTTCGGCCGGCAGCGCTTCGTCGGCCGTGTCGGTAATGATGCGCGCGACCAGCGCGGGCATACCCTGCCGGCCACAGGCCTCGACCACGGCAAAGCTCTCCATGTCCACCGC
This sequence comes from uncultured Planctomycetaceae bacterium, assembly GCA_964467075.1. Taxonomy (GTDB): domain Bacteria; phylum Planctomycetota; class Planctomycetia; order Pirellulales; family Thermoguttaceae; genus CAYXPN01. The sequence continues at coordinate 10,752 of CAYXPN010000045.1, forward strand.
CGTGGCATGGTGTTGCTCGGCCAGGGCCCGCTTCTGCTGGGGCAGGCGCACGAGTCGATCGACCGAGAGCACTCGCCCGAGGTGGACGGCCTGGGGTTGGGCCAGCGCCGGCAGGTCGATCCCCGACTCACCACCCACCGCCAGCTCGGCCCCGGACGGCTCGACCACCTCGGTGGCCAGCACGACGTCGTAGCGGCTCAACTCGGCGCTGAGCCCGCCGGCAAAACCCGCGGAGACGACCCAGCGCGGTCGGTGGCCGGCGATCAGGGCCGCGGCGGCGCGTGCTGCGTTCTTGCCACCAGGGCCCGAAACGATCAGCACGACTTGTCGCTCGTGCAGGAAACCTTCATGGACCACCAGGCCGGCTGCGCGCGTGGTCACACGCTCTTCGAGCAGGTCTTCCAGTCCGCCCGACTCAGCTTCCAGCGCAAATACCACGCCCAGCAGGCAGCGCCGCCCCGGAGCCGGCGACTCATCGCCCGAGGGCTCCGTTTTGCCCTGCACGTGGGCCTGGGCGGCCTTGACGGCCCCGGCGCGCAGCTTCTCCTTGGCGGCACCGTAGAGCAGCGTTCGCAGGAACGATAACCCGATCATCAGCATCATGGACCCATCGCGGGAGGGCGCTTCCCCGCGGGGCGTGGCGAGCCGGGCACGTGAGTGCCCGGTTCGGGTAGCGGGACCGAATACACGCCGGCACTGCCAAGGGAACCGCACACCCGATGGCCTGCGGCTCGCCGCCTTCCGTGGCCGGATGGCACACGGCGTTTGTGCCCGGGCCCGGCCGCGCCCCAGCCTTCAGCTTACCTGCCAGAGGGCCATTCGCAACAAGTCGCCCAGCCGCCGGCGCCCCTGGAGGACCGCGGCCGGCTCGAACCCGCAATGGACCAGGCAGTGTTCGCAGCGCGGATCAGCGCCCGGGCCGTAGGCGTTCCAATCGGTTGATCGCACCAGTTCCGCGTAGCTGGCCGAGTGGCCGTCGGCCAGCAGATAGCAGGGCCGGCGCCAGCCGCACACGTTGAAAGTGGGATTGGCCCAGGCGGCGCAAGGCAACTCGCTCCGGCCGCAGAGAAAGTCGAGATAGACGGGCGAGGCGGTGAGCTTGAAACGCCTGAGCAGCGGCCGGGCACGGCGGAAGGTGCGGCGGATTTCCGCCCGGGTCATAAACAGCGAATCGCCTTCGGCCCCGTCCCGGCAGACCGCCTGGTAGCCGAAGGCCGGCGAGATCATCAGCCCGTCCACGCCCAGCTCCGAGAGCAGGTCGAACAGCACGGCCACCTCGTGGATGTCGGTCTCGCGGTAGATCGTGGTGTTGGTGCACACGTAGAATCCCGCGCGCTTGGCCGCGCGGATGCCGGCCACTGCGGCGGCAAATACCCCGCGGCGGTCGGCCAAGTGGTCGTGGGTCTCTTCCATGCCGTCCAGGTGGACGTTGATCAGCAGCCGGCTCGTGGGCCGAAACTCCGGGAGCTTCTTTTCCAGCAGGGTTCCGTTCGTGCAGAGATACACGTGCCGGCCCCGGCCGATCAGTTCCCGGACCAGTTCGCCGATCCGCGGGTAGATCAGCGGCTCGCCCCCGCAGACGCTCACGATCGGGGCCCCGCACTCCTCGGCTGCGGCCAGGCACTGGTCCACCTCGAGCCGGCGCTGGAGCGTATCGCGATATTCCCGAATCCGCCCGCAGCCCACACAATTCAGGTTGCACGCGTGCAGGGGTTCGAGCATCAGCACCAGCGGAAAGCGCTGCCGGCCGGCCAGACGTTGGCGCACCAGGTAGCCGGCCATCGAGCGGGTCAGCGAGAGGGGAAATCGCATGGGCGCAAAGTCCAGAGCAGCGCGAGGGTTCGCTTGGCCGGTCGCGGAGGTGCCACTGGCTCTGCCAGTGCTCGTGCTCTTCGTACGGGTCGGGTGGCACGCCCAAAAGCGCAGCGATGGGCGTGGTGGTCTATCGATCGTGCCGTCATCCGGTAGGGGCGACGCATGCGTCGCCCCTACACGCGCCGTGTGGCGCCTCAACCGACGCTGTGTTTTCTATGCGTGTCGCCAAAACAGCCGCGCCCTCCTCAAGGCGTGCTACTCACAGTTGGGAAGCTGCGGGCAGACCGCCGTTCATTCCTGTCTTTCCAGTACCCGAAGCTCCGCCGCGGAGCAGGCCAGCAAGGGCTGCACGCCGGCCGCCCAGCGGGCCAGGGCCAAGAGCGGGAAGTAGATCGGGTAGTAGTGGTATCGCAGATAGAAGACGCGCGGGAAGCCGGTGCCGGTGAATTCCTCTTCGTCCCAGGTGCCGTCGTCCTCCTGGGTGAGCACGAGGTAGCGGATGGCGCGGGCCACGGCCGGATGGCCTTCATATCCCGCGGCCAGCAGTCCCAGCACGGCCCAGGCGGTCTGCGACGCCGTGGGCACACCCTGGCCGCGCAGGTAGGGTTTCTCATAGGTATCGGCCGACTCACCCCAACCGCCGCAGGCCTGCTGATGGGCCAAGAGCCATTGGGCCCCGGCCACCACGGCCGGGTCTTCGCGCGCCACGCCCACGGCCACCAGACCGCTCAGCGCCTGCCAGGTGCCGTAGATGTAGTTGACTCCCCAGCGTCCGAACCAGCTTCCGTCGGGCTCCTGGGTGCGGCGCAGATAGGCCACGGCGCGATCCACGGGCCGCTGGCCCACGCGCGCGCCCAAGCTGCCCAGCGCTTCGAGCACCCGGCCGGTCAGGTCGGGCGAACTGGGGTCGATCATGGCGTTGTGGTCGGCAAACGGCACGTAGCACAGGAAACGCCGGTTGTTGTTCCGATCGAAGGCGGCCCAACCGCCGTCGTCGTTCTGCATGGCCGTCACCCAGCGGCGTGCGCGGGCAATCGACTCGGTGACCCGGCCCAGCGTGTCCACCATCGTCTCGTCGTGTTCGGCAGGGGCGTGTGGCGGATCGGCCAGCAGGCGCAGCTCCGCGGGCAGGCCGTCGGGACCCTGGGACTGGCGGCCAAACTGCTCTTTGAGCGCCAGCAGGGCCATGGCCGTGTCGTCCAGGTCGGGGTAGAAGTCGTTGGCGAATTCGAAGCACCAGCCGCCGGGCGGTGCAGAGACGGTCTGGGCCCAATCACCCGCGCGCGTGATCTGCTGGTCCACCAGCCAGCGCACCGCGCGGCAGATTTCCGGGCGCCCGGTGGGCACGCCGCTGGCCGAAAGCGCGCGGAGCGAGATGGCCGTGTCCCAGACCGGCGACTTGCAGGGCTGCAAGCGCGCGGTTCCTGTCTGCTCCTCGTCGATCACCAGTGCGTCGAGCTGCTCGTAGCAACAGCGCAGCTCCGGGCTTTGGTCGTCATAGCCCAGGCATCTGAACGCCAGGATGCTCCAGATGATCGGCGGAAAGATGGCACCCAGCCCGTTGCTGCCCTCGAAACGCCGCAGCATCCAGTCCCGGGCCGCCTCGATAGCCCGGCGGCGCCAGGGCATCAGCCCGTGGCGCTGACACCATTTGACAAGGCGGTCCATGGTGCGGAAGAAGCGGTCCCAACTCAGCAGCCCCTGCCCGCCGGGCAGTCCCGGGCACCTGAGCGGCGGCCAGTCGTGCGGCTCGCGCAGGAACAGCTCGCGCACGCCGCGTTCGGGCTCGATGGGGCGTACGGGCCGGCAGGCGGAGACGATCGACAAGGGCACGATGATCGTGCGCGACCAGGAGCTCACCGCGTAAAGGTTGACCGGAAACCACTTGGGCAAGAGCACCATTTCGGGCGGAACGGCCGGGCAATGGTCGTAGCTGATCTGCCCCAACATGGCCAGGAAATAGCGCGTGTAGCTGTTGACCACGTCGGCGCCGCCGCGGGCCAGGATGGCCTGCCGGGCCCGCTGCATGTATTCGGCGCTCGGATCGTGGTCGGTCAGCTTCAACGCGAAGTAGGCCTTCACGCTGGCGCTGATGTCCACCTCGCCGCCGGGATACTTGGCCCAGCCGCCGTCGGGTAGCTGCTTTTCCACCAATCGGGCCGCGCAGCGGCGGGCCAGCGGCGAGCGCTCACGCTCCAAGAAGGCCCACAGCAGGAGCGTCTCGCTCTCCAGGATCGTGTCGCCTTCCAGCTCGGCACACCACCAGCCTTCCGGATGCTGCTGGGCCAGAAGCCACTGGCGCGTGCGCCCGATGGCGCGCCGAACCGGGGAACAGAGCGAACGGATCGTCAGCGGATCCGACCAGCCTGCCCCCGCAAGATCGTCCCGCCCTTCCCTGGGCGGGGCAGACGCCTTCTGGCTGGAACTCATCCAAGTGCCCTCCAAGGCAATCCGAACATTCATCCGTGACCGGCCGCCCCCTGTCTGCTACCCGTGGACCCGGGGCGCGCGAGCCCCGGGCTTTGTTTCAAAACGAAGACGTGCGTGTAGCCACCGTCGCCAGACGGTGGAAAAACCCCTTCTTTCACGGCGTTTGCACGCGACGCTCCACGCTCTGGCGAGCGTGGCTACCGTTTTGAAACAAAGCCTAGCTTATGCGAGGCTGCGACCGGTGACAAGCCCATTGACCGGCAAACACCGCGTTGCTGCGATGGCAGCTTTACCAGAAACATGATCCGGGGGGCTCAAGTCGCGGTTCGCCGCCGTGCCGTGACCACCGGCAAACCGCTGGCAAGGCTGCCCGCTCGCGCGCAGCGGACAGATCGTCCTGCCCTAATGTGGGGTGAGTGCTAGCAGCGTGCCGAGTTCCTTGTAACGATTCGGCCGTCTGGAGGGTCGGGCTGCTGAAGTGTTACCCGTTTTGTTCAGCGGCCAGCCGCAGGCGAGCGTGTCCATCGCGCCGGCGCCCTGAGTCGCGATGGCGCCTTCGGCTGGCCGTGAAACGATGGTTGCCCGCGGCTCGGCGGGAGCCTCGCCCTCCCGGTTTGATTACGGCTGGCGCGCATGCCCGCGCGGGCTCACTCCGGCGCCTGCCCGGCGTACCGCCGCGGCAGGGTGATCGTCAGCGCGGCGCCGTGCCCGGGCCGGCTTTCCACGTCGATGCGTCCTCCGTGGCTTTGCACGATGCGCCAGGCCTTCGACAGCCCCAACCCCAGCCCGCGACCCGCCTGGCGCGCCGAGTAAAACGGATCGAACAGGTGGCGGCGCTCTTTGGCCGCGATGCCCGGCCCGTCGTCGCTCACGCGAATCTGCACCGAGCCGCCCTCGGCGCCCAGCCATAGTTCCACGTGGCCTTCGGCGCCGATGGCCTCCAGGGCGTTGCGGCAGAGGGCGCTGAGGGCCACGTGAAGCTGGACCGGATCGGCCTCGACCAGAAGCGGCTCGCTTAGGCCCGCGCGCGAAAGGCGGATGGCCTGGTGGGCCGCTCGTTCGGCATATTCCTCCACGAGCCGGGCGAGCAGCTCTTGGAGGTCGAAGCTTTGGGGCTCGGGGCGCGGCGGGCGGGCGAACAGGCGCATGTCGGCGATCATCTCATAGACGCGCATGGCCTGTGCACTCATCAGGGCCAGGGCCCGGCGACGCTCAGGGTCGGTCTCTTCGCGCAAAAACAGGCGCGCGCGCCCGGCAATGACCGTCAGGGGGTTGTTGATTTCGTGTCCGGCCCCCGCGGCGAATTCGGCCATGGCGTCGAGCTTTTCGCGCTCCAGGCAATCGGCGAAGCGCGTTTCGAGCTGCTCCAAGCGGCCCAAGCGCGCGCCGAGCACGGCCAGCCAGTCGGCCAAGCCGCGGCACGGGGCGGCCCAGCGCCGAGCGCCCGGCTCGGCTCGGCCATGGCATTCGGCCGGATCGACCAGGGCCGCGGGTTCTTCCGCCTCGCCGGCCAGCAGTTGCTCGGCCCGACGGACCAGGGCCCAAGCCTCGTCCCAGGACGATTCGGCCGAAGCGCCACGCAGAACGTCGGGCAAGAGGGCCAGCGGCGGCCCAGGCTCGTCGCCGTCCTGCTGGTTGGCTTGTGCCAGCCAGCCCGCTGCATCGTGGCACAGGCCGGCCAGTCGCGCCGCCTCGGCGGTCTCCGGGTCGCGCTGGGCTGCCAGGCGCGCGCCGAGCAGCGAAAGCTCGAGATTGCGCTGCACGCGCCGGGCGAACGCTTCGGCAGCCTCGTCCCAAGCCGGGGGCGACGGCGGGCGCGTGCTCAGGCTGGGGTCGCCGGACAGGTCCCAGTTGAGCACTTCGAAACGGTGACGCACCAGCCAGTCGGCCGCCGCGGCAGTGCTCCGCGGGGGCGAGCCTTCGCGATCATAAGCGTTCCAGACAGCCCAGATTGCCAGGGGCGGATCGCCTTGCAAGACGTGGTTCAACGGCCCGCCCGACGCCGCGGCATCGGCGCCCAGCAGCACCTCGGCCAACGCGCCTGCCGAAGCGTCGGCCATGGGAAGCACCCACTTTCGACCTCCCGCGACAACGGCCGGCAACGGATGCATCGGGCACCGATTTCCTGCGAAAAGACGGGGACGCCTGGGCCCGGCCGCCCCCGTTCCACGGACTGCGCAAACGTCCGGGATTCAACGGGCAGACCAGGTTCGCAGTGCTGAGCCGCCCCACGTTCGCCAAAGCAACCGGCGACCTCGGGCTGGCGGGCAAGGCTCTGTTTCGAAACGGTAGCCACGCTCGCCAGAGCGTGGGACGCCGCGTGCAGCCGGCTTGAAACAAAAGGTCCCTCCACCGTCTGGCGACGGTGGCTACACGCACGGTGGCTACACGCACGGGTTCGTTTTGAAACAAAGCCAAGAACCGAGCCGAAGCCCTGCGCCAAAGATGCGCAAGAGCAACACGGCATCCGCGCCCTCAGACCGCGGCAATCCGTCGCAGCCTGCCGACCGGCGCGCGATCCCATCAACGCGGGCCTACGCGCGGCCACGTCTGCTGAGCCGCGCGCCCGAGAGGCCCGAGCCGCTTCACAGCAGAGCGACCGTGTTCTTGCAGGGAGTCACCGTTCGGCGCGCGGCGCACCCTCGTCCCCGCCTCCCGGCCCGCGGCACAAACGCCCGCGGTGCTTCAGGCGCCCGAAGGGACTTCCATATCCAGGTGCTGGCACATCCGCTCGAGGAGTCTTTCGACTTCGAAGGGTTTGTGCATGAAATCGTCGGCCCCGGCCATCCGGAGCTCGCCGACCTTGTCCTCTTCGACCATGCCCGAGATGCAAACGATCTTCACATCGCTCATGGTCTTGTCGCTGCGCACACGCTGGCAAACTTCTTTGCCGTTGATGTCCGGCAGCATCACGTCCAGGACGATCAGGTCGGGGCGATACTCCTTGACCATCATGCCCGCATCGAAGCCGTTGTTGACCGAGCGGATTTCGAACCGCCCGTCGCGTTCCAGCACGTCGCTGATCAACTCGACGAGTTCTTCATCGTCGTCGACGATCAGCACCTTGCGTTTGCCGCTCTCCAGGGCATCCGTGGGGATGCCGTTGTCCCGCATGAAGATGTAGAGCTGTTCACGCGGGATCCGGCGAAATCGGCTCCCGGGCACACGGAATCCCTTGAGTTGCCCGGAGTCGAAGCACCGGATGATGGTTTGCTGGCTGACCTTACAGATCTTGGCCGCCTCCCCGGTGGTAAACACGGTTTTCATGGCTTTTCGACCATCCCTTCGTTTAGCCATGTGGCCACAGCCGTTCTCTGGGAAGCCCTCAGCACCGGTGTCGGCCCTCCGGTCTGCGGGCTTCTAGTCCTCCGTGTCCAACAGGCCCGAAACTACCCGCAAGCCCGTGGCACCCGTAAACCCCGCACCTCGTCTTGCTGGGTACAAATAGCAGGCTCATCCGGCTCTGCCGACATTACCGAATTTGCCAGCAAGTGCCAATTATAGCTATCTTCTCTGTCCAGTCAATACGACTCTTTGTTTTTTAAGTTGTTGCGGACAAACGGGTTAGAGTTTCCAGCCTGCCGCAGACGGGTCTGGTACCCGCCGGTTTTCCACCCGATTCAGCCCACGACGCTTCGCCCCGAGTGCCCAGTTGGTGCTGCTAGCGCGACCATATCCATCCGCGCAGAAGCTCCTGTCCCGCCCAGCCTGCCGACAGCCTGCCGGTTGCGGCGCGGCCTTTTTTCTGCCCAGCTTGCGGGCGCCAGGCTCACCTCGGTAGGGGCGACGCATGCGTCGCCCCTACAGTATGCGGCTCGTTCCCGGCGGGACGAACCCGCCGGCTCGATGGGTTCTGCGCGAATCAACGCCTCTCCACGGCGCCGACTGAACCGCCGGCTCACGCCGGCGGCTCGCCGTCACGTGTTGCGGCGGTCCTTTTCTCTCCCGGCGCCTTACGCCCGCGGGCTCGCCGTTGTCCGCCACCGTGAGCACGTTTTCGACCCCGCTCCAACGCGCGGGCATTACCCTCCAGGTGAACCAGCAGCACGGCCACGTCCGCGGGGGTGATGCCGCTGATGCGCCCGGCCTGGGCCAGATTGACCGGACGGATGCGCGCAAGCTGCTCACGCGCTTCGGCCCGCAGATGGAGCACCGTCGAGTAGTCGAGCCCTTCCGGAATCCGGCGATCGGCCAGGCGCCGCACGCGCTCGATCTCCGCCGCCTGTCGCGCGATGTAGCCGGCGTACTTGGCATCCCAGGCCACCTCGCGGGCCACCACCGGAGGCACCCGGGCCAACTGCGGCAGTCGCCGGACAATGTGCACCCAGTCGATCTCCGGCCGGCGCAGGAGCTGGGCGAGCGAAAGCCCCTCGCACGTGGTCGATTCCAACAGCGCGCCCACGCGCTGGATTTCGCCCAGCTTGGCCTCCAACCGCTGCCAGCGCACATCATCCACCAGCCCCAGGCGCCTGCCCGTCGGTGTCAAGCGCCGGTCCGCATTGCTGTGGCGCAGCTTGAGGCGGTATTCGGCCCGGCTGGTGAACATCCGATAGGGCTCGTCCACGCCGCGGGTGACCAGATCGTCGATCATCACGCCGATGTAGGCCTCCTCGCGCCGGAGCACGAGCGGCTCTTCGCCTCGCAACCCCAGCACCGCATTCGCCCCGGCCACCAGCCCCTGCCCGGCCGCCTCTTCATAGCCGGTCGTGCCGTTGATCTGCCCGGCCAGGAACAGCCCGGCCACGCGCTTCGTCTCCAGCCAGGGCCGAAGCTGCACGGGCGGAACGTAGTCGTACTCGATGGCGTAGCCGTAGCGCAGGATTTCGGCACGCTCCAAGCCGGGAATCGCCCGCAGCATGGCCCCCTGCACGTCGCGCGGCAGGCTGGTCGAGAGGCCGTTGACATAGACCTCGTGGGTCTGGCGCCCCTCGGGTTCGAGGAAGAGCTGGTGGCGCGGCCGGTCGGCAAAGCGCACCACCTTGGTCTCGATCGACGGGCAATAGCGCGGCCCGGTGTGGCGGATCTGGCCGGTGTACAGGGGGGCCCGATCCAGGTTGGCGCGGATCAGTTCGTGGACGGCCGGGTTGGTATAGGTGATCCAGCAAGGCACCTGCTCGACGTCGATCCGATCGCTGAGGAAGCTGAACGGCTCGGGCTCCGCATCGCCCGGCTGGCACTGGGTCTGCGAGTAGTCGATTGTGCGCCCGTTGATGCGCGCGGGGGTCCCGGTCTTGAAGCGCCGCAGCTCAAAGCCCAGTCGCTCCAGGGCGTGGCTCAGGCCCGCGGTGGCCGCCTCGCCCATGCGCCCGCCCGGCAGAGTTTTGTCACCCACGTGGAGCACGCCGCGCAGGAAGGTGCCGGTCGAGAGGATCACGGCCGGGGCCCGATAGACGGCGTCGCCCTGGGCTTGCACGCCGGTGATGCGCGGCTTGGCGGGTGCGTTTTCCACCAGCAGGTCTTCGACCGTCTCCTGGCGCAGGGCCAGCCCGGGCTGTTCTTCGAGCCGGCGTTTGAGGAATTGCTGATAGGCGCGTTTGTCGGCCTGGGCCCGGGGGCCGTGCATGGCCGGTCCCTTGCGGCGGTTGAGCATGCGGAACTGGATGCCCGCGGCGTCGATAGCCCGGCCCATGGTCCCACCCAGCGCGTCGATCTCGCGCACCATGTGTCCCTTGGCCACGCCGCCGATGGCCGGGTTGCAGCTCATCTGGCCGATGGTATCGAGATTGCCGGTCAACAGCGCGGTCCGGGCCCCCATGCGTGCCGCGGCCAGGGCCGCCTCGATGCCTGCGTGGCCTGCGCCGACCACGATTACGTCGAACTGATACTCGACGGTGCGCTGTGTCATTGAAAGATTCACCCTTAGTAGTCCGACACACGTGAAGTGTCGAGGAGGGTGCCACTGCCGGCTTGTCCGGCAGTGCCGAATACACGGTTGGGCAAGCCAACCGTGGCACCCCACAGTTTAGCCGTGTCGGACTACTTAGGCGTGCCCGGCGGCTAGCAGGGACTCGTACGGACGCGGTGCCGCCCCCTGTTCCCATGATAGGAACGGGCGCCAGGCCCTCCAAGCGGGCAAGCGGGTGGTCCAAGGGCGGCCGGGCAGCAGGGGGGGCCACCCCGCGCCGGCCGCGGGCCCAGGGCTGGAAATTCCGGCCCAAGCTGGTATACTGCCGGGCGTTGGGGTCGGATGTTCGAGTCCACTTCCTTTTCTGGGGTGCCGCCGATCCGGGCGGCGACTCGGGCGACATGCACTGGGCAAGTCGAATTGCCGTCGGGCTGGCGGTGGCGGTGGTTCTGGTCTATGGCTGGCGGTGGCTGGGACCGGGACGCTGGGGTAAGTCTCCCGAATCGCTGCTGCGCCAGGCCCTGGAAGCAGACGACAGCGTGGAGCGCCAGAAGGCCGCGGCCGCGCTGGGTGATCACCCTGAGGCGAGTGCCGACCTGCTGGTCCAGCTTCTCCGGCAGAGCGACGACCCGATGGTCCGCGCCGTGGCGGTGCGCGTGCTGGGCGACCGCGGCGCTTATGACCACATGGACACAGTGATCGCCGCCTTGGAAGACGAATCGCTCACGGTGCGCGCCAGCGCTGCGCAGGGCCTTTCCCAATTGCTCCAGCGCAAGATCAGGTTCCCGGCCGACGGCACCGAAGCCCAACGCGCCGTGGCCCTGGCCCAGGTCAAGGCAACCTGGGGGAAACTGCGCAATTCGCCGGCGCTGGAATGCCTCAAACAGGGCAAGCCCTTGGCCTGGTTCTACGACCGCAACACCAAGGAGCTGTTCGAAGGGCCGGCCGATTCGCCCGGACCCATCGAAACGCCCTCCGGCCCCTACGAGGGAATGCCCGCGGGCGTACGCGCCCACCTGTTCGTTTGCGGCTCGCGCGAGGACGAGCAACCGTTTATCGGCTATGTGTCGATTCCCGAGACCGCTTTGCAGAAAGGCCCCGCGGCCGATCCCGCCGAGGGTCCCGAGAGCGAAGGCGAAGTGGCTTTGCTCATCCAGCGCCCCGGCGACCGCAACTGGGTCCATCAAGACAGCCCGGGAGGCGAACGCATCCTCCAGGCGGTCATCCAGCAGTGCCCGGCAGGCAAGTATCCGCGGCCGGTCTTGCCGGGCGATTGAAAGTCGATGAAACCACGGCCGGCGCGATGCCGGCCAAGGCCCAATGGACCGGAGAGGGAACGATCATGAAACCCGCACGTCGCGTATCCGGCTTCACGCTGGTGGAGCTGCTCGTGGTGATCACGATCATCGGGCTTTTGGTCGCACTGTTGGTGCCCGGCGTGCAAAGGACCACCGAAGCAGTGCGCAAGGCCCAGTGCGCCAGCAACCTGAAAAACCTGGGCATCGCCTACCACAACCGTGGCAGCCGCCAGGGGTCGGGCAAACCGGCCATCGGCAGCCCGGGCGGATGGGTCGGCGCGTTGCTGGAGTTTTGCGAAGACAACCGCGCCGTGTTGCGCTGTCCGTGCGACGATCCCGACACAGCGCCCCAGAGCAGCGGCAACTTCAACGCCCAGGGCAGTGTGAAGGTGTTCGACGAGCCGGCCCCCTCGCTCGAATACCACGTGATGGAGGACAGCAATAACTTGATGGTCTTCCCCGAACGCAACAACTACACGCTCCCCTCGGACGTGCGCACCAACTCCTCGGAGCCGGGCAATTGGGTGCGCAAGGGCGACAACACACCCGGCATGGTCGCCGCGGGAACGAGCGTGGACTGCTATCTGCTCCACTACGACCCTTACGGCAAGGGCTGGGCCACCATCACCGAGGTGACCGTGGCCTTCTCGGGCAAGATCCTGGGGGTGATCCACCAGACCGGCGACCTTTCCTCCACGGACGGCGTCCTGGGAAGCCCCACCACCAAATACTCGGGCTCGCGCGGAGCCCGGGGCATCGAGGGAGTGCAGGAGCAGTTCACCCTCTCCGAAGACATGCACGCCATCACGATCCACGTCTGCAACACCTGGGGGGCGATTGAGGAATGGCGGGTGATCACCGAGCCCGGCGGCGTGGCCACCACCAGCTATGGGATCAACAATCGCGCGCACCGCTTCACGGGCGATTCCCACAAGATTCTCCTGCTCGACTACGAGAAGTCGGTGGCCTACGTGGCGGGCGACCAGGCCTGGGACAACTGGGTCAAGCAGATCGCGCCGCGACACATGGGCACGGTCAACGTGCTGTTTGCCGACGGGCACGTGACCAGCCGGCGGCCCAGCCAGATCGACCCGCGCGTGCCCGCTTTGCAACAGGAACTCTGGCTTCCCACGGTGGAGCAGAAGTTCGACGAGTGAGCAGCAGGGTGCGTGCTTTGCACGGACGCGGCCGGTGCCGTTGGATAGCGCAAATCGGCGAGCGGGCGCTCCTTTGGCGAGCCCGGGCGGGTCCCACTGGCTCCGCCAGTTTGTAGTGGCCGTACTTGTACGGCCTTTGAATGACCCGATAAATCGGGTCACTACGAACCGTGCGCCTGCGCGGCAGGCACGGGAAAAACTCGCGGCGAGCGCGCGGTTGACTCCACCGGGAAGAAACCACTGCCGGCAACGCGCCCGTGGGAATGAACCCCACGGCTCGCCGTCTTACGCCGACAGTTCGCGTGACGCAAACCGGGAGCTGACGCTCCCGGCTCGCCTCTGACCGCTCGCCCGGCACCCGCCTCTGCCTTCATGGGGCCTTTCTACACCCCCGATCC
>CAYXPN010000046.1:0-23549 GCA_964467075.1 uncultured Planctomycetaceae bacterium
TTCTGGATACATCCTGTTGTCCAATCCCCCTCCCCCAAGTTAAACAGGACACAATGGCCACGCTCGCCAGAGCGTGGGGCGGCGCGGGGCAACGCCCCGTGACAGACAGGTTCTCCCACCGTCTGGCTTTCGGTGGCTATACCCGGCGCGCACACCACTTCTCGGATCGAACGCTAATCCCCCTCGCCGTGGCGGACGATGCGCCCTTCGACCATGTAGATCACGTCCTCGGCGATGTTGGTCGCACAGTCGGCGATGCGCTCCAGGTTGCGCGAGGCGGCCAGGAGGCGCATCAAGGGGCGGACCTGGTCCGGTCGGCGCTGGATTTCGCCTTCCAGCCTGACGCGGAAATCATGCTTCATCTGGTCCACCTCGTCGTCGCGCCCGCAAACGTCGTTGGCCAGCTCCGCGTCGAGATCGACCAGCGCGTTGATGCTGTCGCGCAACATGCCCTGGGTCTTCTCCCACATGGCCGCCAGGTCGATGGGCACGTCCGGGGCCGGCTGTTGACTCAGCGCCGCGGCCTTGTGGGACAGATTGACGGCCAGGTCGCCGATCCGCTCCAGATCGTTGTTGATCTTCAGCACCGAGACGATCAGCCGCAGGTCGATGGCCACCGGCTGGTAGAGCGCCAGCGCACGCAGACACTCCTCCTCCAGGTCCACCTCGCGCTGGTCCACCTCCGCGTCGTTTTGTTCGACCTCGCGGGCCAGATCGGCGTCGCGCTCCAACAGGGCGCGCACCGCCTTCTGCACCTGCTCTTCCACCAGCCCGCAAAGCGCAACCGTGTGTTTCTTCAACTGGTCGATTTCCCGCTGCAGATGAACCGACATGCCGGCAGTCCTCTCTTTTCGACGTGGAAAGCAGAACCTCAACGCGGCCCCAGGGCCGCAACCAAATGTAGCAGCGGCTGCCAGCCGCCGCCGTAGGGGCGACGCATGCGTCGCCCCTACGCCAAAGATGCGCGCACCACGCGCGCATCTTACGGCGCAAGACCCTACTCAGAGCATGATACGGCAGGACCCCCGGGCCGTCCACCGTCCGGTCGGCCCGCCCCGCTCAGCCGTAGCGCCCGGTGACATACATCTCCGTGTCTTTGTGCGTGGGATTGAGGAACACGTCGAGCGTCTTGCCGTGTTCGACGATCCGGCCCATGAGCATGAAAATACACTCCTGGCTCACCCGGCGCGCCTGCCCCATGTTGTGCGTGACCATGATGATCGTGTAGCGCTCGCGCAACTGGTCCACCAGCGTCTCGATGCGTTCGACCCCCGCGGCGTCCAGGGCCGAACAGGGCTCGTCCATCAGGATCAGCCGCGGCTTGAGCGGCAAGAGACGGGCGATGCAGAGCTTCTGCTGCTGTTCGAGGGTCAGGCGCGTGGCCTTTTCGCCGAGGCGGTCTTTGACTTCGTCCCAAAGGGCCACTTCCCCGAGTGCGCTTTCGACCATCTCGTCGCGCTGGGCGCGCGTGAGACTGAGCCAGGGCGTGTGGACGCGCAGGCCGAAGAGCACGTTCTCGTAGATCGAAATCGGCAGGGGATTGGGCCGCTGGAACACCATGCCCACGGTCTTGCGCAGCTCGCTCAAGGAAATCTCCGGCCCGTAGATGTTTCTTCCCAGCACCAGCACCTGCCCGGTGGTGCGCACGTTCTCGTAGCGCTCGTTGATGCGGTTGAAACAGCGCAGGAGCGTGGTCTTGCCGCAGCCTGACGGGCCGATCAGGGCGGTGACAATGCCCGGGCGGATGTTGATCGACACGTCCTCGAGCGCCTGGAAATCGCCGTACCAGAGGTTCAGACCCCGCGTGGTCACGGTGTATGCCGTGCGGCGGGCCGCGGCCGGCTCGGTTTGGGCCCTGGTCGGCGTCATCCGAAGCCTCCGGTCACATAGCGGTAGGTAAGCTCGTGTTCGGGCCCGGTGAAGAGCTTCTCCGTCTCGTCCACCTCGACCAGGCGGCTGTCGTTCAACAGGGCCGTGCGGTCGGCCAGGCGCCGGGCCTGTTGCACCAGATTGGTCACCAGCACGATGGTCATCTGCTCCTTGAGTTCCCGCAGGATGTCCTCGATCTTCATCGTGGTCACCGGGTCGATGGCGATGGAGAACTCGTCCAGGCAGAGAATGTCCGGCTGGTGCGACAGGGCGCGGGCCAAGGTAAGCCGCTGCTGCTGGCCGCCCGAGAGCTGGGTGCCCAGGATGTGCAGCCGGTCCTTCACTTCGTCCCAGAGCATGGCCTGGCGCAGGCACTGCTCGACCAGGGCGTCGAGCTGCACTCGGTCGCGCAAGCCCGCACGCCGCGGGGCATAAGCCACGTTGTCGTAGACCGACATGGGCAGTCCCACGGGCAGCGGAAAGACCATGCCCACTCGCCGGCGCAACTGGTAGACGTTGCGCATGCGGAAAACGTCCTTGCCGTCGATCAATACCCGACCCTCGACCCGCGCCGAGGGCACGAAGTCGATCGTGCGGTTGATGCACTTCACCAGCGTGGTCTTGCCCGAGTTGGCCGGTCCGATGATGCCGAAGACCTGGCGCCGGGGAATCTCCAGCGAGATTTCCCTCAGCGCGGGCCGGCTGCCGTAACGCACGCTCAGTTGCTCAAATTGGATGTGGGTGTCCACGTTGTCGCCACCTTCCGTCCCGATGCTGTGAGCTACCACTTCTTGCGTGACCGCAGGTACACGCGCAGGCCGATCGACAGGCTGTTGACCACCAGCACCAAACCGATCAGCACCACGGCCGTGCCGTACTGGATTTCTTCGGAAACGCCCCGCACCTGGGTGCAAAGCGTGAACAGGTGCATCGACAGCGCCATGCAGCGGTCGAACAGTCCGTAGGGCACAAACGAATCCCAACCGTGGTCGGCCACGCGCACGTAGAAGACCGCGCCGGTAAACAAAATCGGCGCGGTCTCGCCCGCGGCGCGGGCCACCTGGAGAATCACGCCGGTGAGTATGCCGCTGATGGAGTTGGGCAGCACCATGGTGCGGATAGTCTGCCAGCGCGTGGCCCCCAGGTTCCAGCAAGCCTCGCGGAAGGCCATGGGCACGCCGTTGAGGGCCTCGCGCGTGCTGGTGATGATCACCGGCAGCGACATCACGGCCAGCGTACACGAGGCCGCCAGCACCGAGCGCCCCATGCCCGCGGCCAGCACAAACGCCCCCACGCCGAACAGGGCGTGCACAATGCTGGGCACGCCCGCCAGACTGACCACCGCCAGGTTGATCAGCCGCGTGAGCCAGTTGTCGCGTGCGTATTCGTTCAGGTATACGCCGGCCAAAATGCCGATCGGCGCCGAAACCAGCAGCGAGACAACCACCAGGAAAAACGTGCCCACCAGCGGGGCCCAAATGCCGCCGGCCGTCATGTAGTCGCGCGGGTTCTCCAGAATGAACGAGGGCGAAAGCACCGGCCACGCCCGGTGCACCAGGTAAGTGAACAAACACAAAACCGGCGCGACCAGCACCATGGTCATGGCCAGCGTGATCAATCGGGCCACGATCTCGCGCCGCCGCTTGCGCCGTTCGTGGCGCGTGGGGGTGAACACCTCGCGGCGCACGATGCGCAAGCGATCGCCGGCGCGCAGGCGCAACCGGCCGGCCCGCTGCTCAGCTTCGAGCCACTCGGCCGCGATTTCGACGTTGGGGAACGGGTGCAACTCGCTGCCGTCGCCGGCCTCCACACCAACGAGCGGGTCGATATGGTACGTGTGGCGCGCAGGCCAGAGCCGCCACGCCGGCGAATCGTTTTGCCGGCAGCGGATCTCCACCTCTTCGCCGGCCGCACGCTGCCGTGGGGATTCAAGGGCTTGATCGTCGATCGCCTGCGCCGCGTCGGCAGCCGGCGCCCGAAGCGCCCCCGGGGTCGGGCACAGACCCAGCACCTCGCCGGCTGCCTGCAGGGCTTCGGCCAGGCTGGCGCAGAGCTTGGCGCGCGGCGCGTCCTTTGCACCTTGCTCGGGCGGGTGCCTGGCAACCACTTCAAATTGCAGCTCGCGCCCGATTGCCATGGTTCGTGGTAATAGCGGTTCGCACGTCCCACCTGCCTCGCCGCTGCCGGCTTGCAGGGTGGGTCGAGGCTTGTAGGGTGGGTCGAGTAGAAAGCGAGACCCACCGGCTTTCGGCTTTCCGATTTCACTACTGGTGGGTCTGCGCAAAGCGGCTTGACCCACCCTACGTTGGCTCCCGTGGGGATAAACCCCACGGCTCGCTTGCTTCTTTCCGACTCCCGAGGCCGGGGCTTCCCTCACCCCCTCACCCCTTCACCCCGTTACATGCGAGTCGGACGTCCTCCTCACGTGGCCCGCTCGCCCCGGAATCCCTTGACCACCAAATCCGCGGTCAAATTGACGATGAAGCTGATGGTCAACAACACCAGCCCGATGGCAAACAAAACTTGATAATGCTCCTCGCCCTCGACCGTCTCGCCCAGTTCCGCGGCGATCGTGGCGGTGAGCGTGCGGATCGGGTCGAGCAGGCTATGGGGAATCTGCACTGCGTGGCCCGTGGCCATGAGCACCGCCATGGTCTCGCCGATCGCCCGGCCTACGCCCAAGAGCACTGCGGCCAGAAGCCCGTTGCGCGCCGCGGGGAACAGCACCCGATAGACCATCTCCCAGCGTGTGGCCCCCAGTGCCAGGGCGGCCTCGCGGTAGGAGTCGGGCACGGCCTTCAGCGCATCCTCGCCCACCGAGACGATCACCGGCACACTCATCAGCGCGAGGATGATGCCGCCGTTGAGCAGGTTCACGCCCTCCGTGGCCCCAGTGAGTCGGATGATGATCGGACCGAGGACCATGTAGCCCACGAACCCCCAGACCACCGAGGGAATGGTGGCCAGCAGTTCCACCAGGATTTTGAGCGTCTCTTTCACCTTGCCGCGGGAAAACTCGGAGACATAGACCGCTGCTCCGAGCCCCAGCGGCACGGCCAGGGCCATGGCCAGGGCAGTGACAGAGGCCGTGCCGGCGAGCAAGGCCAGGATGCCATATTGCGCGCGCACCACCGAGGTGGGTCGCCAGTTGGGACTGGTGAAGAACTCGACCAGGTCCAGTCCGCCGAACAGGGCTGGGGCCGCCTCGCGGAACACAAAGAAAAAGATGCCCAGCACAAACAGGATCGCGCTGATGCCGCAGATGCGGATCGCCAACTCAATGGCCTGTTCCGCCACCCGGCCCAGCAAACGGCGGACAGCGCGCGCAGAGACCGGACGTGTCGTCGGGGCGGGCGGATTGTTGCTCGTGGGCGTGATGCTCATCGGCCGCTATCATCCGCGCTGCCGTTGTCAGGATCGGGTGACGCGCTGCCGTTGTCCGACTCGGGTGAGTCGTGCATTCTCACCGGCACGTAACCCAGGTCCTCGACCACCTTCTGGCCCTCGGGCGAGAGAATCCAGTCCAGGTATTCCTTCACCGGCCCGATGGGCTCGCCGAGCGTGTAGATCAAGAGCGGCCGGGTGATCGGGTAGCGGTCGTTTTGGGCGTTCTCCATGGTGGGGGTCACGCCCGGCTCGCCCCTGCGCCTCGAGACATAGAGCATCTTCACCTCGTCCGTGGCATAGCCCATCCCGCTGTAGCCGATGGCACAAGGCGTGCGCGAAACCAGGGCCACCACGTCCTTTGAGCCGCTCTGGTCGATCGAGCCCAGCTTGTAATCGCGTGCTTCGCCGAGCACGGCCTCGCGGAAATAGGCGTAGGTGCCCGAGTTGTTCTGCCGGCTCACGCGGGTGATCTTGCCGCTCGGACAGCCGGGCACGGTCACCCCGAGGTCCGACCAGTTTACGATCGTGCCGCCCTCGCCGTAGATTTCGGCCAGCTCTTCGAGCGAGATGCTCCCCAGCGGATGGTCCTTATGGACGTACACGGCCAGGGCGTCGTAGCCCACAACGTGCTCCTTGGCGTCTTTGCCGTGCTTGGCTTTGACCCGCTCAAGCTCCTTCTCTCGCATCTGACGGCTGCAATTGGCCAGGTCGCAGTTGCCATCGGTCAGGCTGGCGATGCCCACCCCCGAACCGCCGCCCAGGACCTGTACGCTGACAAAGGAATGCTTGTCGTGATAGCGTTCGGCCCAGGCCTGGGCCAGATTGACCATCGTGTCGGAGCCTTCCACCCGAATGACCACCCCGTTTTGGCTCCGCCCACACCCGCCGCAGGCGCAGACCGCTGCCAGCCCCAGCCCCACCCACACCACCGTCGCACCAAACCGCATCGTGTGTCTCCCTCGTTTGCTGCAGATACACGCGCAGACAACTCCCCCACCTCTGGGCCGCTTACCGCTTCAACCGGCCGGCGACTCCGCTGCCGCCGTGTTCGGCCGGGAGGGTTCCATACGGCGAGAATGCCGCTGATCACCCCCCTGCTGGCCCAAGTTGCACGAACGCCGGGATGCGGAGTCCCTGCGAGACGTCCCTGCGAGACAACGTCTGGGCCTAAACCCAGCTACATCTGCCAACTTGATTAGTAGGACGTAAGTTTGTTAGGAAACGGTTAGTCGATCGTTAGCTTTCGGTTTCCGTGTTCTCCTGGCTCCGCAGGAGCACCGTGTTCTCCTGTCTCTGCAGACGTACCGCGTGCCCAGCCGGGAGCGAGCAAACCACTGCCCGCCGGCAGCACTTTGGCCCTGTGAGAGGCCCGATCCGCTCTTGCCCCGCCCGCCTCCGCTCGGCAGAATACCGCCCGCCCTGAAACGCCCAGCGGCGCCGCCCAGCGGGAAGCCGTGCCCGTGGGTGCTCGAGCTCTCGGTCTCCGCCGCCAGGAAGGGGTAAGGCCCACACAGGTTGCCCAGTCCTCGCCAACGGCGCATTTTTCCGAATCCCGCGGAAACCCGCTACCGGTTGTCCCAACCCTCTTCTTCCCATGGCGAATCACCCGCCGCCACACCTGATCGAGCTGCTGGAGCGGACCGGCTTGGCCACCAGGGCCCAGGTCCATCAGCAGGCCCGGCGCGTGGCCCGCCTGGCCCGGGGCCTGCCCTGCTTCGACTCCTTGTGGCTCGATGCCTTGGTTCAGGCCCGCTGCCTGACGCCCTACCAAGCGGCCGAGATCGGCGCCGGCCGCGCAGAAGAGCTTCGGGTCGGCCCCTTCGTGTGCTGCCGGCCGCTTGTCTGGCCGCAATACGTACGGGCATTTCAGGCGCGCCGGGTCTCGGACGGGCGCGCCGCCCTGTTGGTGATCCTCGACCGCCTGAACCACCCGAAGCAGGACCTGCTCGGCCAGTTGCGCCAACTGGCCGACCGAGCGCTGCAATTGCGCAGCGAGCACCTGGCTCCGATCGCCGAAGTGGGACGCGAGGCAGACCGCCTCTGGGCCGCGGCCGACTGGATCGAGGGCGTCTCCGCGGCCCGACTGCTCACCCACCACGGTCGTTTCGAGTCGGAGGCTGCACTGGAGATCAGCCGCCAGATCGTGGCGGGGCTGGCGGTGGTGGAGCGGGCCGGACTGTGTCACGGCGATGTGTGTGCCGCGGGCCTGATGCTCGACCGGAACGGGCGGGTGGTGTTGCCGCTGCCGGGACTGCGCCCGATCGTGCGTCCCGAGGAGGGCTACGGCCGGGCCGATCTGGCGCCCGAGGCCTTCGACTATCTGGCTCCGGAGCGTATCGCGCGCGGCACCCCGCCGGACCGGACGAGCGACATCTATGCGTGTGGGTGTTTGTGGTGGCACCTGCTCACCGGCCGGGCCCCGCTCGGGGGCGGTGATAGTTTGGGCAAGCTGCGCGCGGCCCAAGAGGCGGCGATCCCGGATGTGCGCCGATTGGCCCCGGCCGCTCCCGAGGCCCTGGCCGCGGCCGTGGCGGCCTGCCTGGCACGCGAGAGAGCTGATCGGCCCGGCTCGATGGCCGAACTGGCCGCGATGCTGGGCAACCCGACTGCCAGGGGTGCGGTGGTGGTGGCTCGGCAGGCATACCGCCGGCGCAGCGGGCTGGCCGTGCGATGGCACAAACGCGTGAGCCAGGTGCGCCGCAACGGCACGGGGCCCTTCTGGATGGCCGTAGCTGCCGGGTGCCTGCTGGCGGCAGGGGCTGCGCTGTGGGGCGGGTGGAATCGGGGGGCTGTCTCAGCCTTGGGTCCCGCCTCTGGCCCGGCCACGACCGCTCAGAGCGGCACCCGCTTGCCGACCGACTCGGACAGCCTCACCCGCGCCGGTCAGAACGCGCTGGCCCCACCGCGGGCCTCCACCCGGCCAAACGGGGCTCAACCCGAGGCCCGAGCGGCCATGCGCCCGCACGCGCCGGCCGCGATGCCAGGAGACACTGGGACGCGGGTCGCGGGCCTGGGGAGAACGGCCCCACCCGGCGGCCAGATTCTGGCCGCGGAGTATCGCCGGGAGGTAGACACTCCGTCGGCAAAGCCGGGGCTGCCCGACTCAGCCGTGCCAAGGTCGGGCTCGGCGGGCAGCGATCCGCACGAAGTCGTGCTGTGCTCGGCAGGCGGCGCGCTGCGACTCGAATCGCTCGATCTCCAACCAGGCCAACACCTGCGCGGCGAGGGGCCCGGCCGGCCCGTAGTCCTGGTGCCGCGAGGCGGGCTGGTGGTGAGCGCCGAAGACGTTCGGTTCGACAACCTGGCGTTCTGCTGGCAGGCCCCTGCGGCGACCGAGGCAGGCCCGGGCCTGGAAAGCCAAGGACCGGAAGGCTTGGTCGAGCTTCGCTGCGCCCGGGCTGAGTTCCGCAATTGCACCTTTTCCGTTCCCGGTGCCGCCACGCCCCGGGGCCCGGCCGCGCTGGTCTGGCATTGGCCGGCGCCCTCCGCGGGGGGCCCGGTCGGAGAACAGCGTGCGGGCCTGCCCACCGGGCGACTGCGCCTGGAAAACTGCGTGCTTTCCCAAGTGAGTGCGGGCGTGCAGTGCCAACCTGCGGCAGCGCTCGCGCTGGAAATAGACAACGTGCTGCACGTGGCTCCCGGACCGCTGCTCAGGCTCGACGGTGGGCCAGGGGCCGACCAGCCGCTGCTGATCCGCGCCCGAAGGCTCACCCTGCGCGACTCGGGCCCGCTGGTGGAAGTGGACTGCACGGGCGAGGGTCCGGGTGGATCGATAGGCCCGCTGCGCATCGAAGCCAGCGCAAGCGTGTTCGCCCCGAGGGCGGGGGCACCTCTGATTCTTCTGCTGACCCGGTCTCTGGAGCCCGAGACCCTGACCCGCGCGCTGTGGTGGAATGGGCAGGGCTCCCTGGTGGCTGAGGGCGTTGCGGTGGCGGCCTGGGGACCGGTCCGAGAGGGCGTCGAGCCGCTCGACGAGGCAGGTCTGGCCATCGCCGGGCTGGTTCGCAGCCGGGTTGAGTTCGCCGGCGCATCTCTGGACGATCCCTCGCACAGCCGGGTGACCGGCTGGCAAGCGCCGCTGACTGGCCCCCTGGCGCCGGGGTTTGACCCGGCCGATTTGGTGGTCAGCGGGTCGGGCGCATTCTGAGACAGCCTTGCCGGATTGCGGGAAAGGGTGACAGGCGGCATTTGTGCGAAGCCGGGCACGGACCAAAGGTTGGTCGCGGGCCGCTGCGGCGAATGGTGCCTGTCACCTTCTCAGTCCCTGGCGCTGGATCTTGCGCGTGCGGCAGGACCGGCAGCGGCGCGGGCCGGTTTTTCCGGGCGCTGCGGCGGCCGCGGTTGGGTAGTCGAGCGGGAGCACGCTGTCGCTGGTCGAGCCGCTGCATGCTCCGGCTGGCCGGGTGGGTGGCACGCGACGACCACCCCACCCACCCCAAAGAAAAACAGACGGCAGTTGACCGCGCGAATCGATCCTGGTAGGATTTGAGGTTTTCCACACCCCTGTGTGGGGTGTTTCTTTGACAAGCAGGAATCGTTCGACGGAGGGTCAGCGTGGCCGGTCAAACGCGAGAGTTGATTCGCATCAGGATGGAGGCCTACGATCACGCCATCCTCGACCAGAGCGCGGCGGAGATCGTGGACACGGCGAAGCGGACCGGTTCGATCGTCCACGGGCCGATTCCGCTGCCGACGCGGGTGGAGCGCTACACGGTGCTCTCCAGCCCGCACGTAGACAAGAAGGCCCGGCAGCAATTCGAGATTCGTACACACAAGCGGCTGATCGACATTATGGAGGCCACGGCCAAGACGATCGAATCGCTCAACAAGCTACAACTGCCGGCCGGCGTGGACATCAAGATCAAGGCCACCAGCCGGCAATAGGCGTAGTAATTCAGCCGAGTAAAGGGAGTCGGCGCCTGACGACCGGCTGTTCGCGCCGCACGGCAACCAGTCGCGTGCGTGCGAGCACACACCTTACGGGCGGTGGCAAAGCGACGGGCGGGGTGGAGAGGCAACCCGGGGCATGAATCAACGGCGGGCACGAGGGGCTGTGTGGGCCCCCTTGTCGGACGATTCCCGAAAACGGTAGTTTGACGGATATGAGCGGGAAGCCTGACAGGTAATGCCGGTCGGGAGCCGGTTGTTCCTGTCCGGCGAGGCGGCGAAGGTCAGAACGATGCCCATTGGACTGCTCGGCCGCAAGGTCGGGATGACGCAGATTTACGACCCCACCGGGCAGGTCATTCCGGTGACCGTGCTCCAGGCGGGGCCGTGTCGTGTACTGCAACTGAAGACCGAGGAGCGGGACGGATACGAGGCGGTCCAACTGGGCTACCTGGACAAGCCTCGTCGCCTGGCCCGCCGCAGCGAACGGGGGCACGTGGCCCGATTGGACAGCAAGCGCCAGCGGCGCCGCGGGGCGGCTGGCGTGGAGCCGGTGGCGAAGGCCGGCTGCGAGCCGAAGCGGTTCATCCGCGAGTTCCGCACGTCTACCGAAGGCCTTCAGGTGGGCTCCGAGCTGAAGGTCGATCTCTTCCAGCCCACCCTCGAGCAGCTCCCGCAGATGCTCAAGGAACTGGCCGAGAAACACAAGCTCGACACTTCAAAGCCCAATTGGGAAGACGAGCTGCACACCAAGGCCACCAGCCAGAAGGACGACGAACTATCCGCCGAATACCGCCGGCTGCTCAGGTCCGTCCAGGCGGTGGATGTGACCGGGACGAGCAAGGGCCGGGGGACCGCGGGGGTCATGAAGCGGCACAACTTCCGCGGCCAGCGTGCCTCGCACGGCGTGAAAAAGGTCCATCGTCACGCGGGAGGCACCGGTTGCAGCGCCGATCCGGCGCGCATCGTCAAAGGCAAGCGCATGGCCGGCCACTATGGCGCGGCCCGCTCGACGGCGCGGAATCTGAAAGTCGTGCGCGTGGACCCGGCGAACAACCTCCTTTTGGTGCGCGGCGCCGTGCCGGGACCGAACGGTGGACTGGTGGTAATCCGCGCGACCAACAAACTATAGGCGTCTGGGGGGGTGTGAAGGCCATGGTCAGTCTGCCTGTGTTCAACCGCAGCGGTGCGGAAGTCGGCCGTTACGAAATCGAGCCGGCCGAGCTCGCCCCGCGGATCAACAAGCAGTTGCTCCACGACGTGGTGGTCATGTATCAGGCCAACCGCCGCCAGGGAACCGCCCGAACCAAGAGCCGCTCGGACGTGACCGGCTCGACGGGCAAGATGTATCGCCAGAAGGGCACCGGACGGGCCCGGGCCGGCTCGCGCCGCAGCGGCATCCGCCGCGGCGGCGGACACATTCACGCCCTGCGCACCCGCGACTGGTCGTACCGGCTGCCGAAGAAGGCCGTGCGCATGGCCGCGCGCATGGCCCTGGCTGCGAGGATCATCGACGAAGAGGTCATCTTGATCGACGAGTTGAGCTTCTCCGAGCCGCGCACCAGCCAGATGGCCGCCATCCTCAAGGCGCTCAGAATCGACGAGCGTACCAGCCTGCTGCTGGCCATCGAGCAGCACGACGTCAACGTGTACAAAAGCGTGCGCAACCTGGCCCGGGCGTCGGTGTTGCCGGTGGCGGAGCTGAATGCCCTGGAAATCCTCCGTCCCCGCCGGTTGCTGATGACCACCGCGGCACTGGATGCCTTCCGCTGCAAAGCGGCCGCGGAAAACGGCAGTCAGACCGGGCCTGTGCCGGCCCAAGCCGCGGCCGGCATTGAGCATGCCTCGTAGTAGTCCGACACACGTGAAGTGTCGAGTTGGGTGCCACTGCTGGCTTGTCCAGCAGTGCCGAATACACGGTTGGGCAAGCCAACCGTGGCACCCCACAGTTTAGCCGTGTCGGCCTCGTAGGCGCGCGGCAACGCGCATTTTGGCAACCTGAGCAGACCAGCGCACGTACCTGCCCAGCAAAAGAACCGACCGGCTATGGCACGCGACCTGACCAAGACCGCACTGGAACTCGAGCCCTACCAGATCATCCTGCGCCCGCTGGTCACCGAGAAGGGCGTGCACAAGGCCAGCCGATACAATGCCTATGCCTTCGAGGTCAACCCGCTGGCCGGCAAGGCCGACATCCGCTGGGCGGTCGAGCAGTTGTTCGACGTCAAGGTGGTGAAGGTCAACACGCAGAACCGCAAGGGCAAACCCCGGCGCACCCGCTTCCGCTGGGGAAGAACCAAGGTCTGGAAAAAGGCCATTATCACCCTGGACTCGGAGGATCGCATCGATTTCTTCTGATGCGCCCGCCGACCAGGCGCGCGGCCACCGGGAGGTCGGCGCGCGGCCGGCCGGCCCGGCGCCGGCTTTGGGCACCGCAGAGACTCGAACCAGCGCGAACTGCCATGGGGATTCGACGATACAAACCGACCACCCCCGGACGCCGGCATGCGACGGTGAGCGATTTCGCCGAGCTGACGGCCGAGGCCGAGCCGCCCAAGGCGCTGGTGCGCCCCAAGCACCGCACCGGCGGGCGCAACAACCAGGGCAAGATCACGTCCCGGCATCGCGGCGGCGGCCACAAGCGAAAGTACCGCTTGATCGACTTCCGCCGCAACAAGGACGGCGTGCCCGCAGCGGTCCATTCGATCCAGTACGATCCCAACCGCAGCGCCCGGATCGCCCTGCTGCACTACGCCGACGGGGAGAAGCGCTTCATCATCGCCCCCGAGGGGCTCAAGCCCGGGGATCGGGTGGAAAGCGGCGAGGACGCGCCCGTGGCTGTGGGCAACTGCCTGCCGCTGGCCAGAATCCCCTTGGGCATGGACGTACACAACGTCGAGATGCAACCCGGCCGCGGAGCCGTGCTCTGCCGGTCCGCGGGCAGCCACGCCACGCTCACCGCCCGCGACGCTGGTTGGGCCCAGTTGAATCTGCCCAGCGGAGAGATTCGCCGGGTGCCCGCGGCGTGTCGGGCCACGATCGGGGTGGTGGGAAATGCGGACCACATGGGCATTGTGCTGGGCAAGGCGGGGCGCAAGCGCTGGCTGGGGCGTCGTCCCCACGTGCGCGGCACTGCCATGAATCCCGTCGACCATCCCCACGGCGGCGGTGAAGGACGCACCAAGGGAGGGCGCCATCCGGTCAGCCCCACGGGCAAACCGGCCAAAGGGCGCTCGACGCGCAAGCGGCGCAAGCCCTCGAACCGGGCCATCGTGCGCCGCCGGCGATCCAAGCGTTACGGACTGTTGAAACTCCGCAAATAATCCGGCCCGGGGCGGCTGACGAAGCGGAAAGCGGTAGCCACGCTCGCCAGAGCGTGGATGCACCAGGCGTCAACAACGCCTTATGAGCACATTGCCCACCGTCTGGCGACGGTGGCTACGAGCACACTGTCCACCGTCTGGCGACGGTGGCTACAACGGCGAGCCGCCAACACACCAACAGCCTGAGCCACCATGAGCCGAAGTCGAAAAAAGGGGCCCTACGTGGACCCCAAGCTGTTTTTCAAGGTCGAACGCCTCAACCAGGCGGGCGACAAGGAGCCCGTCAAGACGTGGGCCCGGGCCTGTACGATCGTTCCCGAGTTCGTCGGCCATACCTTCCTGGTACACAACGGCAAGACCCATGTGAAGGTCTTTGTGACCGAAGAAATGGTGGGGCACCGGCTCGGGGAGTTCGCGCCCACGCGCGTCTTCCGCGGCCACGGCGGTAAAGGCAAACGGTAGCCATGGCATACGAAGCGTCACATCGTTTCGCCCGCGTCAGCCCCCGCAAGGTGCGCCCGCTGGCGGACCTGATCCGGGGCAAGCTGGCCGATGAGGCCCTGGAAGTGTTGCGCTACCAGCCTCAGCGTGGGGCGCGCTTGTTGGAAAAGGTGCTGCGCAGCGCCATGGCCAATGCCGAAGACCGGCGCGCGCCCAACCTGCGCCACCTGCTGGTGGCCGAGGTGCGCGTGGACGACGGCCCGCGCTTCAGACGGCTGCGCCCGCGGGCCCGCGGGATGGCCACGATCATCAAGAGACGAATGTCGCACATCCAGGTCACCCTGGAGTAAGCGCACGGCGAGGAGTTTTTGTGCCGGGCGGCAGCGCCCGGCAGGAGGTCGTCGATCGGCGACCGACAGCACCACGAACAGCGGCCGGCCGGAGGCCCCGCCCCGAGGGCCCACAGGCTTTGAGCCAGCGGGAATGCAGGTATGGGTCAAAAAGTCAATCCGATCGGCTTTCGCACGGGTATCATGACCGGCTGGAAGAGCCGGTGGTATGCTGCGAAACAGGAATTCGCCGATTTGTTGATCGAGGACCAGAAAATCCGGGATTTCGTCAAGCTGCGCAAGGACCGGGGCGGCAAGCCGATGTATCCCGGCATCGCCAAGATCGAAATCGAACGCACCCGCGACGAGGTGAAGGTGATCCTGTTTTCCGCGCGTCCCGGCTTGTTGATCGGGCGCAAAGGAGAGCGGGTAGACGAACTCCAGGCGGAGTTGCAGCAGCGCACCGGTCGGCGGATCAATATCAAGATCGAGGAGATCAACCGCCCCGAAGTGGTGGCCCAACTGGTCGCGGAGGACGTGGCCGAGCAGTTGGAGCGGCGGGCCGGCTTCCGGCGCACCATGAAACGCGCCATGGAACAGACCATGGAAGCCGGCGCCAAAGGGATCAAAATCCAACTGGCCGGGCGCTTGGGCGGGGCGGAAATGGCCCGCCGGGAGAAGCAGATTTCCGGGTCCATTCCGCTTTCGACCCTGCGGGCCAAGATCGACTACGGTTTTGCCGAGGCCAAAATCCCGCAGGGCCACATCGGGGTGCAGGTGTGGATCAACCAGGGTATCTACAGCGAGGACCAGACCGATGGCGTTGATGCCAAAACGGGTCAAGCACCGAAAAAGCCAAAGAAGGCGTATAAAAGGTAAGGCCACCCGCGGCGGCCACGTGGTCTTCGGCGACTACGGCTTGCAGGCGGTCGAGGGCGGCTGGATTTCCGCGGCCACGATCGAGGCCGGGCGCATCGCCGCGCAGCAATACCTGCGCCACGAAGGACGACTGTATATCCGCATCTTCCCGGACAAACCCATCACCTCGATCCCCCTGGAAACGCGCATGGGCAAGGGCAAAGGCGAGCCCGAGTATTGGGCGGCCGTGGTCAGGCCCGGCACGGTGCTCTACGAGATCGGAGGAGTCTCGGAAGAAGCGGCCCGGCTGTGCTTCACCCGCCTGGCCCACAAGATGCCGGTGCGTGTGCGGTTCCTGCGGCGGCGCACGATGTGACGGGATGCCCACATGACGCGATGACGGGATGGCATGAAGAGACAGGATTACAGGATTAACAGGATTACAGGATTAACAGGATGACGGGGTGAGAGCGTGACGGGGTGAGAGCAGCACGAGAGAAGGGAATGACGGCGCAAACAATAGCGCCGCCGCCCCGGGCGGCGGGGGTGTGCCGGTGAGGGGAGAAGGCAGACGATGAGCAAGTCCTCCGAACTGCGGGAAATGAGCGACGAACAACTGGCCGAGCTCCTGAAGGAGACGCGGGAGGACTACTTTCGGCTGCGACTGCAGGCCCAGACCGAACGGCTGGACGCCCCCAGCGAGTTGCGCAAGAATCGCCGCCTGATCGCGCGGATCAAGACCATCCAGGGCGAGCGTGTCCGGGCCCAGGATGCCAGGAGTGCCGAGAATGCCCAAACGACGTGAGATCGGCGTGGTCGTCAGCGACAAGGCGTCCAAGACCCGGCGCGTGGAGATTCCCCGCCTGGTCAAGCATCCGCAGTACAAGAAGTATGTGCGCCGCCGGACGGTGTGCTACGTCCACGATGAGCAGGAAGATTCGCATCTGGGCGACGTAGTGGAGATCGTCGAGTCGCGGCCCCGTTCGAAGTTGAAGCGATGGGAGCTGCTCCGCGTGCTGGAAAAGAGCCGCCGGGTGGACGTGGTGGCCTTGCGCGCCGCGGCGCGCCGCAGAAAAGAGCAGGAAGAGCAGGAAGAGCAGCAAGAACCGCAAGAGCCGGAAGAGCAGCAAGAACCGCAAGAGCAGGAACAGCCGCAAGAACCGCAAGAGCAGCAAGAACCGCAAGAGCAAACCGCTCAGGAGCAATAGCCGGACCGGGGGTGGTTGCCGGCGCGAAGGTGCGGATGCGAGGTGGGTGAGTGTCATGATCCAGATGCAGACCCGACTGAACGTGGCCGACAACACCGGCGCCAAGGAACTGATGTGTATCAAGGTGCTCGGCGGCACGCGCCGGCGATTCGCCGGGCTGGGAGACATCGTCGTTTGCAGCATCAAGAGCGTGATCCCGGGCAGTGACTTCAAGAAGGGCGACGTGGTCCGCGCCGTGATCGTCCGTTGCAGGCAGCCCACCCGCCGCTCCGACGGCAGCTACGTGCGCTTCGACAGCAATGCCGCGGTGCTGATCGACAAGGAACGTGATCCGCGGGGGACGCGCATCTTCGGTGCCGTGGCCCGCGAGCTGCGCGAGCGAAACTTCATGAAGATCGTCAGCCTGGCCAGCGAGGTGGTCTGATGCTCATCCGCGTGGACGATATGGTGGAAGTGATCGCCGGCGACGACCGGGGAGCGCGCGGCAAGGTGCTGCGCGTGGACGGCCGGACCGGCAAACTGGTGGTCGAAGGCGTCAACCGCGCCTACAAACACGTGCGCCGCAGTCAGCGCAACCCCCAGGGCGGCCGGCTCTCCAAGGAAATGCCCATTCCCGCGAGCAACGTGCTGCTGGTTTGTGATCGCTGCGGCAGGCCCGCCCGACTGGGGGCCCGCTACCTCGCCGACGGGTCCAAGGAACGGTATTGCAAGAAATGCGGGGCGGGTAACGGGCTGGTGGCGCCGCCCCGGGCCCGTCACGCCAAGAGAGAACCCACCACTGCGTGAACATGATGACTCCGGCAGACAGCGAAAAAAAGACCAAGGGCAAACCGTCCGCCGGCAAGGCCGACCGTTCCGGGCGGCCGGGCCGGAAAGGGCAGTCGGATGCCGCGGCTCCGGCCGAGCCCGCGCCCACCCCCCGACTGCTGGAACGATACCAGACGGACATCCTGCCCGCTTTGGCCGAAGGCCTCGGACGCGCCAACCGGCTGTCGCTGCCGCGCTTGGAAAAGGTCGTGGTCAACATGGGCGTCGGCGCCGCCTTGCAGGACAAGAAGTTCCTCGACGAAGCCGTGGACGCTCTGAGACTGCTTTCCGGCCAGCAGCCGGTGGTCACCCGGGCACGCAAGTCGGTGGCTGGATTCCGCGTGCGCCAGGGCATGCCCGTGGGCTGCAAGGTCACGCTGCGCGGCCGGCGCATGTGGGAGTTTTTGGACCGTTTGATCTCGCTGGCCTTGCCGCGCGTGCGGGATTTTCGGGGGCTTAGTCCTGACGGGTTCGACGGCCACGGCAACTACAGCCTCGGCCTGACCGAGCAACTGGTGTTTCCGGAACTCAACCCCGACAAGTACAGCCGGACTCAAGGGATGCACATCACCCTGGTGACCAGCACCGAGAGCGACCAGGAGGCACGGGAGTTGTTGCGTCGCCTGGGGCTGCCGCTGCGGGCCGCTTGAGAGGCCGCGGCGGCGTCACCGGGCGCCGAACTGGAGCCCAAGGATTTCGAGCACATGGCAAGCAAGGCAAAGATCGCCAAGGCCCTGCAACCGCCCAAGTTTTCCACGCGCTTGGTGCGGCGATGCCGGCTTTGCGGGCGCCCGCGCGCGGTGTACCGCAAGTTCGGCATTTGCCGCATTTGCTTTCGCAAGCTGGCGGACCAGGGCGTGATTCCCGGGGTGCGCAAAGCGAGTTGGTGAGTGATGTGATGAGCACCTGAGCCGAAAGGAGCACGGCGGAAGACCGGCAGCACGGGTCAAGACCCGGCCTGGATGCTGCCCGTTCGGGTGCGCCTGGATCGACCCGACGGCCCGACCGCCGCAGCGTGACATCCCAAGCTCAGACGGACCAGCCGTCACGAAAAAGGGACCTCCGCGACGATGATGACCGACCCGATCGCCGACATGTTGACACGTATCCGCAACGCGGTGCGCGTCGAGAAATCACATGTGGACGTGCCGCTGTCGAAAGTCAAGTGCGGCCTGGCCGAGGTCTTGAAACGTGAAGGCTACATTTGGGACTGGGAAGAGATTCCCGGCCGACCCGCCAGGCAGCTCCGGGTCCACTTGAAATACGGCCCCAACGGCGAGCGCGTGATCCGGCGCATCCGCCGGGTGAGCAAGCCGGGGCGCCGGGTCTACAGCGGTGCGACCAACCTGAAACCGGTGCTCGGCGGGCTGGGCATCCGCATTATCAGCACCAGCCGCGGAGTGATCAGCGACCGCGAGGCCCGACAACGCAAACTCGGCGGCGAAGTGTTGTGTGAGGTGTGGTAGCAGGTGCGAAGCCGTGTCCGGCCGAATCGCTTGTTAAAAAAGAGCAAACCATACGATCCGTCGAAAGCATCATTCAGCTTGCGGAATTCGCCATGTCCCGCATTGGAAAGAAACCGGTTACAGTTCCCCACGGCGTCCAGGTGGAAATCACCGGGCGCGCGATCCGTGTGAAGGGCCCGCGGGGCGAGCTGGCCTGGGAACACTGCCCCGAGGTCGCCGTCCAATACGACGCCCAGGCCCGAACGGTCACCGTCACCCGGCAAGGCAACCAGCGCCAGATTCGGGCCCTGCACGGCCTGACGCGGGCGTTGATTCAGAATATGGTCACCGGCGTGAGCCAGGGTTACGAGAAGCGTCTGGAAATCCACGGCGTGGGCTACCTGGCCGCGCTGGCCGGCCCCACGTTGCAGCTTCGCGTGGGTTATGCCAACGAGCTGCAGGTGCCCATCCCCGAGGGGATCACCGTCGAGGTGCCCGACCAGCAGCACATCATCATCCGTGGGATCGACAAGCAGGCCGTCGGCCAGTTCGCCGCGGAGGTCCGCGCCCTGCGCAAGCCGGAACCCTACAAGGGCAAGGGAATCCGGTATCTGGGCGAAGCCGTGCGCCGCAAGGAAGGAAAGGCCGTCGTGAAATAGTGCGGCCCGGAGCCGGCGCCGGAGCCAGCTTCACAGACCGCAGCCCGACACGAGATCGAGCCGTGAAACACACCAAGCGAAACAACCGCCAGCGTACCCGGCGAAGGTTCCGCGTGCGCAATCGCCTGAAGCACGACGCCGCGCGCCCGCGCTTGAGCGTCTTCCGCAGCCACAAACACATTTACGCGCAGATCATCGACGACCGCACGGCCCGCACCCTGGCCGCGGCCAGCACCACAGACAAGCAATTGCGCGCAGCGGTGGGCTTCGGCGGCAACAAGGAGGCGGCGGCGATGGTGGGCAGGACGATCGCCCAGCGTGCGCTGCAGGCCGGCGTGAGCGAGGTGGTGTTCGACCGCCGCGAGTACAAGTACCACGGCCGAGTGGCCGTCCTGGCCGAGGCGGCGCGCGAGGCCGGATTGAAATTCTGAGAGGACCGAGGTTTCCAAACCGGCTGGTAGCCCGACACAGGTGAAGTGTCGAGTTGGGTGCCACGGCTGGCTTGTCCAGCAGTGCCGGATACACGGTTGGGCAAGCCAACCGCGGCACCCTACAGTTTAGCCGTGTCGGACTACTCGCCGGCCGTTCGAGGGTTTGACACACACGTTCGATTCCGTGCCCCGTCACCAGCGTGGTTGAGGGCTTGGCGCAGCCGGCCGTTCGTCCCTCCGCACGCCTGCCGGGGAATCATTCCGCAAGAGTATTGACCACACCATGGCAAGCGACACGACCCCAGGCGAACTGATCGACAAGGTAATCAAGATCCGCCGCTGTGCAGCGGTGGTCAAGGGCGGGCGCCGCTTCAGTTTCACGGCGATGGTCGTGGTCGGCGACGGCCAGGGCCGGGTGGGCTGGGGATACGGCAAGGCCAACGAAGTGCCCCCGGCCGTGGAGAAGGCCATCAAGGACGGCTCCCGCAGCATGGTCGCTGTTTCGCTGGCCGGCACCACGATCCCCCATGAGGCGAAGGGACGCTTCGGCGCGGCACGGGTGATCCTGGTGCCGGCCAGTCCCGGTACGGGCGTGATCGGCGGAGCCGCCGTGCGATCGGTCTGTGAAGCCTGCGGCATTCGCGACATCCTTACCAAGAGCTTCGGGAGCAACAACCCGATCAACCTGGTCAAGGCGACCATCAACGCACTAAGCCAGCTCCGTTCGCCCGCCGAAGTGGAACGGCTCAGAGGAGTCTCCCTGTCATGAACCTCAACGACGTCCACCAGGGCATCCACCGTCACAAGAAGCGTAAACGCCTGGGGCGCGGCGTGGGATCGGGCCACGGCAAGACCTGCGGCCGCGGCCATAAGGGCGCCGGCTCGCGTGCCGGCCACAGCCAGAAGCCGACCTTCGAGGGCGGGCAGATGCCGCTGGTGCGCCGCATTCCCAAGCGGGGGTTCCACAATCGCTTCGCGATGGCCGTGGCCGTGGTCAACGTGGGTGACCTGGAGCGGCGGTTCGCGGGCGGCGAAGAGGTCAATCCCGACACGCTGCGCACCCGCAGCCTCGCCAAGGGACGCTATGACGAATTGAAAATCCTCGGCGAAGGCCGGTTGACCAAGGCGCTGACGGTGGCCGCCCACCGGTTCAGCCGCTCGGCCCGCCAGAAGATCGAGCAGGCCGGCGGCACGGTCGTGGTGCTGCCGGGCAAGGCGCCGGTGGGTAAGCAGCGGCCGCGGGAATCGGACTCATCGGAACAAGGATGACCGGCCGCGGCTGAGGTGTAAGGAGCGGGCCATGTGGGAAAAGATTCGGGTGATGTTCACCATTCCCGAGCTGCGTCAGAAGATTCTTCTGACGTTCCTGTTTCTGGCCGTGTATCGCGTGGGCTGGCAGATTCCGCTGCCGGTGGTCAACCAGCAGAAGATGACCCAAATCTTCGGCGAGACCAGCGGCGGGGTCGGCCAGTTGCTCAGCCAGGTGATGATCTTCAGTGCCAGCCAGCTCAACCAAGCCACCATCTTCGGCCTGGGCATCATGCCCTACATCTCGGCGTCGATCATCTTCCAGCTCCTGGCCAGCGTCTATCCGCCGCTGGAGAAACTGCAAAAGGAGGGCGAAAGCGGGCGCAAGAAGATCAACGAATACACCCGCTATGCCACCGTGCTGATCTGTGTGATCCAGAGCTGGTTCTACCTGCGCGTCCTGATCGGCCAGGAATTGATCTACCCGCAGTTCCTTGCGTCCGGCGGCGGAATGATGCTCGGCTGGCAGCTTACCGCGGTGGCGACCATGACCGCGGGCACGATCTTCCTGATGTGGCTCGGCGAGCAGATCGACGAGTTCGGCATCGGCAACGGCATCAGCCTGCTGATCAT
The DNA here is from genome assembly GCA_964467075.1 of uncultured Planctomycetaceae bacterium. Classification (GTDB taxonomy): domain Bacteria; phylum Planctomycetota; class Planctomycetia; order Pirellulales; family Thermoguttaceae; genus CAYXPN01. Next base: position 21,526 of record CAYXPN010000046.1, read on the forward strand.
GGCCGGCATTCTCGCCCAAATGCCCGGCGCGGGATACCAACTGATCGAGCCGATGATCGCCGGCGGCGGCCTGGAGCTGGCGGGCACGAAAGGTTCGGTCGGCGTGGACAAGCTGCTGGCCATGGCGGCGCTGTTTGTGGGGGTGGTGGCCGGCGTGGTGTTCATCACCCAGGGCCAGCGCCGCATCCCCACGCAAAGCGCCAAACACGTGCGCGGCCGGCGCGTTTACGGCGGCACACGCCAGTATCTGCCGCTGCGCGTCAACCAGGCCGGCGTGATGCCCATCATCTTCGCCAGCAGCCTGCTGCTGTTCCCCGCCGCCCTGCTGCAATGGATTTCGGGCGCCTATCGCGATGTGCGCTGGCTTCAACAGCTCCACGACGTGTTCCAGCGCGGCGAGTCCTATGTCTACAACATCTTGTATATCGGCCTGATCTACTTCTTCTGCTACTTCTGGACGGCCATCACCTTCAACCCCAAGGACATGGCCGACAATCTGAAAAACTACGGCACTTTCATCCCCGGCTACCGCCCGGGCCGACGCACCGCCGAATACCTGGAAAAGGTGATGATCCGCATCACCTACGTGGGCGCAGGCTTCCTGGCGCTGGTGGCGGTGATACCGACCCTGGTGGGAGCCGCAATGGATATACCTTATGGGGTAGCGAGTTTCTATGGGGGCACCGCGCTGTTGATCGCCGTCAGCGTGGCCTTCGATCTGGTGCAGAAGATCGACAGCCATCTGGTGATGCGCGACTACAAAGGACTGCTCGAGGGTTGAGCCGCGGTCGCATCCCCGGCCGACTGACGCACGGAACGCCGGAAAGGAGGCTCTCCCCATGCGAATCGTCTTCATCGGCCCGCCGGGCGCGGGCAAGGGGACCCAAGCGGAGCGCCTGGCGGCCGCATACCGGATCGCCCACCTGTCGACCGGGGACATGCTGCGCGCGGCGCGCGAAGCGGGCACGGAGATCGGCCGGCAGGCCGACCGCTACATGTCGGCCGGTCAGCTCGTGCCCGACGAGATCATCCTGGCCGTGGTGGGCCAGCGGCTCAGGCAGCCCGATTGCCGAAACGGATACCTGCTCGACGGCTTCCCTCGCACCCTGGCCCAGGCCGAAGCGTTGGACCAGATGCTCGACGAGGCAGCCACCCCGCTGGATGTGGTCCTGGAACTGCGCGTGCCGGAAGATGAGCTGTTTCGGCGTCTGGCCGGGCGAGGCCGGGCCGACGACGATCCCGAGGTGATCCGCCAGCGTCTGGTGGCCTATCGGGAACAGACCGAGCCGCTGTTGGACTATTACCGCGAGCGGGACTTGCTGCAAACCATTGACGGAGGGGGCACGGTCGAAGAGGTGTTCGAGCGGGCCAAGGCGGTGCTGGACCCGTTGGCTTCCCCGCGGCCCGTTGATCCCAATTGAGCCGGCGACGGCGCGTAGGTGGGCATGTTGCGCAAACCCAGGGAACTGCGTTCTGCCCGAGAGATCAGGGCCATGCGCAAGGCCGGACTGCTGGTCTGGGAGGCCCATCAGCAGGCCGCCGCCCTGATGCGCCCCGGGGTGCGCACTGAGCAGATCGAGGCCGCGGTGGCCGAGTTCTTCGCCGCTCACGGGGCCAAGCCCCTGTTCAAGAACTACCCCCACCCCAGCCCCGGTGGCCCACCGTTTCCTGCCGTCACCTGCATTTCGATCAATGAGGAGGTGGTCCACGGCATCCCGGGCAAACGGGTGTTGAAAGAAGGAGACCTGGTGAGCCTGGACACGGGCTGCAAGCTGCAGGGCTGGTGTGGGGACGCCGCGGCCACCTATGTCATCTATCCGATCGACCCGGACCGGCAGCGCTTGGTCGATGTGACCCGACAGGTGCTGGCCTTGGCCATCGAGCTGATGGGCCGGAAAACGCGCTGGAGCCAAGTGGCCGCGGAGATGGAACGATTTGTGAAGGACCACGAGTTCTCGGTCGTCGAGCAATTCGTGGGCCACGGCATCGGCCGCGAAATGCACGAAGACCCGCAGACGCCCAAC
>CAYXPN010000047.1:0-23480 GCA_964467075.1 uncultured Planctomycetaceae bacterium
ACCGAGGAGCTTTTTTGGTGGGTCTGCGCCTACGGCTTGACCCACCCTACACGCTTGGTAGCCACGCTCGCCAGAGCGTGGACCCCATGTGCGAGTTTGTCGCAACAAGCGGCGCCTTCCACCGTCTGGCGACGGCGGCTACGGAACGCCACAGCGGCTACCTGCCGCTGTGGCTGCCGGCCGTTGATCACAAATGGTGCCCGTCACCTTTTTCCTCAGGGCGGCGCCTGCTTGCGCCCCACGCTGCAGGTGAACGGGAAGTTGGCGTAGGGCACGCGCAGGGCCTCGATCTTGTATTGCCAGCGTCCGGCCGGTGCGTCCGCCACTTCGATCACCAGCGTGGAAGTGCCGGTCTTGGTCCATGGCCGGCCGTCCGGTGCGGTGACTTCCAATCGCAGCTCAGCGCCCTGGTCTTCGAAGCCCAGGACGAATTGCAGCTCGCCGCCGCCGTCGTGCTGGAAGCTGCGCTCGACGGCCTGCTGACGGACCGACGCACTGAGCAGGTTGCGCTCGACCGGCGAGAACCCGCCGCGTAGCATGGTGCGCCGGACCTGTGATCGCAGGCGTGCGGTCACGGTGGCCAGGACCAGCGTGTGCAGCAGCTCTTGCTCCACCTTGGTGTGTTGCTTCTCGTTGTGGAACGAGGTGAAAACCACGCTGCCTTTCTCAAAAGGGAACTGTATGAGCAGCGGCGCTTGCTCTCGCCGGCCGTCCATGGTCTCGTAGGCGCCTTCGAGACAGACCACCACTTGCGGACCTTCGAAGGCGGCCGGATACCAGGCGGGCTTGTCGAAGTTCAGCGCCACGGTCGGTCCCAGGCGTGCCCGAAGCGCCGGATCGACCACGTCGGCCCGCACAGTCTGGGCCTTGCCGCGCTCGGGCTGCCCGGGGGCCACGTACTCCGGAAACGCCGCGGCCACCAGGGCAAACTGCCAGTCGGAGGCATACAAGGTGCCGCCCTGGCCCACGTACCGGCGCAGGCTTTCGCGCAACTGCCGGACGATGCCGGCCTGGGCTTCGTACACTTCGGTGCCGGGACGCTCGCCTGCGCCGATTCGCGAGCCGAGCCATCGGCGCGGCACACCGCTGCACGTGAGAAACACGACTTCGTAGGGCTGCAAGCCGGCTGCGCTGAGCAGATCGTCGTAGGCGATCGTGCGGTAGCGGTAGCCGCTGCCCAGCCCGTCGAGCAGGCGTCCCATGTCGTCGTATTCGGGCGGGGTGACGGCCAGGCGCACGCTCTCGGCTTGCCAGGTGCCCCCGGCGTGTGATCCACCGACCAGCGGCGCGCCGGTTTGTCCGGCGGGCGGATTCTCTTGGCCGGTGCGCCCGGCGGTCCACCAGAAGACCAGTCCCAGGGCCAGCACGAGCGACAGCCCTGCTGCCGCGTCTTTGAGCAGCGTGCGCGGGTCGGCCCCCCAGAGCAGCCGCTTGCCGCAGCGAGCGCACTGGGACTGGCCGAATCGGGTTTCTTCGCCACACGAGCAGTGCATGCGACCGCGGTCTCCTCGGAGGGTGAGGGCCGGGCGAACCTCAGGGCCCCTTGGGCGGCGGGGGCGGGGGCGGCGGTGGATCGTCCGGTTGCTGGGCGATCCAACGCTGCAAACGTCGCCAACTCTCTTCGCCCAGCTTGCGCAGCGTGCGCCCGGCTTGGCCTAGGTGTTGTTCAACCGGGCCGGCGGGTTTTGAGGGTTTGGACGCTTCTGAAGAAGGTTCACGGCTCGTACATACCGCGAGCGAGCCCGACCGGGGCGCCGGCGCAGCAGGCTCGCCGCCGATGTGCAAGAGCACCAGCGTGGCGTCGTCGTAGCGCATCTTGCCTGCGGCGCGCAACTCGTCGAACTCCGCCTGCCACTGCTCGTGGGTCATGTGCCAGTAGCGCATCCAGTCGGGCGCGGCGCCCTTCTGCTGCCGGCGCAAGGCCCATTCGGCCACCGCATCCGTGCAGAGCACCAGCAGGTCGTCGGCATAGCAGTCTTCCTCCAGCCGGCCGAAGCTGACGAGCTGGTCGCGCTTCAGGTCCACGCTGCCCAGCACGATCGGATCGACCTCGAACTGGTCGAGCGATTGCACGGGAAAACACCGCAACACCTCGCCGTGGCGCACGTGGAACAGGCAACTGTCGCCCACGGCAAATCCCGTCAATCGCCGGGCCCCGAACCGGCCGGGCACCTGTTCGTCCTCCGGCAAAGGTGCGACCTGGACCCACAACAGCGTGGAGAACGCCCCCAGCGGCAGCTTGGCCTTCTGGAACCATGCCAGCCCGCCGGTGTCGATCGAGTTGGCCCAGGCGGCGCGCCGGGCCTTGAGCCAGTCGGCAAAGGCCGACGGATCGGCGGGGTCGGGCGGATCGGCCACCACGGCCTCGCTCAACAGCGCGGCCCAACGGCCCGAGAAAATGGCCGAGGCCACCCCGTCGGCCACCACGGCCACGCCGCCCTCCGGGTCCGCCATCCAGGCGTCCTCGTTTTGCCCGGGGTGTTGCGGGTCTTTGGCCAGTTGAAACGCGCGGGCCGCAAACTGCATGGCAGGGGTCAGTGCACAGTAGGGGTTGTCTGACAACCGTAGCCACGCTCGCCAGAGCGTGGAACGAACACGTCCTTCCAGCGGTAGCCACGCTCGCCAGAGCGTGGAACGGCAGGTGCCGGCGGCTTGTTTACAGCCACGTCGTTCCGCCGTCTGGCTTTCGGCGGCTACCAGCACATCATTATTCCGCCGTCTGGCTTTCGGCGGCTACAAACTTGCTCAGCGCAGGCCCGGTGCCGCCTGGGTGCCCATGTTGAGGAATTGGATCAGGCAGACCATATCGGCGTTGAAGGCCATACCGCGGGCATGGGGCTGCAAGGGGAACCCTTCGGCCACGGCATGGCGGTAGAACGGCTCGGGCAACACGCTGGACATGCGAAAGAGCACCTTGGCCAACTCGTCGGGCAGGCCCTCTTCGCTGGCCGGGAACATGAAGGGGTCGGCGGCGGTCATCGACAAATGGCAGTTGAACAACAACACGTTGCCGTTCTCGGTGGCCAGGCTGCGTACGGCTTCGGCATAGGGCACCGGATCGCCGTCCTGCGACTCCCCGTCGGTAATGTGGACCACGATGGGCGGGAAGCTGCGCGGATGCTCGGCGATCCAGCGCGAGAGCATCTCGTGGGTCCGATAGAGCATGTGGCACATGGGCGTGCCGCCCTCGGCCTTCGGGTCCACCCAGACCGGCATCTCGCAGGGCAGCTCGATCATCTCGCCGGTCTCTTCGTCGGGCAGATACTGGGGGCGGGTGTCGATGCGCACCGGGTGGGCTCCGATCTCGGTGATCGAGACCAGCTCCCGGCTCCTCAGGGGACCCTGTAACGCGGACTGGATGATGGGCTGGGCCTGCTGGTCGGTGCGATAGCCGAACACCCCCACGTCCATCCAGTCCTTGATCCCTTCGTCGCCGCTGGCGCGGATGGCCATGTTCTGCAGCCAGCCGTTGATGGCCGAGCAGAGTTCGTCACACTTGCGGTTCGACGAATTGCCCAGCGGCTCTTCCATGGAATACGACTGGTCCAAGAGGAACAGGAAACACGCCTTGTTCTGGCGGCTGATTTCCTGCGTGTAGGGTGCTCGCGACATGTTGGCCACTCCCGCGATGTGATGGTTGGTTGTCTTGGGGCCGCACCGCGGGGCGGTCAGTTCCTCACGTTGGCGAGCCGGGCACGTCAGTGCCCGGTTCGGGTGGAACGACCACGCCCGCTTACCCACATGCCGAGCGTTTCGGCACTGGCATCTGAAAACGGTGTGACCGGTTTGCTCCTCTGCCGCGTTGACCGCCGGCTCGCGGTTACCCCCGCGATCGAACCGTGATCGGTGGTGCGGCCAAACCGCCGGCTGACGCCGGCGGCTCGCCGGTCTACTTGTCGAGACTCGTGCTCTTCGGTTTTTCCCGGCGGGGTAAACCCGCCGGCTCGCTTTCTGGATTGCCCGCCAGCTCGTGTTTCTGATCACCCGGCGGCTCGCTCTCGGCCGGCTGGTCGGCGTGCGCTGGTTGATCGGCGTCTCGCGGTCTCCCAATGCGCTCGCGCAATCTGCCCAGCACCCGCCAGTTGCGCGGATCGAGGCGCGAGCGTCGCACCAGGCGCCCCAGCAGCAACGGGTCGCTGGTCCAGCGCTGAAAGCCGATATCCAACACCGCCCACACGATCACGTATCCTCCGGCCAGCTCCGGCTCGTCCGGCACCAGGAAGCCGGCTGGCGACTGGTAGGCCGCGCGCTCCACCGGCCACTGTGCCCTAAGCGGCAGGTCCTCGGGACGGTCGCACGGCCGCGGCTCTTCGTCGGCCACGCCCACCACGCACTGGTCGCTCAGGCGCGCCGGCGGCCACTTCCACCGCACGCACCAACCGCCGGCCGACTCGTCGGCACGGGCAAGGGCTTCCGCGGTCTCGACCCGCGCCAGCCCCAACGCATCCAACGCCAGCAAGTGCGAGCTGGTCCAGCTTTCGAGCAATTCGCGATGCTGCTCGAACCGCGCGGGATAGGCCCGCACCGTGCCCGCGTCGAAGGCGGCCAGGAACTCGTCCAAGCGTCTTCGACCCAGGGCGTCGAGCATCGGTTCGAGCCGGCTGGCGCGCTCTTGGGCACGATGGACTCTCGGGGCCCAATCGGGCGGCAGAGGAAAATCCTCAAGCGTCGGATGTTGCACAGCCGCGGCCATGGCCGGCTCGTCGCCTGCGGCAACTGCGGCCTCCAGGCGGGCCACCGCCTCGCGCCGCTTCAGCGCCTTGGCGTGTGCTGCGGCCCAGGGTTGGGCCTCGCGGCAGTCGGCCAGCAGGTCTGCATTCCAGGTTTCCAGCAGGCGGCGGTCGCGCTGGTGGGCCGGAAGCCCCGGACCCAAGGCAGCCAGGGCGGCCAGCAACGGGGCCCGGCGCTCGGCCAGGGCCACGCGCTGTTGCCACTCGGGCACGACCAGCGGGCCGGCGTCGGCCTCGAGCACCGCGCGCCAGGCAGCGACAATCCCGGCTTCGGATCGCTCGGAGCGGATCGCATCCTCCAGTTTCGACGCCACGCGCACGCGGCGGCGCGCCTGTTCCACACGCGCGGCAAGCGCGTGAGGATAGCCGTCGGGCAGCCGGCCGGCCGCCTCGACGATCCCCCGTTCGCCGGCAAGACTCAGCCGGCCGGAACACTGCTGGACCAGGTATCGCAGCCGGTCGAGCGACTCGACGCGGCGGCGCGCTTCGGCCACGCGGATGCGCTGGCGCTCGGCCGGGTCGAACCCGGCGAAAAGCGCCTCGTTCCATGCCTCGACCAGGCGCCGGTCGGTCTGTTCGTCGATCCGCTCGGGAATCTGCTGGAACCGCCGCCAGGCCTCTTGCCGGCAGACGTGCTGGTAGGCGCGCTGGATGAGCGGTTTGAGATGATCCGGGGCGTCGCGGAACCGGCCCCGCCGGTTGAGCAACTTGACCGCACTCTGCCAGCGCCCTTCGCTGAGCAGCCTTTCGATCTCCGCATAGGAGTTGGCCAGGCTCGCCAGTGCAGGCACCCGATCCATCGGCACGTGGTAGAACTCGATCAGGCGACGGACCAGCTCGCGCACTTCCGCGTCGGGCAGCGAGCCCAGCTCCCGGATCAGCACCGAGCGGTCGGGCAGTTGGAAGTCCTCGCGCCGGAACAGCAGCTTGTCGTAGCCCGGCGCTTCCACGTGGCGCTGCCACAGCCCCGGGTCCGCGGCCAGCGCGCGCAGGGCCACATAGATCACCAGCGCGGAGAAATTGTCCAAGTCCAGCGAGAGCAGGGTCCTCTCGTTGCGCCCGGGGTGCTGGTAGGGATCGACACCCACTTCGAGATTGCGGCGCCCGACCAAAGCGGGCACGCACATGCAGTCGTAGTCGACCAGCTTCAACTCGCCCCGGGGGGTGACCATCACGTTGGCGTGTTGAAGATCGCCGTGGGTGACGTTGTGCTGCGCCAGCTCGCGCACCACCTCGGCCCAGCGTTCGGCCGCCAGCCCGAGTGCTGCGCGGTCGCCCGCCGCAGCCCGGGCACGCACCCATTGGAAGAGGGTGTCGCCCTGGACCCATTCCATCAGGATCAAGGGATACCACTTGCCGTCGCCGGCCGAGCGGATGCTGCGGTCGCGGTATTCGAAATCGACCAGGCAGTTCAATCTGCGACCGGCCAGGTAGGCGCTGATCAGGTCGTAGCGTTCGCGTCGCTCGGGCGACTCGCTGGTGAAGATCCGCACGGCGAACGGCTCGCCGGCCTGGGTGTCGTAGGCCTTGTAGACCACGGCAAAGGCCCCGGCCCAGGGCCGCGGCTGGTTGCGCTGGTCCTTCTCGATCCGACAGGCCTGCAAGCGCGGATCGCGAAAGGCCAGCCGCGGGGTTTGCAGCATGGCACTGAAATGCGAGGCCAGCGGCCAGGACATGGTCTGCTTCAGCTTTGCTCGATGGGAGGTCCTGCCGGCGGATCGCCCTGCCGGGTGCCGACCCGCTGCGAAGCGCACGTCGACATCCGCACCGTCCGTCCGGGGCAACAACGTCCGCCCTTTTTCGCGCCCGAGAAGCCCGACTCCGTTCCCTGCGCGACGAATGCCCAGCCGACCCGCTCACCGACCCAGCACGGGCGACTGTCGGTCCCCAAGCTTCCAGCCTACCCGCAAATAGAGGGGATGTCAAACCCGGCCGGCGTTGGTTATCCGCCCGCGACGCGCCGATGGGTCGTTCACAGAGCGCGCCGAGAGGTTGGTCAAGCACCGAGCCGGCTTACTTTATCCCGCCGGGAAAGACGCTGTAGGGGCGACGCATGCGTCACCCCTACCCACGCCGATGCGTCCCGCGAGCCGGCGGGCTCATTGCGCCGCGTTCAAGAACCAGGCCCACTGCCGCGCAATCCGGGCCCGGGTGGTGGCGGAGGAGGCGGAGGAGGAATGCGCGGCCCAGGGGCCTGCGACCGGCCGCTGTGTTTCTCCTGCTCGGGCGAGGGCTCGTCCTTAGCGGGCTGAGTTGCCGGCGGCGCCGGGCTGGGCCGAAAAGGCGGCGGCTTGCGGGGCTGGAACGCTGCCGGCACGGCCGAAGGCGGCGCGGGGATGGCCGTACCCCGCACGCTCGGAGGCAGCGGGGGAGCCGAACCGTCCGGCGTGGGCGCCGAAGGCCCGGAACGCGCGGCCGAAGGACCGCTCGGTGGTGCAGCCACCGCGGGCGGGGGCGGCGGAGTCGACGCAGACGGCTCTGCCGAGGGTGTGTCCTGCGCAGACGGCGCTCCCGGGGGCGGTGGGGGCGCCAGAATCGCCTGGGCCCCGGCGCTGGCCGGGTCGGTGCTCGGGCCCGACGCAAGCCCCCGGCGCACCTGGAACCGCAACAGGTTGCTGCCCAGCTTGATCAGGTCGCCGTCGCTCAGCGCATGGGACGCCTGCACAGGCCGGCCGTTGACCAGGGTACCGATGCGCGAATGGAGGTCTTCGATCACAAACCGGCCGTCGGGTCCGCGCACGATGCGCGCATGTTCGATTTCGAGGTTGCGGCCCGAGTAGCCCAACAGCGGCAACGGCAGGTGATCGCCGCGTCCGAGCACGGTGATCGGCTGGGTGAGGATCAACTGCCTTCCCGGGCGAAAACCGTCGAGCACCGTGAGCCAGGCGTCTTTGAGCGCCACGTGCGCGAGCCCAGTGAGCCCTCCGATCGACAGGCCCAGGATGGTGAAGGCCAGTGCGCGCCCGGGCACATTGGACGAAATCCCGGCCACCGCGGCGAAGAGAACCCCGCCGATCAGCCCGCCCGAGACGCCGCCGATCAGGCCGTTACGCGTCTTGCGTGCGGAGCGTTCGAGCAGTCCGTCGGCCGCGCCGAGGGCCGCGCCCATCACCGCCCAACCGAAGGCGAACGGCAGACCCGCGGCCACGGTTGCCTGGCCGACCAGGGCCCCGAGCGTGCCGCCGAGCAGCCCTGCGAGCAGGCCGACCCCCAAGCGCGGGGTCTGGCGTTTCCACAAGGGGTTGGCCCAGCCCGCGGCCAAGTTCATGGCGCCGCCCAGCGCAGCGCCGACCATGGCGCCGACCATGGCGCCGACCAGTAGGATGCGGACCTGGTCGAACTGGGTTCTGCCTCTGAGCAGCAGCAATTCGGCCGCCAGCCAGGCGCCGAAGGCGGCCCAGGCCCCCAGAACGGCCGAATAGTAGGCGAAACGGTAGAGCGACATAGGCGAGAGGGAATAATTCGCTTGGCGACAGCCGACCCTTTCAGGGTACGTGGGCATTTGCGCGCCCGCAAGCGCCTTTCGCCTTTGCCCGGCGCGGGCCGGAACAGAGAGAGGCAAACACGGCTACCTGGACGGCGACCCGTGTGCCACTGCTTGGCCCGTGGGCGGGCAAGCAGTGCCGGCAGCGACAAGGCACTGCTTCTGCCGAAGCAGGGGCACACCGGCACTGCTTCTGGCGAAGCAGTGGCACACTGCGCGGCTCGGGCTCCAACCCCGGCATCGGTAGGGGCGACGCATGCGTCGAGCCTACCGACCCCGGGCGGCTTGCCAAGGGGGGCACCGACGGCTAACCTGGAAAGGGACCGTGCAGAGCGACTGTCGCTTGTCCTCGTCGACCGGGACCCGGGGAACCCGGAGGCCCCTGGTCGCCTCTGACCGATGCACGCGCCGCCGTTGGGAAGTCGGGCGGCAGGCTCTGCTTCGGCTCTGCTCGGGTACAGGGTGCTTGCTGCGAACAGCCCGCGCCGCAACCGCATTGAGTCCCGTGGTGTGTAGAGCAAGTCCGACTTCCGAGTCCCGAGACCCCCGTTCGGGCGCGCCCGGCGGCTGCGCCGAGCACGAGGCCTCGAGATTGGTCGTCTCGTGGTTGTGCATCTATCCACAGGGAGCGACCCATGGCCAAACGATTCGTGCGCGTGGACCTGTCTGATGGGGCCCGGGATTTCCGGCCCATCGCCGTCGAGCCCGGGGTGCCCCTGTTGGACCGCTCGGGCTCGAACTCGAAGATCATTTTCCGCTGGCTGGGCGGGCTGGCCGCTGAGCCGGTCTGGGAGGCGGACGCGGTCAGCTTCTTTGTGCGCGACGATCACGGCGGCCGGCTCGAAGAGGTGGTCTGCCAGCCGGCCACGCGCGAGGACCTCGAAAGTACGCTCAAAGACGACGTCGAGGCACTCAAGCAGCGCATCGAGCGCGCCCGGCCCGAGACCTCGACCGAACGGGCGTTGCACCGGGCGGTGCGTCGCTCGTTCGAGGAGCTGACCGAAGACCCCCACCGCACGGACCTGGACGACTATTTTTTCCGCTATCGCGACGTGCAGGGCCGCTGGCGCCTGGTCTGGTGCTGGGGTTACCAGCGCGTGGACCAGGAGCCGGCCCCCGCGGTGATCTGCACCGATCCGGAGTGCAATCTGCTCTTTGTGCGGCGTCCCGGCCAGAGCCCGAAGTGCCCGAGTTGCGAGGCGGCCCTGGCCACGCGCCCGGCGAGGCGCTTGGGCTTCAGACGCGTGGCGGTGTTGTGCCTGCTGATGCTCCTGCTCGGCGCGCTGGCGGCGCTGTGGTGGCTCAATCCCCAGCGCCTGGTCGCCACGCCTGCGATGTGGCAAGGACCGCCGGGCAGCCGGGTCCAGTTCCAGGTGGTGCGTTCCCGATGGCTGGGGCTGCGCAAAGACGATGTGACCCAGCAGGCCGTGCCCATTGTGCTCGATCCGCGCGTGGCGCGATTGGACCCGCTGGCCGGGGCGGCCGTGGCCGTCTCGCCGGGCACCACCTTGGTGCGCTTCCACCTGGGCGATCTGAAGTCGGATGCCACACTGGTCGTGGGCGCCGCGGGCAACCCGAAGCGGATCAGCATCGAACCGCGCCACGTGGAGCTGGCCGTGGGCACCACCGCGCGGCTGAAGCTCGTCGGCGAGCTTGAGGACGGCTCCGAGGTGGACCTGACCGAGGCGGCCGAGTGGACCCCGCAAAACGACGGCATTGTGTTTGCCTGCGACGGGCTGCTCGAAGGACTGGGCGAGGGCCACGCCACGGTCTCCGCCCAATATCGCGCCTCGCCCGACGACCCCTATCTGGAAGCCACGGCCGACGTGGACGTGGTGCGCGCGGAGCTGGAGTCGCTCGCGCTGGCCATCGACCCGTTGCCGGTGGGCGTGGGCCGGGCCAGCCGGCTGAAAATCGATGCGGTCGCCAAAGACGGCACACACTATTCGGTGCTCGAATCGTCCCGACTCGACACCAACATCTCGCCCAGCAATCTGGCCAGGGTCGAGGGCCGGCAGCTCGTCGGGCTGCGCGCCGGCGAGGGCAAGCTGGCCGCGGTGTTCGACGATCGGCTCACGGCCGGGGCCGCATTCCAGGTCGCTTTCGGCCCGGGGCTCGACCGGCTCACGGTCCATCCCGAGCGACTTCAGATGGTCGTGGGCGAGCTGGCCGAGTTGAGCATCGCTTCGCCCAGCACCGCGCCGATCAAGCTCGCCAGCACCAAGCCCGAAGTCGTGGAAGTGACCGCGGACAACCGGCTCATCGGGCGTGCGCCCGGCAAGGCCCGCATCGACGTGCGCCAGCAGAACCAGACCGCGCAGGTGGAGGTAAGCGTCAGCCGGGCGGAGTTCCGTTCGCTGGCCATTGAGCCGGCTCGGGTGGTCGTGCCCGTGGACCATGCGGTGCGTCCCCGGGTGATGGCGGGGATCGAAGAAACAGTCGAAGGGAAGAAACAAAGCCGGCAGGTGCAACTGGCGCCCGAGGTGGTCTCGGTGGTCGAGAAACCCTCGCCGCGGTTTGCCGATTTCGACGCGGCCACGCTGGCAGTACACGGGGTGGCGCCCACGCCGGCCGAGGCCCCGCAGCGCCTGGCCGTGCGCGTGGGAGACAGACAAGCGGCCGCGCCGGTGGCCGTGGTGGTGGCCCCGTTTCGGCTGCGGCTCGATCCGCCCGGCCCGGTGGACCTGCCGCTGGGCCAGCAGATGGCGCTCAGCGGCATGGCCACCTACAGCGGCGGCCATCGCGTCCAGCTCGCCCCGCAGCGCATGCAGTGGCACAGCGATCCTTCGGCCCAGACCACGCCCGGGCTGGAGCTGCGCGGCGATCGGGTGGCCGCCCTGAAAGCCGGTGCCGGGCCATTGCCCGTCTGGGCCGTCTACTTCGGCACGGAGTCGAATCGGGTGGAGTTCCGCTCGGTGGCGGCCGATCCCCAGGTGCAGCTTCGTCTGGCCGTCGATCCTGCGCAGCCGCAGGTCGGCCAGACCGGCGTGGCCAGGGTCGAAGGCGTGGGGCCGAAAACGCAAGAAGTGGAGCTGGTCGAAGACCTGGCCTCGTTTACCAGCTCCGATCCGGATGTGTTGGCCGTGGACGAGACTTCCGGAGGATACCGGGCCCGGGCCCCAGGACCTGTAGAGCTGGGAGTAACCCATCCCGCGGCACGCGACGGCACTGCGCTCGAAGTCGAAGTGACGCCTGCCGCAGGGGAGGACGTGCCCGTGGCCGTCAAAATCCTCAGCGACCAGGGGCCCACCGTGCGGTTTCCCGCGGGCGCGGAGTTCGACGACTTTCGGGTGGAAGCCCATTATGCCGATGGCTGGACCGACCTGGTGACCGCCAAGGCCACACTGCGCACGCCCGAGCCGCCGGAGTCCGCACCCGTGGCCTTTGACGCCGGGCGCCTGAAGGGCATCCGCCCCGGCGAGACCACCGTCAGCGCGGAGTTCAAGGGGGTGCGGTGCGAGAGGCCGCTGGGCGTGGAAGTGCTCGGGCAGGTGGACGTGGACGAAATCCGGCTGGCCCCGGCGCCGGTGACCATCCTGCCCGGCGAGACCGTGGCCATGGACGCGATCGGCTACAAAGACGGCTTGTCGGTGGGCATCCTGACCGGCATGCCCGGACTGGTCTGGCGTTCGAGTGACCCGCAAGTGGCTGCGTTGAGCGGCTCGGCGCTGACCGGCGTGGGCCTGGGCGAGGCATCAGTTACGGCAAGCCTCGGCTCGGGGCCCGGCGCAGTGGAAAGCCGGCCGGCAGTGGTGCGCGTGGTGGGGAGCATTGCCGACGGGCTGCACATCGACCCGGACCACCTGCGCATGCGCGCGGGCGAGTCGGTGCGCATCGGCACCGACCTGGCCGTCTTTCGCGGGGCCATGGACGTGAGCCGCATGTGTGCGGTCACATCCAGCCTGCCGGGCGTGGTGCGCTATGTGCCCGAGAGCCATTCGCTGGTGGGCGTGCGCCCGGGTCCTTCCACAGTGACGCTGGCCTGCGGCGACAAGGTGGCCAATGTGCTGGTGGAAGTGCTGCCCGGCGTCCAATTGACCGACGGACAGGTGGTGGTCGAGCCGGCCCTGGGCACGTTGATCCCGGGTGCGGCACTGCCGCTGCGCGTGTTCCTCGTGGGTTCGCAGGGCGAGCGCATCGATCGCACCACTTCCGCGGTGCTGAGCAGCTCCGATCCCAATCTGCTCCGCACGGTCGGCAACCTCGCCTGCGCACTGGGGCCGGGGACGGTGGAAGTGACCGCCAGTCTGCCCGAGACCACCAACACCGGCAGCGCGCTGATTACGATCAACGATGAGACCATCTCGGCCCTGCTGGTCGAGCCGGGCCGATTGGACCTGCCCGTGGGCGGCGGCGCGCGCCTGCGCATCCTGGGCCAGGCACCCAGCGGCACCTATGAGCTGTTTGCCCAGCCCGACCTGACGCTCAGCTCCAGTGGTCCCCAGCCGGATGCCGTGCGCATTGCTGGGGGCAACCAGGTAGTCGGTGTTTCGCCGGGCCAGGCCGTGGTGGACGTCGAGTGGCAGGCCCGGCTCAAGGGCCAGGTGCCGGTGAGCGTCTCTGAGCAGGCACTGGTCGACTTGCAGATCGATCCGGTGCAGCAGACCGTCCCGCGGGGCGCCACAGTGGTCTATCAGGTCACCGGCCTGCGGGGTGGACGGCGTGTGGTGCTGGGGATCGAAGACGGGCTGGATCTGCACACCACCGATCCCGAGGTCGCGCAGCCGATCGGCCCGAACGCCGTGCGCGCCGCGGCCCCGGGAAGAACCACGGTGGTGGCCCGGGTCGGCACCCAGCGGGCCGAAGCCACCTTGGACGTGGCGACCGGGCCCGCGGCCACGGACCTGGTCTTGCCGGGTCCGGGCGGCACGACCAGATATCGCCCTCGCACGCGCGTCTGGGATCCTGACTATTGGTACGGTGGTTATGGTCGTGGCGGACACTGGCGCGGTGTGGGGCCGGGCCGGATTGTGGAGCGTGTGCCGGGAGGCGTGGTCGAGGTTCCGCCCGCCGAGGTGGTGGGCCTGCGCTTCCTGCCCGACGTGTTGCGCCTGGATGTGGGCGGGGCCGGGGCACCTGCACGCGTGTTCGAGGCGCTGGCCGATGGCTCACTCGGACGCGAAGTGACCAGGGACCCGAACCTGGAAGTGAGCGAAAGCCCCGTGCCCAACGTGGTGGTGGCTGAGAAGACCGCTGACGGGCCGTTCTTCCGACCCACCGGACCGGGCCAGGCCAGGCTGGGGGCCCGGCTCGGCACACTGACGGCCGACCCGCTGTTGGTCACCGTGGGCGAGGTGTTTGCGCACGGCGTGGGTCTGGACGCGGCCCCGAATCCGCTGGTGGTGTGGGCCGGAGAGTTGGGCAGTCTCGGTTCGGTGCGCATCAACCCGGCTGGCGGGCAAATGCCCTTCGAGACCGACTATCGCCTGGTTGCGGCCCCAAACCAGGGCATCGTGGCGGTCGAAGGAGCGGAGCAGAAGATGGTTCGCGGCTTGGCCGTGGGCAATAGCTACGTGACCGTGCAAGCGGTCGACCCGACGGGCCACTACGACGGGCTGGCCACCATCGTCCAGGTCCAGGTGATCAGCCCGCAGAATGTGTGGATCGAGCCCGCGGAAATCACGCTCGCGCCCGGCGAGCTGAGCGAGCCGGTCTCGGTGATGGTCCAAGGGCCCGACGGGCTGACCTATTCCGCGCCCGCGGCGATTCAGAGCATGGACCCGGCCGTGGTGGCGCCCGATCCCGAGGGCAGCCGGCGGTTCCTGGCCCAGGCAGCGGGGCAGACGAAACTGCGCGCGGTGTATCACGGCCGGGAGGTGTTCGCCGACGTGAGTGTCACGGGCGAGCGGTTCCTCAAAGTGGATGTGGGCGATACGCCGGAGTCGCACGAGGACTACTTCCACGTCTCGCTCTCGGTCACGGCCGCGGAGTCGGAAGGCCCGCTGGAATACCGGGTCTATGTGCGGGGGGAGCAGCCCGGCGGGCAGTGGGTTCCGGCCCAAGCGCAAGATGGATTCCGCGTGGTGACGCTGCGCAGTCCGCCGATTCCCTACAAACCGCGCGGGTCGCTTTATCAACTGATTATCGAGGCGCGCAGCCCCGAGAGCGGCTCGGTCCAGCAGTATCCGCTCACGTTCCGGCTCAGAGAGGGCGTCGAGCAGATGGGGCCGGGCGGGGCCGGGCCGGGCAGCGGAAGCGGTTTTTAGGCGAGGCCGGGCGTTTTTTGACGCACGGGCCCGCAGGTGGGAGCAGGGAACTCAGTGCTGCCGGACTGCGGGCAGGGGCGGGGATTTGCGCGAGCTGGCCTCCACTGGCCGACGTCACCCCCCCGCGAGAGGGCCACTGCGGCTCGCAGCAAAGACGTTACAATGATGATGTGGGGATAATGGCGCCGAATCGAGCCCACACGTCCCACGCTGTTGTGGCCGGGTCTGCCGACCCGGCCACAGGAGGGGTTGGTACGGTTGACCGCCACGTGGAGCGGTCGGGAGACCGCTGCACAACATGGGGCGCAAGCCGCCCGAGGCGGGCCGGCCTCGTGGCATTGCGGCTTGCGGGAGCTGTTTGTTGTTGATCGGTGTTCTGGCGGCTGTAGCAAGACCTTCACCGCCGGTGCGTTTCCGGGATTACAGACGCCCAGTGGACGGTCTTGATCCAGCCCTTGAGGGTTTGAAAACGAATTGTTTCCGCAATCGCGGGTTTGCGCGGGGGTGGCCGGGGCTCTCAGCGAAGCGAAGCCCCGGGAAATCGTTCCCTTACCGGTTCTTAGCAAGCATGGTATCGCCGTCATGCCATTTCCCGACGAACGCGACCGCAATCTGATCCGGCACTCGGAGCGGGTGGAGCGGCTGGCCACGCAATTGTGCGACTGGCTCTCCGAGTTCAATCCCGCTCGGAGGGCCACCGATCTGTTGCCGATTGCCGAGAGCGACGAGTTCGAGGTCCTGCAACTGCGCCGGCTGGCCGGCAGCCTGTACACCTCGGCCAAGGTGCCGGTGGCCGCGGCGGTCTACGGGCCGTCGCAGGTGGGCAAGAGCCTGTTCATCGGCCAGGTGCTCAGGCCCCACAGCGAGGACTTCTGCCCGATCGGCGGCGACGAAACTCTGGGCGAGCCGGCCTACTACCGCCACCTGTCGTTCGACACCGACCTGAATCCCCAGTGCGGCTCGAACGAGGCCACGGCCCTGGTCACCCGATTTACGACCAAGGACCGCATGGGCGCCAGCGTCTCGCCCGAGTTTCCGGTGATGGTCCGCGCGCTGACGCGCGTCGAGTGGCTGCGCGTCTTGGCGCGGGGGTTTCACGTGGAGTGCAAGACCCCGGACCGCACCTGGAACCAGAGCGAGCTGGAGAGCCTGTTCGAGGAGCTTACGCGCAGCCATCCGGGCAGCGAGGTGGATCGCAAGTGGCGGATGGACATCCTCGACGCCTATTCCTACATGCGCAGCGTGGATCGGCGAGGCTTTTCGTCCAAGGAGGCGGTGCTCAACGGGCTGTTGAGCCGCTATCCCTTGAGCGAAGACGGCTACGTGGCCGCGGCGGCCGCGCTGTTCTGGGACCGCTGGGACACGCTCACTTCGCTGTTCCTCAAGATCAGCCACTTTCTCAGCAAGATCACCCTGGGCGACCACGATCCGGCCATTTTCACCCATTGGGCGGGTGTGCGCTTTTTGCTCGACAGCCAGCGGGCCAAGCTCCACGAACGCCGCACCTCCAAGGTCTGGCAGCAAGTCGTCTGGGCGGACTTCTATCTGACCAAACGCGAGAAATACTACGTGCTCGAGTATCGGCCGGGCACAGGCCAGGGCAACGAAGAGCTGGAGACCATCCAGGCGGGGATGCTCGAGCTGGTCATGCCCATCCTGCCCCACCGGCTCAACGACGACTGGCGGCGGGTGATCGAGCAGATGGACTTCCTCGACATCCCGGGCATGCGCGCCGGGCGCCAGGGCGCGGAGCAGGGCAAGCGCACCTCGGCCGACACCCTGGAAGAGCAGATGGAGATCGTCAAGCGCGGCAAGGTGGCCTACCTGTTCGAACGCTACACCGACGAGCTGCAGATCCAGACGCTCCTGCTCCTGAACCGCGGCGGCAACCTGGAGGTGACCGCCCAGATGAAGTTCCACATCGACAAGTGGGGCCGGGCACGCTACGGAGAGAAGGCCTGGCCCACGCGCGTGCCCGACGAGATTCCCGCCTTGTTCATCGGCCTGACGGGCATCGACGAGGAGTTCCGCAACCGCGAGGAATATGCGGACAAGATGCTCTACAACAACCGGCTGGGCCAGTTGGTCGATGCGCTGGGGCCGGTGATGAACGATTTCGGCGGGCGCGGCAAGCCGTTTACCAACGTCTATCCCATCCGCTATCCCGGCACCTGGGACACCAACGACGAGCAGCGCCGCAAGGAAGACCCCGAGAAATGGGCGCGCGCGCGCAAGGCCTTCCTGGCCTCGGAGATGGTCGCCGAGTATATGAAGGCCGCGGAGCTCCGCTGGGACACGGCCATGCGCGACGACGACGGTGGGCTCTCGCTGATCAGCGCCGGCATCCGCGCGGTGACCACTGCCGAGGACAAGCAGAACCAGCTCCAGAAGGAAATCCTGGAGGTCGAGAACCGCCTGTTGCAGCTTTCGCGCGACTGGGTGGTCGATCCCGATGTGAACGTGGACCGGGAGAAACGGATCGCCGCGGCCCGCCGCGTGGTCGAGTGGCTTCTCTCCAACGAGCAGCAGGTCTACTACCGCGTCCACGCCCTGCAGGAATCGCTCTGTGTGGCCGAAGGCGACGAGATGAAACTGGCCGACTGTGCCGAGACCCAGAGCCGGCGCCACGGCGACCCCCTGCCCCGGCAGTTGCGCCAGTTCCTGCACGAATGGGCCACCGTGGCCGTGCCCCGGCGCTGGGAGGAGTTCTGCAAGGCGCACCGCGAAGGCGGACCCTGGCTCGATCCGAACGACGTGACCGCCTTCAGCCGCTACTTGCGTGACTACCTGCTCACCGAGCAGGTGTTCGAGGACCTGCTCAGCCGCCTGGCCCCGGTGGTGAACCTGAAAACCCGCGACGAGGCGGCCCGACGCCGCGCCCGGCGCAAATACGTGCGCGTGATCCTGAACGATTTCCTGCTCAATCCCGGCCCCAGCCTGGTGCCCATCGCGCCGCCCGACTCGCCGCGCCAGCAGGCGCCGCAGGCCGAGGAGCAACCGCGTCCCGCGCCGGTCGTCGAGGGCGACGGCGATTTCCAGCGGTTCGGCCTGATGGCGTCTTTTGTGAGGCGCTGGGCCTTGCGCATGCCCTTGGCGCTGGCCGAGGCTGCGGGCGAGCACGTGAAGATTCCGCCGGGCAATCCGGACTTGATCCAGATCCTCGAACCCTACGAGAAGTAAGCCGGTTTTGTGACACTTCAGCCGAGCGAGGCAACTCCTCCCGGTTCGCACAGAATTCGACCGGCCGTGGCGAGCCGGGAGCGTAAGCTCCCGATTCAGACAAGATTCCACCCGTCGTGGACGGCCCGGCGCGAAGTCGGTATGATTCGCGGCACCCCCAAGGCGGGGCCGAATGGACATTGCTGGCAGGCAACCCATGCATATTTTGTTCGCAGACACGGGGGTGCAACTGGTATGTGTGCCGCTCAGGGGCGGCAGCCGTTACCAGACCTCGCAGATCGGCTACGGCTGGCAGCGCTGCTTTTGCGGCAGCGGCGAGGAGGGCCAGACGCCGCGCCCCTATCCCTACATCCAGTGGCAGATCATCCAGGGCGGCACCACCAAGCTCTTCCTGGCGGTGGACACCAGTTGCGGCGATCCGGACGTGGGCTACTTTTGCCAGGCCAGCGCCCTGACGCGCGATTTCGTGGTCCGGCTGGAAGGGCTGCTCGACCTTCAGCACAAGCCGCTGCGCGGCGTGCCGCCGGTGGAACTCTGTATCCGCCCGGCCACCGCTACGGCCGGCGATCCCAAGCACGTCCACATGGTGGTGGATTTCGGCAACAGCCGCACCGGCGCCCTGTTGTTGGAGCTGGCGGGCGAAGTGAGCCAGACGCCCCAGATGTTGCCCTTCGAGCTGGTCAACCGCTATCACCTCGACGCCTGGAACGACGAAGGCGAGTTCCTCAACATCCCCGACGCACGCTGGTTCTCCTCCAAAACCCACTGGTGCAATACGGCCTATCTGCCGCCCTTGTCGCAGAAGAAGATCGAGTACCATGCGGTCGACGACGAGGGCAGCGGGCGCAGCGGCTGGTTCGGGCGCGGCAAGCGCGGGCGCCAGACCAAGGTCGAGGTCCAGGTCACTCCGCCGCTGTTCGACGACCTGTCCATGGTCCGCCTGGGACGCGAGGCCGACGACATCACCCAGGTCGTCCGGGCCGAGGGCGATATCCGCACCGGCCTGAGCTCGCCGAAGCGCTATCTCTGGGCCGACGACGCAAGCTGGCTGGAAGGGGCCAACTGGCACATGGCCGACCCGGCCGATCGCTGCGCCACCGGCGTCTACACCACCCCCTTGCGCGGTCCGCTGCTGCGTTTCATCCACGAGGACGACCGCGATTTCCTGCTCGAAAACGAGCGCCCGCGCGAAGAGGAATTCGCCAGCGAGGCCCCGCTCAAACCGCGCCATGCCCCGCGCGTGATGATGACCGCGGCGCTCTACGAGCTGATTTGCCAGGCATACGCCTACGTGAACTCCGGGGCCTATCGCCACGCCTCGGGCGACGCCGGGCGCACGCGCGAAATCCGCACGCTCACGCTCACTTACCCCAGCGGCATGGTCCAGGAGGAGCAATGCCGCCTGGCCGCCCAGGCGCAAAAGGCCATCAACATCTTCGCCATGTCCCTGGGCAAGAGCCAGCGCGTCCGACCCGAGTTGAATATCAGTATCGACGAGGCCAGCGCGGTCCATCTGACCTACATCTGGAGCGAGCTGCGCATGCTCGGCCAGGACCCGCGCCTCTGGTTCGCCACCCACCACCAGGACCGCGGGCAGAAGCCTCCGCAGCCCGAGGAAGCACCCCAGGAAGTGGCTGCGCCGGCCGGCAGTCGCCGCAATCGGCCGGGCCTGCGCCGCCCGGGGGCTGCCCGCCCGGCGGCTGCACGGCGCCGCGAGCCGGCACCCGACGCGCAGGGCGAGGGGGCCCAGGAAATCCGCATCGCCTGCATCGACATCGGCGGCGGCACGACCGACCTGATGATCGCCCGATACACCTTCGAGTCGCGCATCGACGATACGATTCGCGGCGAGGTGCTCCACCAGGACGGCATCTATCTGGGCGGCGACCAACTGGTCAAGCGCCTGCTGGAGACGATCATCGTGCCCGCCTTTGCCGAGGCGCTGGGGCTGGAAGACGAGGACGTGCAATTGCTCTTCGGCCCCGAGGTGCCGCGCAACCGCGAAATCCGCTCCCAGCGCGTTTCCTGGATGAACCGCCTGCTGGTCCCCCTGGCCCAGGCCTATCTGGACAACGCCGTGGACGAAGTGACCGACGAGCCCATCTCGCAGACCGACCCGGAAATCGTCGATCCCGCGGTGCTCGATTCGCTCCAGGCCGTGTTCGACAAGCTGCGCGGACCGGGCTACTACAACGCCCAGCAGGAGCTGGACCTGGTCTACGACCGCAACGAGTTCGAGGGCGTGGTCTACGACGTCTTCGACGAGCTGCTCTACGACTACTGCCAGCGCATCGCGGAGCACGACGTCGACGTGGTGCTGCTGGCCGGGCTGCCCTCGAAGCTCAGCTACATCCAGCAGCTTGTCAAGATGTATGTGCCGCTGCCGCCCTCGCGCATCGTGCCCATGCACAACCACTACGCGGGCAACTGGTACCCCTATCAGGACGAAAAGGGCCACAACCCGGGCGTGATCGTCGATCCCAAGAGCCCGGTGGTCGTGGGCGCGGCGATCGAATTCATGGCCGCCCACGGCATGTTGCCCCAGTTCAAGTTCGAGATGAAGCGCAAGATGTGCGAGCACAGCTACTACTGGGGAGTGATGACCGACGCGACCAGCGGCGTGCGCAACGAGCGAATTCTCTTCCAGCCCGCCGAGGAGCAGGCGCGCGAGGACATCACCGAGTTCACCACCAGCTCGCAGCGGGTGCTCATCGGGCGGAAGCTCAACCCGGCCGAGGATGCCCAGGCCACGCCGGTCTATTTGCTCAAGATGGAGGCCGGCGACCGCATCGGACGCACGGAAGTCAACGTGAAGATCAAGCGCAAGCGCGCCACCAAGGACGAGGAGGAATCGCTCCAGGTCGAGGCGGTCACCGGCGTGGTGGCCGGCGAAGACGCGATCCTGGAGGAGAACGTCCACTTCAACTGGCGCACCCTGGCCGACGAACGTTACTACCTCGACACGGGCGGGCTGGACAACATCGAATTGCCTTCCGGGCGCTGAATCGGCAGATCGGCGAGCCGCCGGCGTCAGCCGGCGGTTGAGGTAGGGTGTGTGCTTGCACGCACGCGAAAGAGCGGCGCGTGTAGGATGGCGAGCCGCCGGCGTCAGCCGGCGGTTGAGGTAGGGTGTGTGCTTGCACGCACGCGAAAGAGCGGCGCGTGTAGGATGGCGAGCCGCCGGGTTCACCGCGCCGGGTGAGTCGGGGCACTGACCCTCGCGCGAGACTGCCCCCTTTGGTTCCCGCCGCCGGAAAACCACCTTTCCAGGAAACCCCTATCCTGTGGAGCGACTGACCATGTCCCGCCTCTGGAGAGGCAAGAAAGAGCCCGGATCCGAGCCCCCCGATCCCAATGCCGCGGACCGCCCCACGGCTGCCACTGATCCGGGCACCGGCGCCGCGGACGCCGATCTGCTGGAGAGGCTCATCGAGCGGCTCGCCAGACGATTGGGCCAAACGGCTGAAGAGCAACTGGCCCCGCGCATGGAAGCCCTCGTGGCCAAGGTGGACGGCCTGGAAAAGGGGCTCGAGGCCCTGGCCGAAGCAGGCCGACTCACTCCCGCGGCCGGGGTTGCTGCGGGCACTGCTGAGGCCGCCGGGGCCCGCGTTGTCGAGGCGCTCGGCACGGTCGAAGGCCGGCTGGAGCGTCTCGAGCAGCACCTCCAGCAACAGCTCCAGCGCTCCGCGCCCCAAGAGCAGGCTGCCCCCGGCGCCCAGGAGCAACTCCGCAATGCGCTCGCCGAATTGCGCGCCGCGGTGGACGGCCAGAAAGAAGACTCGGCCGCGGCGCTCAGGCGCCTGCGACAGGACATGGACGAGCGCTTCGGGGAGTTGGTCGAATACGTGCGCCCCGAGACCCCCGACCCGGGCGCAGCCACCCCGGCCGGGAGCCTCGACTGGCAGAAGGCCATCCTCGGTCCGGTCCTGGCCGAGGACCCGACCTTGGATTTCCATCGCCAGGAGCTGCTCAACGGCGTCCTCGCCGGCCAGGCGGGCGCATGCGCACTGGCCGGCCAGTTGCTGGTCTTCCAGTCCTCGCCGGCCGAGAAGATGCCGCCCTTGCTCAAGGAGATCGGCGAGGCCTTTTATCGCTGGCAGCCCAAAGACAAGCCGGGTACGAGCAAACTGGAAGAGGCCCTAATCCGCTGGCTCAAGCGGGCATGTGAAGACGCCGGCATCGGTAACAGCATCGAACTGGTGCACCCCGGCGAACGGTTCGATGCCGGGCGCCATACGGCCGCCGGACGCGGCGTGGAAATCACCCGCGTGCTCGGCTGGGTGGTCCTGCGCGAGGGCGGCAAGGTCTATACCAAGGCCGCGGTCGAGGTGCGCTGAAGCCTGGGACTTGCAAGTGCACGGATTGAGGGTGTCGGGGAATTCGGTGTGCCATCTGCCCGTAGCCCCGTAGGGGCGCGATATGATAGCCCGGGGCGAGCAGTGGCAGCACCAATGAGGCGCTGCTTCTGGCGAAGCAGTGACACACCGAATTCCCCGACACCCTCGAATCGTTGCGAAACGCGATCGCCCGTTCCACGGGGTTTTGGACAAGCGCATCATCAACGCATCATGAATACGTACCAGTGCAAAGAGTGCGGACATCAGCTCAAGCGCCCCTCGCAGCCGTTTCGCTGTCCGCAATGCGGGCGCCAGGCCGTGGGGCTGTTCAAACTGATCTCGGGTCGCGCAACCCCCGCGCCTTCGTCACCCCAGCCGCCGGCTTCTGCTGGAGGTGATGCTCCGGGTGTGGGCGGCGCGCCCGGCGGGGCAATCCGGGTGCCACCCCCACCGCCGGTGCCCGGGGCGCCGACTCCCCCTGCGCCGCCGGCTCCTCGGGCGCCTCAGCCGCCGCCAGGCACGAAGCCCACCGGCGCGCAAACGCCCGCGCCTCCCCAAGCGCCCTCCGGCCCGCCGAAGGCCCCGCGGGCGCGGGTGTCTCCGCGGTCAACCACGGGTCCGCCGCCTGCGCAACCCCCGGTTGTTCCGCCTCCGTCAACTCCCCCCCCAGAGTCCCCGCCCGCCAGGCCCAAGACCTCGTCGCGCCCGCAGCAGAAACCTGCCCGCGGTGCCCAACCGACTGCCGGCGCACGAGGCGCCAAACCAGCGGCCCCCCGCGCTCGGCCTGCCGAGGCAAAGCCCGCTGCGCCGACAATACCGCGCGCGCCGGGTGCCGGCGAACCTGCCGCCGCGGCCGAGCCTGCTCCTGCCGAGCACAAGCGGCCCACGCCTGTCAGGCCTGAGCAGTTTCTCTGGGCGTGGCCGGCAGAGCCGCCTTACGAAGACGAAGCCACTCCCATGCTGAGCGCGCCCGCGGTGGACCGGCAGGGACGCATCTACCTGCACCATCACGACCGCCTGATCTGCCTGACGCAGCAGCAGAACAAGCCGCAGCATTGCTGGGAATACGTGACCGGCTGCCGCGTGCCCGGGCCGGTGGTGGTGGCCCCGGACGGGAGCTTGCGCTTCCATGCGGCCGACGGCACCTTGCACGGGCTGTCGTCCGACGGCAAGCAGCTTTGGTCCCCGGCCGCGGTGGGCGAGCCGCTCGGCTATGCCGCCCCGGTGGTCGATGCCCAGGGCAACACCTACATCAGCCGCCTCGAAGGCGGGTTGCACAGAGTGGACGCCGAAGGCCGGCTGAGCCGACCCGCGCCGTGCTTCTTCAGCCGCCAGCGGTTCGATTGTCCCGGCATCATCTATCAAAATGTCCTCTATATCGGCTCGGAGGAGGGCTACGTGTTCGCCATCGGGCTGGACGGACCGAAAGGCGAGGGCCTCTGGGACCACGCGGCCGGGCTGGGAACCACCGACTGGTATGTGCATTCGGCCCCTGCGCTGAGGTCCGACGGCGTGCTGGTGGTGGCCTCGCGCGACCAGTGTG